>NZ_JBFBNR010000009.1:0-256408 GCF_040687675.1 Kitasatospora sp. NPDC056731
TTCTCAAGGAACGGACACTTCCTTCGGACCGCCTTCCAGCGGGCCCTCCGGGCGCTTCGTTCTTTCGTGTTTCCAGCTTACCAGATGTTTTCCGCTCCGTTTCCGGCGCTTCGTTCATCCAACTCGCTGGTGTCTTCTGCGGCTTGATGCCCCGTCCGACGTTTCAAACTCTAGCCGATCCCTGCTCCGAAAAGCGAATCGGCCGCAATCCAATAAAACGAACACGCCGAATAAGAACCAAGCCGCGACAAGACGCGACCCAGCCCGAACCGGGAAATGGTGTTTCAAGAGGATTGGCCGCCCCGGGACCGTCCGCGCCGATGCGTGTCCGGTGCTCCCTGCCGAGCGACTAGAGAACACTACCCCTGGCCGGCGTCACGGGCAAGCCGCTGCCGGGGACGGTCCGGGTGCAGAGGGCGCGGCCGGCTTTCACGTACTCGCCGTTGGGGTGGTCGTTGCCGGTCACCCAGTGGCGGGCGGTGGCCTCGTCGCGGCCGCCGTCGCGGTGGCGGCGGAGCAGCCGCTCCTCACGGAGGGCGTCGTCGGTGTCCACGTACCAGAGTTCGCGCAGCAGGCGGCGGGCCTCCGGCCACGGGGTGCCGGTGGAGGCGAGGTAGTTGCCCTCGGTGATGACGAGGCGGGTGTGCGGGCGGACGACGTGGCGGGCGGCGACCGGTTCATCGAGGGTGCGGTCGAAGTCGGGGACGTAGATGTCCTGGAAGCGGTCGGCGGCGATGCGGCGCAGCAGGGCGACGTAGCCGTGGGCGTCGAAGGTGGCGGGGGCGCCCTTGCGGTGGGTCAGGGCGAGGCGGTCCAGCTGGGCGGCGGACAGGTGGAAGCCGTCGAGCGGGACGTACGCGGCGCTGCCGGGGCCTTCGGCGCGTTCGATCTCGGCGACCAGGTGCCGGGCCAGGGTGGACTTGCCGGCGGCGGGCGGGCCGGCAAGTCCGAAGATCGTACGGGCGTTGCTGCCCGGGCCCCGGAGGAAGCCGAGGGCGAGGGCGGTGAGGCGGTCCTCGTTCATGGCCGCACCCTACTCACCGCCGGCCCGGGCCTCACCGCTCGGCGAGGGCGGGCATCTCCAGGGTGAGGGTGCCGGCGTCGGCGTCGAGGACGGCGGGGACGCCGAGCGGGACGGTCAGGGTGGAGGGGCAGTGGCCGAAGCCGAGTTCCCAGATGACGGGTATGCCGAGCGGACCGAGGCGGTCGAGCATGACGTCCCGGACGCGGTCGAGCCGTCCGCAACCGTCCCAGGAGCCGAGCGCGATGCCGGCGACCCCGTCGAACGCACCGGAGCGCAGGAACTGGGTGAGGAGCCGATCGAGCTGGTACGGGTGCTCGTTGACGTCCTCCAGGATCAGGATGCCGCCGGCGTAGGAGGGCCGGGCGGCGGGCGTGCCGCGCTCGGCCGCGAGGACGTGGACGCAGCCGCCCGCGGTGACACCCCGGGCGCGGCCGGGGACGAGGGCGGTGGCGGTCGGTGAGGTGAGCACGGTGGTGGCCGTGGGCTCGAAGAGGGTGCGGCGCAGGTGCTCGGCGGTCGGTCCGTCGGCGATGAAGGAGCCGGCCGCGCTCATCGGCCCGTAGAGGGTGGCGATGCCGAGCCGCTGGGCGAAGGCCTCCTGGAGGGAGGAGACGTCGCTGAAGCCGATGAACGGCTTGGGCGGGGCGGCGCGCATGGCGTCCCAGTCGAGCAGGTCGACCATGCGGTGGACGCCGTAGCCGCCGCGGGCGCAGATGACGGCGTCGACGGTGGGGTCGAGCCAGGCGGACTGGAGGTCGGCGGCGCGGTCGGCGTCGGTGCCGGCGAGGTAGCCGAGGGTGGGGTGGGCGTCGAGGACGTGCGGGGCGACGGTGACTCGCAGGCCCCAGGAGCGGAGGATCGCGCAGCCGTCGGTGAGTCGCTGGGAGTCGATCGGGCCGCTGGGGGCGACGACGGCGATGTGGTCGCCGGGGCGCAGGTGCGGCGGGCGGGTCAGACCCTGGCCGGGCGTGGTCGGGTGCTGGTCCATGGGCCGGGACGCCTTTCGGGGGAGGCCGGGTACGGGCGGCCTCGGTGTGGTCGAGGCCGCCCGGTGACGATATGCCCCCGTTTCGACGGGCCGATGTCCGCGAGCCGACGTCTTCGGGCCGGAGGTACGCCGAAGGTACGCCGGAGGTGCCCCGACGGTGCGGGGCGGTTCTTCAGATCGCCCCCATCACCTTCCTGACCTCGTCGAGGGTGGCGTCGGCGACGGCGTTGGCGCGTTCGGCCCCGTCGCGCAGGACCTGGCGCAGGTGGCCTCGGTCGGCGGCGAGTTCGGCACGGCGGGCGCGCAGGGGGCGGAGGTACTCGTTGACGGAGTCGGTGACGGTGCGCTTGAGCGCGGCGGCCCCGCCGTCGCCGAGTTCCTCGGCGATCTCCTCGGGTGCGCGGTCCTGACAGAGCGCGGCGAGCAGGACGAGGCTGGAGACCTCGGGCCGGTTGGCCGGGTCGTAGTTGATCCGGCGGTCGGCATCGGTCCTGGCACCGCGGATGATCCGGGCGGTCTCGTCCTCGGTGGCGCCGAGGGGGACGGAGTTGCCCCGGCTCTTGCTCATCTTGCCGCCGTCGGTGCCGAGCAGCAGCGGGGCGTCGGAGAGCAGTGCGCGGGGGGTGGGGAAGACGGTGCCGCCGTCGGCGTGCGGGTAGCGCTCGTTGAAGCGGCGGGCGATGGTGCGGGCGACTTCGAGGTGGGGCAGCTGGTCCTGGCCGACCGGGACGAGGTTCGCCTTGCAGAAGAGGATGTCGGCGGCCTGGTGGGCGGGGTAGGTGAACATCAGCCCGTTGACGGCGGACTGGCGGGAGTGCGCGATCTCGTCCTTGACGGTGGGGTTGCGGTTCAGTTCGGCGACGCTGACCAGGCTGAGGAAGGGCAGCAGCAGCTGGTTGAGGACGGGGACGGCGCTGTGCGCGAAGATCGTGGCGCGGTCGGGGTCGAGGCCGGCCGCGAGGTAGTCGAGGACGAGGTTCTCGGTGTGCTCGGCGAGCCGGTCGGCGATGTCCCGGTCGGTGATGACCTGGTAGTCGGCGATCACGACGAACATCTCGACGCCCTGGTTCTGGAGCTGGACGCGGTTGTGCAGGGTGCCGAAGTAGTGGCCGAGGTGCAGCGGTCCGGTGGGGCGGTCCCCGGTGAGGACGCGGTGGCCGGCCGGGTCGGCGGTGAAGGTGGCGGTGGTGGCCACGGACGGGGTCGTCGAGGTCGTCGGGGTCGTCGCGTTGGTCGCGGTCGTCGCGGTGGTCATCGGGTTTCTCCTCGGTACGGCGGCGGTGGCGGCCGTCCGGGGCGGGGGCCCGTTCCGTGGGAAACGCGAAAGGGCCGTCCAATCCGGACGGCCCTGGTCGAGCGGGTGAGGTGGCCGTCCCTCAGGACGGCCACCAGCACTGGCCCGCGTAAAGCTTCATGCGGTCGAGGATAGCGTCGATGCCCGGCGGCGTGGTCGGTTTTCGGCGCTCCCGGTCCTCCCGGTCCTCTCAGTCCTCGACGACCAGCGCGGGGGTGTCCTTGCGCAGCGTCTCGCCGCGGAAGAACTCCGGCCGGGCCAGCCCGTAGCAGGTCATCAGGACGGCGCCGAGCAGCAGGATGCCGACGCCGATGACGAACACCGAGCCGATGCCGAAGACGGCGCCGCTGCCGTAGTCCGGGCTCCAGGCGTCAGTGAGGGTCTGCAGGAAGACCCCGCTCAGCAGCACGCCGCCGAGCAGCGGGGCGATGCCCTTGAGGAACAGGTCGCGGGGGCCGGTGCGCAGCGAGTGGCGGAAGTACCAGACGCAGGCGAACGCGGTCAGCGCGTAGTAGAAGCAGATCATCAGGCCGAGCGCCAGGATGGTGTCCTGGACGACGTTCTCGCTGATCAGGCTCATGCCGACGTAGAAGACGGCGGTGGCGATGCCGGCCGCGACGGTGGCGTACCCGGGAGTGCGGAAGCGCGGGTGGACGGCGCCGAAGCGCGGCGGCACGGCGCGGTAGGCGCTCATCGCGAGCAGGGTGCGGGCCACCGGGATGAAGGTGGTCTGGAGGCTGGCGGCGGCGCTGGCGACGACGGCCAGGAAGAGCAGGACGCTCCACGGCGAGCCGAGGACCGGGCGGGCGAGCGCGGCGAAGACGTTGTCGGAGGTCTCCGGGTTGCTGAGGCCGGAGCCGGTGGAGCCGACGCCCGCGAACATCTGGGCGGCGATCGCGACCAGCAGGTACGAGCCGACCAGGGTGACCATGGAGACCATCGCGGCACGGCCGGGGGTCTTGGCGCTGCCGAGGGTCTCCTCGTTCATGGTGAGGCAGGTGTCCCAGCCCCAGTACATGAAGATCGACAGAGACAGACCGGCGGTGAAGGCGCTGAAGGAGCTGACCTGGAGCGGGTTGAGCCAGGAGAACGAGAAGCCGATCGAGTCGGGCAGGTCGCCGGCGGCGGCCTTGCCGATGGCGATGGCCGAGAAGAGCACCAGCACGGCGAGTTGGAGGCCCACCAGGCTGTACTGGAACCACTTGGTGGCGGTCATCCCCCGGTAGCTCATCGCGGTGGCGCCGGCGATCAGCAGGACGACGGTGAGCAGGTGGACGGCCTGGTTCTGGTCGAGTTCGGCGACCCAGCTCCTGCCGGTCATCTCGCCGAGCATCAGGTAGAGGAAGTCGGTCGCGACCCCGGCCAGGTTGGAGAGCACGATGATGGTCGCGACGGTCAGGCCCCAGCCGGCCATCCAGCCGACCCGGGGGCCGAAGGCCTTGACCGTCCAGGTGAAGGACGTGCCGCAGTCCGGGAAGTCCTTGTTCAGCTCCTTGTAGGCGAACGCGACGAGCAGCATCGGCAGGAAGCCGGCCAGGAACACGGCGGGCATCTGGACGCCGACCGCGGTGACGGTCGGCCCGAGTGTCGCGGTCAGGCAGTAGACCGGGGCGACCGTGGAGACGCCCAGGACCACACTGCCCAGCAGGCCCACCGAGTTGCCCCGTAGACCCTTGTCCCCCGCTCCCCCAGCTGTCCCCTGGTCGGGGACTCCACCACTGATGCCACTGACCGGGGCACCCTGCGGAGCGTCGGGCGCCATTGCCCGGCCGCTGCTTCCGTGCTCTGAGAGCTGCTGATCAAACACCAGCGCACCCTAGGCGCGAGCATGGAAGGTTGAGTAGACCAACCCTTGGTGATCTAAACCACTTGCTTCGATTCGTTCTCGGCGAAGGCCATCAAGGTGCAGCATTAACGGCGCGTTAAGCGGTGTACCTTGGTTTCAAAGGATCAGGGTCAAGAGAATTTCTCCCTTATGTCAAGGTTTGAGATGGTTCGCCCTCGGCCCGGACGGGCCACTACGCCCCCCTCGGGCGCTTCGGATAGGTTTGCCTCACCTAACCTCGATTCGAAGGAGCGTCGCGTGGCCCCCCACCCCGACGGCCTGGTCCTCGCCCCCCGCACCCCCTCCCGCCGCAGGTTCCTCTCCGCCGGGATCGCCGGCGGGGCGGTCCTCGGCCTCGGCGGACTGCTCACCGCCTGCGGCAGCTCCGGCGGCTCGGGCAGCAGCGGCGGCTCCGGCGGCGCGACCCCCGGCACCGGCGGCGCATCGCCCGACCAGAAGTCGGTCAAGCAGGGCGGCGACGACTACGCCACCGTGATCGAGAAGATGAAGGGCTTCGGCACCGACGCCGCCCCCGGCGTCTACCCGCGCACCGTCAAGCACGCCATGGGCGAGACCGTCATCCCCGCCAAGCCCACCCGGGTCGTGGTCCTGGACACCGGCGAACTCGACAACGTCGTCGCACTCGGCATCCAGCCGGTCGGCATCGTCTACACCGACGGCTCCAAGTCCCTGCCGTCCTACCTCAAGGACAAGGCCGGCAACCCGGCCAACGTCGGCACCATCAACAGCCTCAACCTGGAGGCCATCGCCGCGCTCAAGCCCGACCTGATCCTCGGCAGCCAGCTGCGCGCCCAGGACCAGTACGCGCAGCTGTCCAAGATCGCGCCGACCGTCTTCTCGCTGCGCCCCGGCTACCCCTGGAAGCAGAACTTCCAGCTCAACGCCAGCCCGTTCGGCCTGGAGGCCGAGGCCAAGACCCAGCTCGACGCGTACCAGGCGGCCGCCACCGCGATCGGCGCCAAGCTCGGCGACAAGCGGCCCACCATCACGCCGCTGCGCTTCATGCCCGGCCGGACCCGGCTGTACGCCGAGCTGTCCTTCATCGGCACCATCCTCACCGACATCCCGCTGCCACAGCCCAAGATCGAACAGGTCAAGGAACTCGCGGTGGAGGTCAGCCCGGAGCAGATCGACAAGGCCGACGCCGACTGGATCTTCTACGGCGTGTACGGCAGCCCCAGCTCCACCAACCAGGACGCGGTGCTCGGCGGCGCGCTCTGGAAGACCCTCGGCGCGGTCAAGTCCGGTCAGGCCCGGCCGGTTTCGGACGAAACCTGGTTCCTCGGGCTCGGTGTCATGGCGGCCAACGCGGTGCTCGCCGACCTCAAGGGCTTCGTCGCGCCCGGCACTTGAGCCGACACGGGGCGTAGGGGCGGGCAGTGGTCTCGCGCACACCCCCGGAATTGATGCTTGGAGCTGGTCGCGCGGTGCGGGAGGATCATCCGGACCGTCCGCCGAAGGGCCCGTGCCGATGACCTCGCTCCACCCCGCCGCAACCGACCCGTCCCTGCCCGGCCCGCCCGGGGACAGCGCCGGATCCGCGCCCC
The DNA here is from genome assembly GCF_040687675.1 of Kitasatospora sp. NPDC056731. NCBI lineage: Bacteria > Bacillati > Actinomycetota > Actinomycetes > Kitasatosporales > Streptomycetaceae > Kitasatospora > Kitasatospora sp. NPDC056731. The sequence continues at coordinate 6,700 of NZ_JBFBNR010000009.1, forward strand.
CGCACGCCGCACGCTGCTCCATCACGACGGCCGCCGAGACCGGCCCGGCCGGCACTCCGGGCGCCGCCCCGTCCGGCACGGCCGGCGGGCCGCGCCAGGCCGGCGGCTCACGCCACGACTCGGTGCCGCAGCCGCGCGGACGGGAGGACGGCGGGGCAGACGGCGGACTCGCGGCGGCGGGGGGCGAGGCGGCTGCGGACGATCCGACGACCTCGCGGCTGCGAGCGGCGCTCGCCGACCGGCTGCGGGCCGCCCGCGCCCAAGGCCGCTCGGTCGCCGACCTGGCGGCCGCGTGCCGGCGACCGGCTACGGAAGTCCGGGCGCTGCTGGGCGAGAGCGCCGAGGACGGGGACGGCGAGGACGGCGCGGTCCGTGAGGGCGGCGCGGGCGGTGAGCGTGTTGAGCACCGTGGAGACGTTCCGGGTGGCGAGGCCGAGGCCGTGGGCGGGCGGGCCGGGACCGGGGCCGGCAGGTTCGGTCGGCCGGCCGTCGCGCCCGAGGGCGACCGGGCCGTGCCCGTGCTGCGCGCGGCGCGCGAGGAACTCCGGGCCGCCGGCTCCCGGCGCCCCGCGCCCTCGCGCCGGCTGCGCCGGATGCACCCGCAGGCCGACGCGACCGGGCAGGGGGCGGCCGCACGGGAGACGGCCGCGACCGAACCGATCGGGACAGCACCTACGACACCCGTGACCTCCGCCGCTCTCCCGGCCGAGGTCTGGGCGGCAGCCGCACCCGGTACAGGTGAACTCATCGGAGGCACGGGGGCGGTGACGGCTCCGTCGGCCGCCGCCCCTGAGGCGGCGTGGGCCGAGACACCACTCGGCATCCTGATCGGCGGCAGCCCGAACCAGCCCGAGGCCGTCGGCCGCCCGGAGGAGCGGGCGCCGGTCCGGGTTACGGCGGAACCGGTCCGGATCGGCCGCGGCACCAGCCTGATCGTGCTGCCCTCCTGGCGCGCCGCCATCGCCGTCTCGGTGCCGACCGAGCAGCTGCTGTCCGCCACCGGGCTCGCCTTCGAGCAGTTGGCCGACGCGCAACTGACCGTGCTGATGAACCCCTGCGCGCTGCACGACCGGGAGCTGGACCTGCACGGTTGGGAATCCGGCCCGGGTGGGCGGGCGCGACGCGGCGGGCGCCCGTAGGGGCGTGCGTTCGTAGCAGCGCGCGTTCGGGGCCCGTCGGCAACGGTCAGGAGACGTCAGCCAGGAGATCGCGGTCGGCCGTGCGTCGGGGAGCGGTCAGCGGGTGGCCGTCAGCGGGCGGCCGGGGCGTTCGGGATGAAGCCGAGGTCGACGGGTACCGGGGGGCGCCCGTCGACGGCCCAGCCCTCGCGGACGGCGGCCAGCAACTCCGGCAGCCGGGGCGGCCAGAGCGCGTCGGCGTGCTCGTCGGCCAGGTCGGCCGGGGTCCACCAGCGCCAGTCGAGGATCCGGTCCTCGGCGTGCACCGCGCTGACGTCACCGACCGGGCCGCGGTGCGGTCCGCCCGTGAGGTAGATGTGCTCGTGCTGACGGACCGGGGTGCCGTGCCAGGTGAAGTCGTGTTCCCAAGTGCAGAGCAGCGGGCCCGGTTCGAGGTCGCTCCAGCCCGTCTCCTCCCAGAGTTCGCGCCGGGCGCCGGTCCACGGGGTCTCGCCGGGCTCCAGCCCGCCGCCCGGCATGGTCCAGTGGACGCCGACCTCGTCGTTGTCCGAACGGAGCAGGAAGACCGAGCCGTCCTCGTCCAGGACCACCGTGCGAGCCGCCTGCCGGGGGACACGTGTACGGAGTCTCAGCAGATTTCGCATCGGATCACTCTCCCAGCACCCGGCCGGGCCGTCGAGCGGGTTTGACGCGCCGAAAGCCGCCGACGCCGCCCCGCCCGGGCCTTACCCTGACGGCCATGCCCGTACCCGCGATCCTCTTCCCCGCCGACCCGCTCAACCCGCGCCGGCCCGACCCGCACTTCGCCTGGGAGGCCAGGCTGCTGCGGGAGTTGGGCGGCGAGCACCACCTGGTCGACCACGACGCGCTGCTCGCCGGGCACGCCGAGCAGGCGGTCCGGTGGGTGCCGCAGGACCGGGGTCCGCTCTGGTACCGGGGCTGGATGCTTCCGTCCGCCCGCTACACCGGCTTCGCCACCGCGCTCGCCGCGCGCGGCTGCGCCCTGCTGACCAGCCCGGCCGGCTATGCGACGGCACACGAACTGCCGGGCTGGTACGACGTGTTCGAGGGGGCGACTCCGCCCAGCACGTGGATCCCCACCGCCGCTTCCGCGGTGCCCGGGCCGGAAGAGCTGGCGGCCGCCGCGGCCCGGCTCGGCGGGAGCGGGCCGGCGATCGTCAAGGACTACGTGAAGTCGCGCAAGCACGAGTGGCACGAGGCCTGCTACGTCCCCGAGTTGGCCGATCTGGCGAGCGTCGGGCGGGTGGTGGCGCGGTTCGTCGAGCTCCAGGGCGAGTTCCTGACCGGCGGGGTGGTGCTGCGGCGGTACGAGGAGTTCGAGCGGCCGGCCGACGGGCCGGGCGGCAGCTCGGTCGACGACTTCGGCGAAGGATCGGAGGAAGGATCGGGCGACGACTCGGGCGGAGGGTCGGATGGCCGTTCGGGCCGTGGGAGCGGGCGGGCCGTGGAGGCGCGGGTGTGGTGGCTGGACGGCGAACCCGTCCTGGTCGGGCCGCACCCCGACGCACCCCATCACGATGTCGAACCCGACCTCACCGGCGTCCGCCCCCTGGTCCGGATGCTCGGCTGCCGCTTCGTCACCACCGACCTCGCCCGCCGGGCCGACGGCTCCGGCTGGCGCGTGGTCGAGGTCGGGGACGGACAGGTCAGCGACCTGCCGCACGGGATCGACGCCACCGGCCTGCTGGCCTCGCTGATCGCCGCCTGACGATCAGTCTGGCGGCCGCCGGCGACGGCCCGCCAGACTGATCGCGGGCAGTCGGCTACCCCGCGGCGACGGCCTCGACCGCCGGATGGCCGTCCGCGATGAACGCCTGCCAGAGCCGGGCGTACGTGCCGCCCCGGGCGAGCAGCTCGGTGTGCGTACCGTCCTCGACCACCCGGCCGTGGTCCAGCACGACGACCCTGTCGGCGCGCTCGGCGGTGGTCAGCCGGTGGGCGATGACCAGCGTGGTGCGGCCGCCGCTGAGCCGGTCCGCGGCCTGGTTGACCACCGCCTCGGTGGCCAGGTCGAGCGCCGCGGTCGCCTCGTCGAGCAGCAGGACGTCCGGATCGACCAGTTCGGCCCGGGCCAGCGCGATCAACTGCCGCTGGCCGGCCGAGAGGTTGCGGCCGCGACCCGCGACCTCGTGGTCGTAGCCGCCGGACAACCGGACAATCATGTCGTGCGCGCCGACCGCCCGGGCCGCCGCCTCCACCTCGGCCGGCGAGGCGTCGGGCCGGCCGTACGCGATCGCCTCGCGCACCGTGCCCGCGAACAGGTACGCCTCCTGCGGCACCACGCCCAGCCGGTGGCGGTACTGCGCCAGGTCGAAGCGGGTGAGGTCGACCCCGTCCACCCGCACGGTGCCCTCCGTCGCGTCGTAGAACCGGGCTACCAGCTTCACCAGCGTCGACTTGCCGGCACCGGTCTCGCCCACCAGCGCCACCGTCTGCCCGGCCGGAATGTGCAGGTCCACACCGGTCAGCACGTTCGGGGCGCCGTCCGCACCGCCGTTGTAGGCGAAGCCGACACCCTCGAAGGAGATCTCGCCGCGCAGCCCCTCGGGCACCGGCACGGGGTCGGCCGCCTCGGCCGTGGCGGTCGGGGTGCGCAGCAGCTCCCGGATCCGGCCGAGGCCCACCGAAGCCTGCTGGTAGCCATCGAACACCTGGGACAGCTGGTTGACCGGCGCGAAGAACAGATCGATGTACAGCAGGTACGCGACCAGCGCGCCGACCGTCAGCGTCCCGGCGTCGACCCGGGCCGCGCCCACGATCAGCACCAGCGCGGCGGCCACGCTGGAGAGGAACTGGACGAACGGGAAGTACAGCGAGATGTACAGCTGCGCGCGCACCCGGGCCTCGCGGTAGGCGACGCCCCGGGCGACGAAGCGGTCCGTGTTGGTATCCAGGCGACGGAAGGCCTGGACGATCCGCATGCCCGCCACGTTCTCCTGGAGGTCGGCGTTGACGGTGCTGATGAGGTCCCGGGACAGCTCGTACTGGTCCCTGGACTTCCGGCGGAACACCAGCGTCGCGATCACCAGCAGGGGCAGCACCGCGAAGACCACCAGGGCCAGGCCGGCGTCGATGATCAGCAGCGCGGCGAAGATCCCGCCGAAGGTCAGCAGGCTGACCACGGCGGTGACCACACCGGTCTGCAGGAAGGACGTCAGCGAGTCCAGGTCGGTGGTCATCCGGGTCATGATCCGGCCGGACAGCTCGCGCTCGTAGTAGTCCAGGCCGAGCCGGTTGAGGTGGGCGAAGATCTTGAGGCGGAGCAGGTACAGCACCCGCTCACCGGTACGGCCGCTGACCCGGTTCTCGGCGCTCTGCACCAACCAGTCCAGCAGCACCACCACCAGCGCGGCGAGCGCGGCCACGGCGACCCCCGACATCAGGGCCTTGCTGACGCCCTGGTCGATGCCGTGCCGGATCAGCACCGGCAGCACCAGGCCGGAAGCCGCGTCGAGCGCGACGAGCAGCAGGGCCAGGGCGAGCGGGACGCGGAAGGGGCGCAGCAGGCGGCGGAGGGTGAAGTCCGGGTCACCGGCCTCGGCCTCGGCGCGCTGGACCGCCGGGGAGTCGGCGGCCGGCGGGAGGGCCGCGACCCTGGCCAGCAGGTCGGGGTCGGCGGTGCGGGCCGCCTTGACCAGGGCGGGGGTGGGGAGGTCGAGGGTGGCCGGGGCGGCGGGTTCCGGGGCGACGGGTTCCGGGGCCGGGGCCTGCGTGGGGGTCGGTTCGTCGACGGGCTCGGAGGCGGACCGCGCCTCGGTCTGCTCGGCGGTCTGCTCAGCGGTCTGCTGCTCGGGGGTCTGCTGCCCAGCGGGCTGCTCGGGGGTCTGCGGAGAGGTCTGCGCGACGGTCTGCGGGGCCTCGGACGACCGGGGTGTGCGGCCGGCCTCGGGGTCGGTGATCAGAGCCCGGTACTGGGGACATCGGGCGTCGAGTTCCTCGTGCGTGCCGATGTCCAGCAGCCGGCCGTGATCCAGGACGGCTATCCGGTCGGCGAGCTGCAGGGTCGAGCGGCGGTGGGCGATCAGCAGCGTGGTGCGGCCGGTCATCACCGAACGCAGCGCGTCGTGGATCTCCGCCTCGACCTGCGGGTCCACCGCCGAGGTGGCATCGTCCAGCAGCAGGATCCGGGGGTCGGTGAGGATCGCCCGGGCCAGCGCGATCCGCTGGCGCTGGCCTCCGGAGAGGGTCAGGCCCTGCTCGCCGACCTTGGTCTCGTAGCCGTCCGGCAGCGCGCGGACGAACTCGTCGGCCTGGGCGGCCCGCGCGGCCGCCACGACCTGCTCGTCCGTGGCGTCCGGACGGCCGTAGGCGATGTTGGTGCGGACCGACTCGGAGAACAGGAAGCTCTCCTCGGGGACGATGCCGACCGCCGACCGGACCGAGTCCAGGGTGAGGTCGCGCAGGTCGTGGCCGTAGAGGCGGACGGCGCCGGCCGCCGGGTCGTAGAAGCGCGGCACCAGCTGCGCCACCGTCGACTTGCCGGAGCCGGAAGCCCCGACCAGGGCGAGGGTCTCGCCGGGGGCGAGCTTCAGGCTGAGGCCGTGCAGGACGGGGGCGGGGTGCTCGGGGTCGTAGCGGAACTCGACCTGGTCGAACTCCAGGGCGACATCGGAGGTTCGGGGGCCTGTGGTGGCGCGGGTGTCTGCGGTGGCACGGGGGCTTGCGGTGGCGCGGGGGCCTGCGGTGCTGCCTTCGCGGGTGCCGTCCCCGGTGAAGTCCCCGGTGAGGTCCAGGGTGAGCGCGTCCGGGCGCTCCTGGACCAGCGGGCGCTCGTCGATCAGCTGGAGGACGCGCTCCACGCCGGCCCGGGCCTGCTGGCCGACCGTGATGACCATGGTGAGCATCCGCACCGGTCCGGTCATCTGCGCGACGTAGGTGGAGAAGGCCACGAAGGTCCCGAGCGACACCTGGCCGTCGACGGCCAGCCAGCCGCCGAAGGCCAGCACCGCGACCTGCGCGAGCGCCGGGACGGCCTGCATCGCCGGGTTGTAACGGGCGTTGAGCCGGATCGACCGGAGCCGGGCCGCGAACAGGTTGCGGGAGGCCCGCTCCAGCTTGTCCAGCTCCTGCGCCTCCTGACCGAAGCCCTTGACCACCCGGACACCGCCGATCGCGCCGTCCACCACACCCGCGACGGCGGCCGCCTCCTGCTGGGCGGCCCAGGTGGCGGGGAAGAGTCGCTTCCGGCTGAGGACGGTGATCCACCACAGCGCGGGGGCCATCACCAGGGCTATCAGGGTGAGCGGCGGGGAGAGCCAGACCATCACGGCCAGCGACATGACGAACATCAGCAGGTAGCCGGTCATCATCGGCAGCATCGAGAGCAGGCCGTTGATCAGCTGGAGGTCGGAGGTCGCGCGCCCGACCACCTGGCCGGTGTCCAGCCGGTCCTGGCGGTGGCCGTCGAGCCGGCCGAGCGAGCGGAACAGGTCGCTGCGCATGTCGTGCTGGACGTCCAGGGCGAGCTGGCCGCCGTAGTAGCGGCGGACCTGGGTGCAACCGAAGACGACGACGGCGGCGAGCAGCAGCACCACCGCCCAGGGGACCAGCGAACGGGTGTGCGCGGTGATGACGTCGTCGATGATCAGCTTGGTGACCAGCGGCACCAGCGAGGTGACGGCCATGCCGACGAGCGAGGCGCCGAAGGCGAGCAGCACGCTGCGACGGGAGCGCCAGCAATAGCCGACCAGGCGGCGCAGCCAGCCGACGGCCTGCGGGTCGTTGCCGTCCGGCTGCGGGTGGGCGCCGTCCGGCTGCGGGCTCGCGCCGGGGTCCGGTGAGCCGCTCGGGGATTGCTCCACCGTGGATCCGTGAGTCTCAGGCATATTTAGGGATGCTAACCATTTCGTCGGGTGGCCGCCATGGCGTTTCCGGCCCGGATGGGGCCGGAGCGGGCCGGGGCGGCCCGGATCGTCCGGTCCGGCGGACTGGCCAACAGCCTGCGGCCTGCGGTGATTCCCGGCCGAACGAACGCACGGCCCGCCGACCCGCCCACCTCCAGGGTCGCCCGCCTCCGGGGTCGCCCGCCTCCAGGGTCGCGGACGGGCCGCCGAAGGCCCAGCGGCCCGGGGCGGGCGGGCGCCGTCCTTTGGTCCTAGACCTCCGACCTCGGAGCCGGACCGCCAACCTTGGGCTTGGAATACCGAGCGGGCCGTCCGGGTGCGCAGGACTCAGGCCTGCGCGGACACCGACTCGGCCGCCGCCGCGAAGGCGCCGTGGGCGAGGGCGTGCAGCAGGACGGCCATGCCGTCGCGCTGGAGGCCGGAGCGCTCGTCCTGGGCGGGGCCCGGGCCTAGGCTGTGCGGGGTCGAGTTGATCAGGCCGAAGACGGCATGGACGGCGGCCCTGGCCACCGGTTCGGCGGCGGGGCCCGTCAGCTGCGGATAGACCTGCCGGACCACGTCCACCCACAGCTCGACGTAGCCGCGCTGGAGCCGGCGGACGGTGCGGCGGTCCTCCTCCTTGAGGTTCAGCAGCTCGCGGTCGTGGAGGGTGATCAGGTCGCGGTCGTCGAGGGCGAAGTCGACGTGGCCGCCGATCAGCGCGTCCAGTGCGGCGGCCGGACCATCACCGCCCCCCGCCCGGCGCCGCCCCTCCTCCAGCAGGCGCTCGCTGATGCCGATCAGCAGATCGGCGAGCATCGCGTCCTTTCCGGCGAAGTGGCGGTAGAGCCCGGGGCCGCTGATGCCGACGGCCTTGCCGATCTCGTCCACACCCACCCCGAGGAAACCCCGGGCCGCGAAGAGTCGCGCGGCCTCCCGACGGATCTGGTCGCGGCGTGGGAGCGCGGAGGCTGCGGGGACGTTCGGCATGCTGCCCATCGTAGACAGTGGGGTTATCGGCCGTTAACCTGGGCGCGTGAGTTAACGTTAATTAACGTGGGGTCCATGGGCGCACCGCATCCGGCCGCCCGCCTGGTGCCGAGGGCAAGGGAGCTCTTGGGAATGGTCATCTCAACCGCCGGTGTACCCACCGGCGTCCATGGCAGCGCAGCGGCCGGCACCACGGCGGCGCCGGGTGCCGTACCGCCGGGAGCCGCCGCTCCCGCGCCCCGGCTCGGCACTGCGGTCGACCCGGGCTCCACCGCCTACCGCGCCAACACCGAGGCGCACCGGGCCCTGGTCGCCGAGCTGCGCGAGAAGCTCGACGCGGCGGCCCTCGGCGGCGGCGCCAGGGCCCGCGCCCGGCACACCGCGCGCGGCAAGCTACTCCCCCGCGACCGGGTGGACGCCCTGCTCGACCCGGCCTCACCCTTCCTGGAACTGGCCCCGCTGGCCGCCGACGGGATGTACGACGGGGCGGCGCCCGCGGCCGGGGTGATCGCGGGCATCGGCCGGGTCGCCGGACGCGAGGTGGTGGTGGTCGCCAACGACGCCACCGTCAAGGGCGGCACCTACTACCCGATGACCGTGAAGAAGCACCTGCGTGCCCAGGAGGTCGCGCTGGAGAACCGGCTGCCCTGCGTCTACCTGGTGGACTCCGGCGGCGCCTTCCTCCCCATGCAGGACGAGGTCTTCCCGGACCGCGACCACTTCGGCCGGATCTTCTACAACCAGGCCAGGCTCTCCGCCGCGGGCATCCCGCAGATCGCCGCCGTGCTCGGCTCCTGCACGGCTGGCGGGGCGTACGTCCCGGCGATGAGCGACCAGGCCGTGATCGTCCGCAACCAGGGCACGATCTTCCTGGGCGGGCCGCCGCTGGTGAAGGCCGCCACCGGAGAGGTGGTCACCGCCGAGGAACTGGGCGGCGGTGACCTGCACTCCCGCACCTCGGGGGTGACGGACCACCTGGCCGAGGACGACGCCCACGCCCTCTCCATCGTCCGCACGATCGTGGCCGGGCTCGGCCCGCGCTCGGCCAGGCCGTGGCCGCTCACCCCGGTCGAGCCGCCGGCCGTGGACCCGGCCGGCCTGTACGGGGCCGTCCCGGTCGACCCGCGCACGCCCTACGACGTGCGCGAGGTGATCGCCCGGCTGGTCGACGGCAGCCGGTTCGCCGAGTTCAAGGCCGAGTACGGCGCGACCCTGGTCACCGGCTTCGCCCGGATCCACGGCCACCCCGTCGGCATCGTCGCCAACAACGGCGTGCTGTTCTCCGAGTCGGCCCTCAAGGGCGCCCACTTCATCGAATTGTGCGACCAGCGCGGCATCCCCCTCCTCTTCCTGCAGAACATCACCGGGTTCATGGTCGGCCGGCAGTACGAGGCGGGCGGCATCGCCAAGCACGGCGCCAAGATGGTCAACGCCGTCGCCAGCACCCGCGTCCCGAAGCTGACCGTGGTGATCGGCGGCTCGTACGGAGCCGGCAACTACTCGATGTGCGGCCGGGCTTACTCACCTCGCTTCCTGTGGATGTGGCCGGGCTCGAAGATCTCCGTGATGGGCGGCGAGCAGGCGGCGTCCGTCCTCGCCACCGTCCGCCGCGACCAGTTGGAGACCCACGGCGAGCAGTGGCCGGCCGAGGCGGAGGAGGAGTTCAAGCGCCCCGTCCGCGAGCAGTACGAGCGCCAGGGCAACGCCTACTACGCCACCGCCCGCCTCTGGGATGACGGCGTGATCGACCCGATGGACACCCGCACCGTCGTCGGCCTCGCCCTCACCGCCTGCGCCAACGCCCCGCTCCCGCCGCCCGGCCCGTACGGGGTCTTCCGGATGTGACCCCGCCCCGGCGGGTGTGACCCGCCCCCTCCCACGCGACCTCTCCTCTCCTGTCGGTGTGACCCCGCTCCTGCGGGCGTGACTCCCGCGGCGCCGGCGCACCCGGGCCGGCGCCCTCCTCTCCACCGCCGCCACCCCGCCGCCACCTCCTTCGTACGGCTCCCCTCGACCCGGAGGAACGCCTCCCATGTTCGACACAGTTCTGGTCGCCAACCGCGGCGAGATCGCCCTCCGGGTGATCCGCACCCTGCGGCGGCTCGGCGTGCGCTCGGTCGCCGTGTTCAGCGACGCCGACGCCGACGCGCCGCACGTCCGCGAGGCCGACGTCGCCGTCCGGCTCGGCCCGGCCGACCGCAGCGACAGCTCGGCGGCCGAGACCTACCTGCGCACCGACCAGATCCTCGCCGCCGCCCGCCGCACCGGGGCCCAGGCCGTCCACCCCGGTTACGGCTTCCTCGCCGAGAACGCCGGCTTCGCCCGCGCCTGCGCCGACGCCGGCCTCGTCTTCATCGGACCTCCTCCCGGTGCGGTCGAGCTGATGGGTGACAAGATCAACGCCAAGGAAGCCGTCCGAACCGCCGGCGTTCCGGTGGTCCCCGGCAGCCAGGCCACCGCGCCCACCGACGGGGATCTCCTCGCCGCCGCCGAGGAGATCGGCTACCCCGTCCTGCTCAAGCCGTCCGCCGGAGGCGGTGGCAAGGGCATGCGCCTCGTGCGGGACCGCGCCGACCTGCCCACCGAGATCGCCGCCGCCCGCCGCGTCGCCCGGACCGCCTTCGGCGACGACACCCTGCTGCTGGAACGCTGGGTCGACCGGCCGCGCCACATCGAGGTGCAGGTGCTCGCCGACGCCCACGGCACCACCGTCCACCTCGGCGAGCGCGAATGCAGCCTCCAGCGCCGCCATCAGAAACTGATCGAAGAGGCTCCCTCCGTTCTGCTCAATGCCGAGACCCGCGCCGCGATGGGCGCCGCGGCCGTCCGCGCCGCGGAGTCCTGCGGCTACACCGGGGCCGGCACCGTGGAATTCATCGTTCCCGGCATCGACCCGGACTCCCCCGCCACCGCCTCCACCGAGGGGGTGCGGGACTTCTTCTTCATGGAGATGAACACCCGCCTCCAGGTCGAACACCCCGTCACCGAACTCGCCGTCGCCGTCGGCGACGATTCAGCCCGACTCGACCTGGTCGAGTGGCAGCTGCGGATCGCCTCGGGCGAGCGGCTCTCCTTCGATCAGTCCGACATCTCCTTCCTGGGCCACGCCATCGAGGCCCGGATCTGCGCCGAGGACCCGGAACGGGACTTCCTGCCCACCGGCGGCCGCATCCTCGTCCTGGACGAGCCCCAGGGCGAGGGCGTGCGCGTCGACTCCGGAGTCGCCCCCGGATCCGTCGTCACCAGCGCCTACGACCCGATGCTCGCCAAGGTCATCGCGTACGGGCCCGACCGCCCGACCGCGCTGCGCCGGCTCCGCGCCGCGCTGGCCGACACCCGCATCCTGGGCGTCACCACCAACACTGGCTTCCTACGACGGCTGCTCGCACACCCCGAGGTCGTCGCCGGCCGGCTGGACACCGGCCTGGTGGAACAGACGGCCCAACAGCAGCCCGCCCTGCTCGCCTCGCCGTACTCCCCCGCGAACGCGCCGAACGGCGCGAACGAGACCGGCGAGGCCGACGAGGCCAACAAGGCCGATGACGCGCACGAGGCCGACGCCACAACTGCCGACCCGCTGACGGCCGAGACGCCACCACCTGCCCACCTCCTCTACTACGCGGCCGCGCTGGCGCGGCACCTGGACCTCACCCCGGCCGCCGACCCCGGCGGCTGGACCGACCCCTTCTCCCTTCCCTCCGGCTGGCGCCTGAGCGGCACCCCCGCCTGGACCACCCACCGACTCCGTACCCCCGGCCAGGATCCGGTTTCGGTGCGCATCCGTTCGATCACTGCGGGCAACGTAGCCGATGCCACTGACAATCCCGCCGAGCTCACCCGCGAGGTCGAGCTCCGGCTCGGCGCCGGGCCCGTCCACCGGGCCCGCGCGACCCGGACCGCCGACCGGCTGCACCTGACCGTCGACGGCCTGCAGACCACGTTCGCGCTGGCCACCGACGCCGCTCCCGGCCTCGCCGCCGGCCCGGTGACCTGGCTCGGCATCGAGGGCGACGCCTGGTCGCTGCACGCCCACGACCCGGTGGGCGAGCGCGCCGCCGGAACCGCCGCCCACCACGGCGCCCTGACCGCCCCGATGCCCGGAACCGTCACCGTCGTCAAGACCACGACGGGCGAGACGGTCCGCAAGGGCCAGCCCCTGCTCGTGCTGGAGGCCATGAAGATGGAACACGTGATCGCCGCCCCGCACGACGGCGTGGTGGCCGAGCTGCGGGCCACCGCGGGCGCCACCGTCGCGATGGAGGAACTGCTGGTCGTGGTCGCCCCGGCCGGGGACGGCGCCGACGAGCAGGCCGCCCCCGCGCCCGCCGGGGTGCGGTCATGACCGCACCCGCCCGCGAGCCCGACGCGCTGGACCTGGGCCTGCCCGACCCCGTCCGCGCCCCCGGCCTGCCCGAGGAGGTCCGGATCCACGAGGTCGGACCGCGCGACGGGCTGCAGAACGAGGGCTCCCTGGTGCCCGTGGAGGTCAAGGCGGAGTTCATCGCCCGGCTCGCGGCCGCCGGGCTGCGCACCGTCGAGGCGACCAGCTTCGTCCACCCGAAATGGGTCCCGCAGCTGGCCGACGCCGAGGAGCTGATGCCCCGGCTCGCCGGCCTGCCGGAGCGCCACCCCGGCCTGCGGCTGCCGGTGCTGGTGCCCAACGAACGCGGCCTCGACCGGGCGCTCGCCCACCACGCCGCCGACGTCGCGGTGTTCGCCAGCGCCACCGAGACCTTCGCCCGCCGCAACCTCAACCGCTCGGCGGACGAGGCGATGGAGATGTTCCGCCCGGTCGTGACGCGGGCGACCGAGGCCGGGCTGGCGGTCCGCGGCTACCTCTCGATGTGCTTCGGAGACCCCTGGGAAGGTCCGGTCCCGGTCTCCCAGGTGGTCGGGTACGGCGTGCGGCTGCTGGAGATGGGCTGCGCGGAGCTGAGCCTCGGCGACACCATCGGCGTGGCCACCCCCGGGCAGGTCGGCGCCCTGCTGGCCGGCTTCGCGCGGGCCGGGGTGCCGGCCGGCCGGCTCGCCGTGCACTTCCACGACACCTACGGCCAGGCGCTCAGCAACACCCTGGCGGCCCTGCGCGAGGGGGTCACCACGGTGGACGCGTCGGCGGGCGGCCTCGGCGGCTGCCCGTACGCGAAGAGCGCCACCGGCAACCTGGCCACCGAGGACCTGGTGTGGATGCTGCACGGGCTCGGCATCCGGACCGGGGTCGACCTGCGCGCGCTGGTCGCCACCAGCGGGTGGATGGCCGAGCGGCTCGGCCGTCCGAGCCCGTCCCGCACCGTCCAGGCGCTGCTCGGCGCCGCCCGGGGCTGACCCCGCCCCACCACCGCTCCCCGGTGCCGGCCGCGCGGAATCCCGGCCGCGGCCGGCACCGGGCACCACGTTCATCGTCCAACCACACCGTGCGACCGTCACACCGTCAGACGGACGCCGGTCGTCCCGCTCACGCCCGCGGCCACCCCGGCCGGGCTCCAGGAGGATCACCGTGTTCGACCACCGGCTCAGCAGCGAGTACGAGGAACTGCGGCGCACCGTCGCCGAGTTCGCCCAGGACGTGGTGGCGCCGAAGATCGGCGGGTTCTACGAGCGGGAGGAGTTCCCCTACGAGATCGTCCGCGAGATGGGGCGCATGGGCCTGTTCGGCCTGCCCTTCCCGGAGGAGTACGGCGGCATGGGCGGCGACTACTTCGCGCTGGGCATCGCCCTGGAGGAACTCGCCCGGGTCGACTCCTCGGTGGCGATCACCCTGGAGGCGGCCGTCTCGCTCGGCGCGATGCCGATCCACCGGTTCGGGACGGAGGAGCAGAAGCGCGAGTGGCTGCCCCGGCTGACCTCCGGCGAACTCCTCGGCGCCTTCGGCCTGACCGAGCCCGAGGGCGGCTCGGACGCCGGCGCGACCCGCACGACCGCGCGGTACGACGAGACCACCGATGAGTGGGTCATCAACGGCACCAAGTGCTTCATCACCAACTCCGGCACGGACATCACCGGTCTGGTCACCGTCACCGCACTCACGGAACCGATCGCTCGTTCGAGTGAAGAAGGCGAATTCCGCTCGCCAACGCGCGAAATCTCTTCCATCATCGTGCCCACCGGGACCCCGGGGTTCCAGGTATCGAAGAAGTACTCGAAGGTCGGGTGGAACGCATCCGACACCCGCGAACTGTCCTTTACCGACTGCCGCGTCCCCGCGGCCAACCTGCTGGGCGAGCGTGGCCGAGGCTACGCCCAGTTCCTGCGGATCCTCGACGAGGGCCGCATCGCGATCGCGGCCCTGGCCACCGGCCTGGCCCAGGGATGCGTCGACGAGTCCGTCAAGTACGCCGGCACGCGCCGGGCCTTCGGCCGGCCGATCGGCGCCAACCAGGCCATCCAGTTCAAGCTCGCCGACATGGAGCTGCGCGCCCACACCTCCCGCCTGGCCTGGCGGGACGCCGCCTCCCGGCTGCTGCACGGCGAACCGTTCAAGAAGGAGGCCGCGATCGCGAAGCTGTACTCGTCCGAGGCCGCCGTCGACAACGCCCGCGAGGCGACCCAGATCCACGGCGGGTACGGCTTCATGAACGAGTTCCCGGTCGCCCGCTTCTGGCGCGACTGCAAGATCCTGGAAATCGGGGAGGGCACATCGGAGGTTCAGCGCATGCTCATCGCCCGGGAGATCGGCGCCGGGTTCTGATCCGGCCCAACCGGCTCAACACCCCGCTCCTCAGGCGGCGTTGAGGAGCGCCCGACGCAGAGGAGCGGGCCGACGCCTGCGGGGCGGTCGACACCAGTAGCGGCCGACACCATCGGTCGACCCCATCGGCCGACAACGGGGAGACGCCTCCGGGGGCGCGGAAATGCGGCGCCCGACGGAGCGTCAGGGAATCACGATCACCGGGCGGTTGGCCCGCCGCGCCAGCCGTCCGGAGACCGAGCCGAAGATCTTGCCGAGCAGGCCGTGCGTCGTGCCGACGACGATCGCGTCGGCGGCGTACTCGCGGCCGACCTCCTCGATCTCGTGGCAGATGTCGCCGCCCCGCTCGATCAGGATCCACGGCACCCCGGTGAGGAAGTCCGCGCAGGCGAGCTCCAGGCCCAGGACCTCGGTCCGGTGGTCGGGGAGGTCGACGAAGACGGGAGGTTCACAGCCTGCCCAGACAGTGGCGGGCAGGCGGTTGGCGACGTGCACGATCACCAGGCCGCACTGCGAACGGCGCGCCATGCCCACCGCGTACGCGAGGGCGCGCTCGCTCGACAGGGAGCCGTCGAAGCCGACGACCACGCCGTGCTGGAAGACCGGGTCGAGGGAGCGCGCGGACGCGTCCCGGGCCGTCGACTCGGTGTGCGCGCCGGGCAGGCCGGACGCCTCCGGGCGCTCGGCGCCCGGGCCCAGGCGGCCCGTCACCGGAGACCCTGCAGGGTCGGCCGGGTGCCCGCCACGCCGCTGGCGAGGCCCTGGACGGTCGTGCCGGGCGAGGCCGCCCCGTCGGACCAGGCCGCACAGAGCGCGCACGAGGCCCTGGGGAGCACCCGGCTCCGGGCCGGCTTCCTCGGCTCCCGGGGTGCGATCGGCGGTACCAGCGACGCCCGAGGTACCAGCCGGCGCGTCGGCTCGCTGGGCGGCGGCGTCGCCAACCCGCTCGCCGGCGTGCTCGTCGACACGGTCATCAGCCCGCTCGCCCCTGTGCTCACCCCCGCGCTCGTCGGCCGGTGCGCAGCCGGGCTCGTCGGCTTGGGCGTCGACTTGGTCGTCGGCCTGCCTGCTGGCGGGCAGGCGACCCGATACATCGGCGTGCCCGTCGGCTGGAGCGAGGTCCGCGCGGCCGCCGTCGTCCCCGGCGCCTGCGCCCACGCTGCGGGGCGCGTCCGGCTCCACCGGTCGGAAGGACTCAAAACCAGCCATGGCTCACGGCTCTTCAGGGGAGAGGGGCCGACAGGAGAGGACAACGCCGCCCGGGCAGCAGGCCCGCCCACGGGATGACGTCGGTCTGCGCCGCGCAGCACCGTATGTGACCTGTTCCTTTCAGAGTACGACGGGTGTGAGGCCCAGCCCAGCGGTGAAGCCTCGGAGCGGCATTGTTCCCGCGAAAGGAGGATGCGCCCGCCGTCGGCAGTGCGCCCCGCCCGCAGGCCACGCGCCCCCTCCAGAAAGGAGGTTCCCTGGAGCTTGACTGAGCGGACCGGGCGACGCAACAGGCCTGCCGGACACCGTGACCGGACTGTCATGGATCGGCGACGATCCGTTGCGACACGTCGCGAACCGTCACGCCCCGCCAGCCTCAGCCGGCCCGCCCGGACCCACCCGTACGCCAGGTCCTGGAACCCGTTTCAGCCACTACGTACGGCTTCGCGACGCGGTCTGGCATTTGCCAGGTGCATAGGCGCGGCCGCTGGCACCATGCTTGGCATGCCCCTGCTCCTGTTCGACCTCGACAACACGCTGCTCCCCAGGGACGCCGCTTTCCGGGCCTGGGCTCAGGATTTTCTGTCCGAGCGCGACCTGCCGCCCGGAGACCTCGAATGGTTCGTCACTCTCGACGGCGGCGGCTACGTGCCGCGCAGCACCGTACTGTCCGCCGTCCGGCGCCGCTACGGGTTGGACGTCTCCACCGAGTTCCTGCTCGCCCACTACCGACACGGCATCAACTCCCACATCCACTGCCCGCCCGGACACGTCGACGCGCTGCAGGCGGCACGGGCGGCCGGGTGGACGCTCGGCATCGTCAGCAACGGCGGCACCCGGCCGCAGTTGGAGAAGATCCGGCGGACCGGGCTGGGGCCGCTGGTCGACGGCTGGGTCATCTCCGAGGAGGCCGACTGCGTCAAACCGGATCCGCTGATCTTCGAGATAGCCGCCCAGCGGTGCGGCGTCGTGCCCACCGGGACGTGGGCCGCGCACACCTGGATGGTCGGGGACCACGCGCCCGCGGACATCGCCGGCGCCGAACTGGCCGGCCTGCGCAGCGTCTGGCTGCACCACGGTCGGCCCTGGGCCGAGAGCGGCTACCGGCCGACGCTGAAGGCGGCCGGCCTGCCGGAGGCCGTCGGTCAGGTGCTCGCCGCACGCGGCGCGCCGTCGGCCCGGCCGGGTCTGCGCGCGGGCGGGCCGGTCCAGCGGCGGTCCACCGGGGTGCCGGTGCGCGCTGGGGCGCTCCTCGGCGCGCAGACCGGCGCACGGCCGATGGAATCCGCCCCTGACGGCCCGTTCGCGCCTGCTGCCGTGAACGCCGGAACGGCCAGTGCCCCCGGTGGTTCGATGGCGGGGTCGGATGTCCGAAACCGCACCGGCGAGTTTGCCGTGGTCGCCGACAGCCGTCCTGGCCTGGTCCCGGGCGCGGGCCCGGCGACGGACCCGGGGGCGAGCGTGCTGCGCCCCGTCGCGGTGGCGCACCCAACGGCCGTCCGTACGGCGGCGGATGGGGCGGGGCCCGCGCGGACCACGTTCGCCGTGGCGCCGGCGGCGGCCGCCCCGTAGCACCCCGCTTGAACGCGCCACCTCGCGCACCCCGCCCCACACACGCACCGCACGCCCTTCACGCACCCCGCCGCACCGCACCGCACCGCAACTGGCGCCCCGCACCGCAACCAGCGACGACCCCGCCGCGGGGCGGCCCGGCCGTCAGCCGTGCGCGGAGGTCCGGGTCCACCAGCAGGTGCGGGCCTGCGCGGTGAACCCGAGCTTGCGGTAGAGCGGTTCGCCGAGCGAGGTGGCGACCAGAGTGGCCGGGCGGTCGGGGTGCGCATGGGCCAGGGCGGTCTGGAGGACGGCGCGGGCCACGCCCTGGCCGCGCCGGTCGGGCAGGGTGGCGACCCAGTACACCCCGGTGGCCTGGCCGTCGTCGTAGGTGAGGCAGGTGCCGGCGGTGGCGCCGTCGACGCGGCCCAGCCAGGCACGGAGCCCGGGTTCGCGCAGGAGCTGTTCCGGGAGCGCGTCGCCACGGGTCCAGGGCTGCCGGGCGGGCAGCGGGAAGCCGTCCACGATCGCACGCTCGACCTGCGCGAAAGCATCGCCATCCAACGCCTCATCGACCGTCAGGGAGCCGCCGCCGTGCGCCTCCGAGAGCGAGGGGAGGACAGCCGGGACGCCGTCGACCGGGCCGGGTTCACGGGTCATCACCGGCATGACCGGCATCCGGGTGGCGCCGAACCGGGTCAGGTCGAGTGCGCCGTACGGGTCCTCCAGGGTGAAGCAGATGGTCTCCCACTCCTTCAGGAGGTCCGCCAACTCCCCTTCCACCAGCGCTGGTTCGACGTACGGACTGGTGACCACGAAGCGGTGCGAGTCCTCCGGGGTGCGGGCGCAGCGGACCGCCGTCAGGCCCGGGTGGGTGCGGAACCGCCAGCCGTGCACGCGGGCTTGGGCGAGCCAGAAGGCGGCGGCGTTGTCGTTGGCCTGTTCGAGCCGGCTGTTGGTGTTCACGGCAGGACGGTAACCCGGAGGTCGCGCCCCGATTCTGCCGCCCCGGCCCTGGCCGGATGAAGCCTGGGAGGCGCACGATCTCATTTCGTGCGCCCTCTCGTGCACCGCCGATTTTCGGTCAATTTCGCGCCGGTCCCTCCCGCTTGGGCAAATCCGCAGCCCAGACCCGCCGACCGGGCGCGCGCGGGCCGGACGCCCCAGGACCGGCCCCGCGACAACCAGCCACCGTTGCACCGGCCCTCTTCCCAGAAGGGTCGACGGGTGCCACGCTTCGTGATCGAATGCATCACGCCAAATTGCCATGTCGACATAGCGTCGGATGGTGAACTTGTCACAACGGCAATGGTCCACCCGATAGATTTCGATCTTGGCGAGCAGCAGTGCCGCACCACCCACACCACACCACCGAGGGGGCTTGAGCGCCTTGAGCAGGGTGAGCAGGAGCGACGCGGGTCCTGACAGCGGCCAGGCGGCGGCCGGTATCGCGGCTCGGTCCGCGAGAAGCACCGGCACCTCCGCGACCGCCGCCACCACCCGCAACTCCGGCACCCCGGGCGCCGTCTCGCACTCCTCGTACCCCACAGTGCCTTCCCCCGGCATCGCCGCCACCGGCACCTCGGCGGCGGCCGCAGAGCACGGCGGAGCGGCACACGGCGGGCAGGCGTACGGCGGTCCCGCGTACGGCGGGTCGGCACACGGCGGAGCAGTGCACGGCGGCCAGCAGGCGCACTCCGGACAGGTCGTCAGCCGAGGCACCGTCAGCCCGGCGCAGGCCTACGGCGCCGACTTCCCGGCCTATCCCGGCTACCCGGGGGCGGGCGGAACGATCGGCGCGAATGGCGCGATCGGCGCGAACGGCACCCCTGGCCTGAACGGCGCCCCCACCGGCTCCCTGGGCGGCCCCCTCGCCGGCCTCCCCCTGGGCTCCCCCGGTCACGACCCGCTGGGCCACGGCGGGCCGGGCGCGAACGGCTCGTCGACCCCGATGACGGTCTCCGCCCCGCGCAAGCTCTCCGGCCGCCGACGCCGGGAGACCGTCGCGGTGCTGATCTTCGGCGGCGCCCCGATCTTCGAGAGCTCGATCCCGCTGTCCGTCTTCGGCGTCGACCGCCAGGACGCCGGGGTGCCGCGCTACCGGCTGCTGGTCTGCGCCGGCGAGGACGGCCCGCTCGCCACCACCGGCGGCCTCACCCTCTCCGCTCCGTACGGCCTGGAGGCCCTCGCCCGGGCCGGCACGATCGTCGTACCGGCCTGGCGCTCGATCTCGCAGCCCCCGCCGGTCGAGGCGATCACCGCCCTGCGCAAGGCCCACCACGAGGGCGCGCGGATCATCGGGCTCTGCACCGGCGCCTTCGTCCTGGCCGCCGCCGGCCTGCTCGACGGCCGCCCGGCGACCACCCACTGGATGTACGCGCCGACGCTGGCCAAGCGCTACCCCCGGGTGCACGTGGACCCGCGCGAGCTCTTCGTCGACGACGGCGACGTGCTCACCTCGGCCGGCACCGCCGCCGGCATCGACCTGTGCCTGCACGTGGTGCGCAGCGACCACGGCGCCGAGGCGGCCAACGCGCTGGCCCGCCGCCTGGTGGTCCCGAGCCGTCGCAGCGGCGGCGGACAGGCCCAGTACATCGACCAGTCTTTACCTGAGGAGATCGGCAACGACCCGCTGGCCGAGGTGGTCACCTGGGCGCTGGAGAACCTCAACCAGCAGTTCGACGTCGAGGTGCTGGCTGCACGCGCGTACATGAGCCGACGCACCTTCGACCGGCGGTTCCGCACGCTCACCGGCAGCGCGCCGCTGCAGTGGCTGATCACCCAGCGGGTGCTCCAAGCGCAGCGGCTGCTGGAGACCTCGGAGCTGTCGGTGGACGACGTCGCCCGTCGGTGCGGGTTCCGTTCGCCGGTGGCGCTGCGCGGGCACTTCCGCCGCCAGCTCGGGGTCTCGCCGGCCGCGTACCGGACCAGCTACCGGGCGCGTCGGCCCGGGCCGCAGTCGGCGGTGCCGACCGGTCCGCACGGCGGCGACCTGCGGCTGCCCGGCGCCCTGCCGCACGCGGCGGCCACGGCCGGGTCGGCAGCGGGCGCGGCGCTGTTCGGCGGGGCACACGGCAACCAGCACGGCGCGCAACACAGCGCACAGCACGGCGCGCAGCCCGCGTACCCGTTCCCGGCCGGGAACGGCGCACCGGCGCAGGTCGGCCCGCACGGCCAGCCGCTGCCGCACGGCGCGTCGCCGGCCGCGGCGGGGCAGCCGGGCCCGCACGGCCAGCCCGGCCCGTTCGGTCCGGGGCAGGCCGGGACGCCGGCCGACCGGGCCTTCCACGCCCGGGCCGGGCAGCCGTACCCGCACCAGCAGGCCGCGCAGCAGCCGCACCCCGGGCAGCAGGGTGCGGGGCGCGGTCCGGTGCGGTCGCCGCTGGTGCCGCCGCAGGCCGGGTCGGGGGCGGGGCGTCCGCCGCGCACCGCGGAGCACGCGGCGGCGGAGGACGGCCACCCCCAGCCGGGGGCGCGCGGCCAGGGGCAGGGGCACCGCAGTGCGGTCGAACGGCCCGCGGACGAGCCGGGTGCCGCGGCGGGCTCCGCCCGCGGTCACGGCTCGGCGACCGGCCGGGTGCCGGCCCCCGCCCCCGCCGGGCAGCCGGCGACCGGGGCGGGCGAGCTCCGGGGCCGGCAGGCGCGGGTGCCGCAGGCCCGTCCGCAGGGCGGCCGGGCGGCGGCGGCCGACGGTGCCCGGGCGGCGCGCGAGGCCCGTCCGACTCGGGACGGCCACGCGGTCCGGACCGGGCGGGAGGGCGAGCGGCCGGACGGCCACGGACCGCACGGCGGCGCGGAGGAGCACCAGGCCGAGGGCTGTGCCCCGGAGCCCCGCTCGGCTCCGCCGGTCCCCGCGGCGCGTGATCGCGCCGTAGGGTGAGTTGTGTGAATGACCGTTTGGTATGGATCGACTGTGAAATGACCGGCCTCGACCTCGACCAGGACGCCCTGGTCGAGGTCGCGGCACTGGTGACGGACTCCGAGCTCAACATCCTCGGCGAGGGTGTGGACGTCATCATCCGCCCGCCGGCGGAGGCGCTGGCGGGCATGCCCGAGGTGGTGCGCGCGATGCACACCTCCTCCGGCCTGCTGGAGGAGCTGGAGCAGGGTGTGACGCTGGCCGAGGCGGAGGCGCGGGTGCTCGCGTACATCCGCGAGCACGTGCCGGAGGCCGGCCGGACGCCGCTGTGCGGGAACTCGGTGGCCACCGACCGCGGCTTCCTCGCCCGGGACATGCCGGCCCTGGAGAAGCACCTGCACTACCGGATCGTGGACGTCTCCTCGATCAAGGAGCTGGCCCGCCGCTGGTACCCGAAGGCGTACTACAACAGCCCGCAGAAGGGCGGCAACCACCGGGCGCTGGCCGACATCCGCGAGAGCATCGACGAACTGCGGTACTACCGCGAGGCGGTGTTCGTCCCGCAGCCCGGACCGGACACCGACACCGCGCGCGCCATCGCCGAGAAGTACCAGGCCCCGGAGGGCTGACCCGAGGAGCCCGGGGGAGGTGCCCGCGTTCGCCCGGACGAAAGCCTGGCGCGAGCACCCTCCCGGATCCTGTAGAGTTCTTCCTGTCGGAACGGGAACGCGGAAGCGGGAACGGGCCGGACAGATGGTGGGTGTAGCTCAGTTGGTAGAGCACCTGGTTGTGGTCCAGGTGGCCGCGGGTTCAAGTCCCGTCACTCACCCCAGAGCCTGAGGGGCCGATCTCTTCGAGAGATCGGCCCCTCAGGCGTTTTCGCGTTCCCTCAACTCTCCACCGCGGTTCGGGTTTTCCCGGCGCAGGCCTGCCACCAGAAGCTACCGGCTAGTAACATTCCTGCCATGACCACACCTTCGATCGGCCAGCTCCTCGACTCCACCGTGCCGATGGCGCACACCCTCAAGCTGGAGTACCTGGAGACCACCCCGGACCGCGCCGTACTGCGACTGCCCGACCAGCCCGCGTACCACAACCACGTCGGCGGACCGCACGCCGGCGCGATGTTCACCCTCGCCGAGTCCGCCAGCGGCTGCATCGTGCTCGCCGCCTTCGGCGACCAGCTCTCCCGGGCCGTGCCGCTCGCGGTGAACGCCGAGATCGCCTACAAGAAGCTCGCCATGGGCGAGGTCACCGCCACCGCCGTCCTCGGCCGCCCCGCCGCCGAGGTCGTCGCCGAGCTGGACGCCGGCGGCCGCCCCGAGTTCCCGGTCACCGTCGAGATCACCCGCGCCGACGGCGCCGTCACCGGCGTGATGACCGTCACCTGGACCCTGCGCCCCAACTCCTGATCGCGCCACGGCCGGTGGCCCCGGACAACCCGGCCCGGGGCCACCCGCGCGATGACTGTCCGTGACGGCGGGCGTGACCTCACGACCCGTCCGCTCGTTCTCAACTCACATGCGAGCCAATCACGCGACCAAGCCCCAGGAACCCGCCCCCCGCGGCGTCGGCGCACGGCGCGCGATCGGCCGGTGGCTGCCCCGCGTCCTCGCCGCCGGCGGCGCCCTCCTCGCCCAACTCGGGGGCTTCGGCGCGCAGGCCGCCTGCGCCGACCCGCTGCCGGACCAGACCCGACCCGCCGTCCGCCGCACCCTGGCCGGCGGGCCCGCGCCCGGCCGGCTCGTCCAGGCCGGGCGGCCCGCGTACGACGGTCCGTCGGCCGAGCGGTCCGACGACCCCGGGCGCCCGGCGGCCGAGGAGGCCGAGCGCCCCTCCCCCGGGCTCGTCGGGGAACTGACCGGCACCGTCCCCGACGCCGGGATCGACGGCGCCACCGGCACGGTCGGCAGCGTCTTCCAGGACCGGATCCGAGCCGGCGGACTCCCCCTGCCCGGGCAACGGGCCGCCGTCCCCGACGCCTTCGCGATCGCCTCCGGCCTGCTCGACACCATCCCCGCCCAGGACCGCCCCGCCGAGACCCGCGCCTCCCGGGAGGGCGGGCCCGCCGAACTGCCCGCCACCGCACGGTCCGGCGCCACCGGCGTCCGCTCCGCCGCACCGGCCGCCACCGCCCGCCCGTCCGGGGCGGCCGGTGCGCCCCCGGTCCAGGAGGCCACCGCCCCGGACGGGCGGAGCGCGGCCGGACCTGACCGGACGGGCGCCACCACCGCCCTGCCGGTCGGGCCCGGCGCACCCGCCCAGCCGTCCGAAACCCTCGCGCTCGCCGACACCGCCACGGTGACGGCCGTGGGCGACGGTTCCGCCACCGCGACCGCCGTCCTCGCGCCGATCGCCGCCGGGCTGCTGCTGACCGGCGCGGCCATGTGCAAGCACCGCGGCCTGCCGCGCGGGCACTGACCGGGCTCGCGCTCCTGGCGACGGTTCCAGCGCCGGCCGCGGACGTTCACGCCCGGGGGCAACCCTCCTCGGGGTGGTCAGCGGAAGACGCCCGGGGGCGGGGCCGGGGAGGGGGCGGCGGTGGCGTCCGTGGCGGGGACGGCCCCGGCGGCGAACGCGGTGAGGGCGGAGCCGTGTTCGACCCGGCCGAGGGCGGCGTCGGAGGCCACGCGGCGGGTGAGGTCGGCGATCGGGAGGGGGGCGTGGGCGCCGGCGAGGACGAGGTTGCCGAAGCGCTTGCCGCGCAGGACGGCGGGGTCGGCGACCAGGCACAGTTCGGGGAAGACCGCGCCGAGGGTGGCGATCTGGGAACGGGCGAAGGGCAGCGCCGAGCCGTCGGCGATGTTGGCCGCGTACCAGCCGCCGGGGGCGAGGGCGCGGGCGGCGAGGGCGGTGAACTCGACGGTGGTGCAGTGGGCCGGGGTGCGGGCGCCGGAGAAGACGTCGGTGATGACCAGGTCGACGCTGCCCTCGGGGGTGCGTTCGAGCACGCTGCGGGCGTCGGCACCGCGCACCTTGATCTGCCAGCCGCGCTCCAACGGCAGCTCGGTGCGGACGAGTTCGGTGAGCGCGGTGTCGATCTCGGCGACCTGCTGGCGGGAGCGGGGCCGGGTGGCCGCGACGTAACGGGCCAGGGTGAGGGCGCCGCCGCCGAGGTGCAGCACGGTGAGCGGGCGGCCGGACGGGGCGACCAGGTCGATCAGGTGGCCGAGCCGGCGCTGGTACTCGAAACCGAGGTGGGTGGGGTCGGCGAGGTCGACCATGGACTGCGGGGCGCCGTCGATCAGCAGCGACCAGGCCGCGGGGCGGTCCCGGTCGGGGCGCAGTTCGGCGAGGCCGGAGCCGACCGGGCGGGTGAGCGGGCCCTGGGCGTGGGTGCGGCCGCCGGGGCCGGTGACGTCCGGCTCGGTGTCGCGCTCGGTGCCGCGGCCCGTGCCCCGGGCTGCTCTGCTGCTTCGTCCCATGACCGCCATTATCACCGCCGGGCGGGGCGGCCTCGCTGGTCAGGGAGGTCCGGGAGGAGGTCCGGGGGGCGTGCCAGGTGGATCCGGCCGGAGGGGCGGGCCAGGCTCGCGGGCCCGGCGGGATCCGCACGGCACGCCCGCTAGAACGGGCCGAGGCCGCCTGCGGTGAGCGTGCAGGCGGCCTCGCAGAGGGCGGAGCGGAGCACCCAGGCGTCGGTGGGGCGGGCGGCGCAGGCGGCGCCGGAGGGGGGCATCACCCACCGCGGGTCGGTGGCGGTCGGCAGCAGGGCGCCGGCGGTACAGGAGCTGCCTGGCAGGTGCCAGGTCTCGCTGGTGCCGACGGGGACGAGGAAGGTGACGGTGCTGCCGTTGCGGCTCTGCAGGACGGCCCCGCAGGCCCTGCGCAGCCGCAGGATGTCCACCGCTTCCAAGCCGTGCCGCAGGGCGACCGTCACGGTGTCGCAGCTGGTGACGAGGGTGTCCTGGTCCGGTCCGGGGCCGAGGCGGTGGCCGGGGTGCCGGCCGCCGCGGGGGGCGCGTCCGCCTTCGACCGGGCCCCGGCCGGGGATCCGGTCGTCGGCCGGGTCGGGGAGCAGGGCGGGGGCGGCGCCGGCGAGCACGCCGCCGGCGGCCGGTCGGTACTGCGACAGTCCGGTGGCCATCATGGGCCCTCCTGTACCTCGTCGGGTCAAAAGCGCCGCCGCCCGGGAGGTGGGGGGCCGCGGGGACGGACGGCAGGCCGGGGCGACGGCCTGGGCTTCCACGTATCAGGACAACGCGGCGGACACCTCACAGGCCACGGGGCGCCTTACAGCAAGGCATGGCATTTCATGGCGGATAACCCGCAACCACGCCCGCTTTATACCGAATTGGGGGCACATCTCCCATAAACCGGCTGTGGTCGACCGGTCACGCCCGGTACTGTCGGTGGCGGATCACGACGACCCCACCGGCCACACCGGGCCGTTCCCGCACCGTCGCGCACCACCGTGGCGACACCCGGACCGTACCCGCACTTCGCCCCCGCACCCGACACCCGCGCACCTCCGGCGCCGCCGGCCGCGCGCCCGCACCACCACCCTCCGCACGACCACGGAGCGCACCATGGCAGCCACCCCACCGGCCGAGCCGAACCGCCCGTCACCCAACGCCGTGATGCGCGCACTGCGCGGCAACCGCTCACCCGGCGAGTTCGCCATGGCCGTGCGCCGGGCGGCCCGGGAGATCGGGGAGCACGTGTCCTGCGACGCCCGCTACGTCGGACGGGTCGAATCCGGCGAGATCCGCTGCCCCAACTACGCCTACGAGCGGGTCTTCCGGCACATGTGGCCGGACCGCACGCTCACCGAACTCGGCTTCTCCCCCCGGACCGCCGTCCGCCGCCGCCCGGCGGACGGCGCCGGCGCCGGCGGGAGAGCCCAAGCCCCCCCGCTCCACCCACCGTTCCCGCCCCCGCCCGCCCCGCGCTCACCGCTCTCCACTCAACTCCCGTACGCTGCCTCGCCGTACGCGGATCCAGCCGCTCCGAACAGGCCCCCGTGGCCGAGGGTCGTCGCGGCGCCCCGGGGGCCTGATGGATCGCCCTATCTCGACGAGGAGAACGACGACGTGCGTCGCCGTACGTTCCTGGCCGGCGGCCCGACCGCGCTGGCCACCGTGATCGGCATCGACCGGCCGACCGTGGCCGCCGCCGCGGCCACCGGCGGTGCCGCCGCCGCCCCTGCCGCGCCGGTGCTGTTCGAGCCCGTCCCCGGCGCCTTCGTGCCCGGCCGCCCCGGGCCGGTACCGCCACCCCGCAAGGTCGGCGCCGCCGAGGTGCTCGGCGTCGAGCAGGCCGTCCGGGAGATCCGGCTGGCCGACGACGCGCACGGCGGCGACACCCTGTTCGAACGCGCCGGGCAGTCGCTGCGCACCGCCTACCTGCTGCTCAACGAGGGCGAGTACAGCGCGGAGACCGAACGCCGGCTCCAGGCCGGGGCCGGCGAACTCGCCATCTCGGTGGGCTGGTTGGCGCACGACTCGAACCGGCTGGCGGACGCCCGTTCGCTCTACGCCGAGGCGCTCGCCACCGCCCGCATGGCCGGCGACGCCGCACTGGAGGCGCACGTGTTCTGCAACAGCGCCTTCCTCGCCCGGGACGCCGGCCGCCCCCGCGAGGCGCTGCGCGCCGCCCAGGCCGGGCAGGTCGCCGCCCGCCAGCTGGACTCCGCCCGGCTGCTCGCGCTGCTGGCCATGCGGGAGGCCGGCGGCTGGGCACTGCTGCAGGACCGCGCCGCCTGCGAACGCGCGATCACCCGGGCGTACACACTGTTCGACCGCGGCCGCGCCGAGGGGGATCCGGAGTGGATGTCCTTCTTCGGCGAGGCGGAGATCGCCGGCCTGCAGTCGCAGTGCTGGTCCGCACTCGGCGACTGGGACCGCGCCAGCGAGCAGGCCGGACTGGCCATAGCGCTGCAGAAGCCGCACTTCGTCCGCAACCGGGTGCTGTACACCGCCGAGCTGGCCCACGACCGGCTCGGCCGGGGCGACTTGGCGGGTGCGGCGCACCACGGTTCGGCCGCCGTGGCACTGTTCGGCGAGGTCCGCTCGGCCCGGATCCGGAGCATGCTGGCGGACACCGCCGAACGGCTGCGCCCGCACGCCGGCGTGACCGAGGTCCGCCACTTCCTGACCGGGTACGACCAGGCGGCGGCCGCCTGAGGCACGGCTCCTGACGGTCAGTCAGTGACCGGCGGCCAGGCCCTCCAGGTGGGAGAGGTCGTTCCAGACCTCCACGGCCGGCGCGCCGTACTCCCAGGAGAGCACGCAGAGCGCGGCGGTGCCGAGCTTGAAGCGCTGGGCGAACTCGGGCGGCAGGCCCAGCCAGCGCGCGGTCAGGATGCGCAGCAGGTGGCCGTGCGCGAACAGGACGACGTCCCGGTCCGCGCAGTGCATGACGGTGGTGTCCGGCTCGGGGACGCCGTGCTCCTCGTTGAGGCCGGCGAGGAAGGCGTCCACCCGGGCGGCCACCTCGGAGAGCTTCTCGCCGCCTGGCACGCCGTCGCGCCAGATCAGCCAGCCGGGGTGGTCGGTGGCGCGGATGTCCGCGCCGGTGCGGCCCTCGTACTGGCCGTAGTCCCACTCCAGGAGCTCCGGGCGCTCCACCGCCCGGTCGCCGAAGCCGGCCAGGGCGCAGGTCTCCTTGGCGCGGCCGAGCGGGCTGGTGTAGACGAGCGCGTCCGGCAGCCCGTTCCAGGGGGCCTTGGCGAGGCGGGCGCCGAGCGCCCGGGCCATCGCCCGGCCCTCCTCGGTCAGCGGGATGTCGGTGCGGCCGGTGTGGCGGCCGGTGGCCGACCATTCGGTCTCGCCGTGGCGGACCAGCACGATTCGGGCGGGCATGGCAGGCTCCTCGCAGCGGGGTGGTGGCAACGGTCGGTCTCACCCTTGAGCACCGGGTTCCATGATCCCTCACCCGGACGGCGGGCACGATCGCGGGCCGGACCGAAACGGTCCGAAGGCGGCCCCGGATCGAAACGGTCCGGAGGCGGCGCCGGTCCGAAACGGTCTCGGCACCCGGGCCGACCGGGGCGCGAGGTGTCCCCCATCCGGCACGCACGCGCGGTTCAGGCCGGAACAGACCGGTCCGCACCGCATTGTCGGACCCGGGTGCGACACTGGGCCGCACCATGAACGTCTCGACGAACGTCCCGTCCACCGGGCACGCTGAGCCGCTCGCCCAGCGGCTCGCCGAACTGCGCGGTCCCGCGCCGCAGCGCAGCCTGAACGCCCGTTCCCTCGCCGCGCTCGCCGCCAATCCGGGCTGCCACCGCCGCGCCGTGCTCGACGCGGCGGGGGTGGACAAGTCGACGCTGGCCGCCCGGCTCGGCCGCCCCGCGCCCTTCGGGCAGTCCCCGTTCGCGATCGCCCGCGGCGTGATCTTCGAGTCCCGGCTGAAGGCGGACGACTACGCCGCGCTGCTGGAGCCGCTGCGCGGCCACCTCGGCGTCCCGGCGGACGGCGGCACCCCCTTGCAGGTGCCGGATCTGCTGCACCGCTCCGGGCCCGCCGTCCGGGCCGACCGGACGGTCGAGGCGCTGGCCCGGGCCGCCGCCGACCCGGACGCCTGGACGCTGCTGGACCACCCGATGCTGCGCCTGGACGTGGCCGGCGGCACCGCCTACCTGGAGCCGGACGCGGTCGTGGTGCACGGCGGCCGGTGCACGGTGGTCGAGATCAAGTCCTTCCCGGTGCTGGACGGCGGCGCGGACCCGGCCAAGGTCGGCGCCGCCGCCCGCCAGGCCGCCGTGTACGTGCTGGCGCTCCAGCGGACCGCCGCCGCGCTGGCCGGCCACCCGCTCGCCGACGACCCGTACACCGAGCAGCGGCTGCCCGGCAGCCCCCGGTCGAGCGTGCTGCTGGTCTGCCCGAAGGACTTCGGCAACCGGCCGACGGCCGTCGCCGTCGACGTCCGCCGCGAGCTCGCCACCACCCGCCGCCAGCTGAGCCGGATGACCGGCATCGACCGGCTGCTGGCGGAGCTGCCGGCGGGCGCCGACTTCGACCTGGCGGCCGACGAGGAGGGCGTGCCGGCCCGCTCCGCCGAGGAGCTGACCGCCTCGGTCGAGGCGGTGCCCGCCGCGTACGGCCCGGACTGCCTCTCCACCTGCGAGCTCGGCTTCCACTGCCGCGCCCAGGCCCGCTGCGGCGACCGGGTCGAGCAGCTCGGCCGGGGCGTGCGCGGCGAACTGGGCAGCATCCGGACGGTGACGCGGGCCCTGGCCGCCGCCGAAGCCGTCATCAGCCTGGACACTGACACCGCCGACGTGGGCAAGGACGCGGACGTGGACGAGGCGGCCGAACGGCTGGCCTACGCGGCCGCGCTGCGCGCCGAGGCGCTGGGCAAGGCCCCGACGGCGGGTCACGCATGAGCGGGCGCAGCACGGCCGTGCGCGAACGCGGCGGGCCCGAAGCGGGGGCGCGCGCATGAGCCTGCTGACCACCCTCGCCCGGCTGGAGGCCGTCCGCAGCGGGCGGGCCGAGCCGCTGGCCACCGTCCGGCACCGGCACCTGTCCGACCGCCCGATGGTGGTCGTGCCGTTGACGGCCGCCGGTGAGGCCGGCGCGCCGCTGGCGGTGCTGCTGGGCACCGACCGGGACGCGCCCCGGCTGCACCTGGTGCCGCAGCCGCTCAACCGCACCCTGCGGTTCGACTTCCTGGCCGAGCTGGCCGCCGACCTGCTGCCGTACCTGGAGTCCTTCGCCGAGGACGTGGAGCAGATCGAGGGCTCCGAGAAGGACCCGGAGACCGGCGAGAAGACCCAGGTGTTCCGCGAGCTGTGCGCCGACGCGCCGCAGCTGATCGTGCCGAACGGCGCGGGCGTGCGGCACCTGGCCCTGCTCGGCCGCTCCACCCGGTTCCGCCGCACGGTCGAGGACGACGAGCCGGGGCCGTACCCCGCGCCGGTGCGGGTGCCGCTGCTCGGCCGCTGGCTGACCCACCTCACCGACCGCGCCCAGGTGCCCGGCACCAGCCTGCTGCTGCCGATGACCGGCTTGCTGGCCCGGCACTGGGCCACCGGCCAGAGCCACCTGGAGGACCAGCACCTGGCCGCCCACCTGGCCTGGCACGCCCCGCCGGGCGGCCTGACCGGTGCCGAGGCGGCCGAGCGCGCCGAGTCCGCCCGGGACGACCGGGGGCAGTTGCTGCACCCGCCGGCCGGCCCGGCCACCGATCCGCGCTTCGACGAGTTCGTGCTCGCCCCGGCGATCGCCCGCTACGACACCGCGACGGCCGCCCTTCAGCACAGTGCCGAGCAGCGCGACGAGGCCGCCGCCGAGCGCGCCCGGGCGGCCGTCCGGGCGGCGGTCGAGCAGTTGCGCGAGGTGCTGGCGGCCGTGCTGCTGCCCACCTGGCGGGACGTCTGGCGCGGTCTGGACCTGTTGCGCGGGCTGCCGCCCGCCGGGCACCTGGCGGAGCGCTGGACCGGCGACCGCTGGTCCTACACCGGCCACCGGGACCGGCTGGCGGCCGGCGAGCCGCCGCAGCCGCGGCAGGACGACGCCGTCACGGCCGCCCGCAAGCTCGCCCAGCGCGAGCGCGAGCAGACCCGGCTGGACGTCCAGGAGGCTCTGGACGATCCGCTGGCGATGGCCGAACACCGGCTGTCCGGCGAGGCGTTCAGCGGCGTGGTGACCGAGGTGGTGCCGGACTACGACACCACCGGCCGCTCCCCCAAGCCGCGCCCGCTGATCACCCTGCGCACCGCCGACCGCCCGCACGCGGACCTCGGGCGGGAGGCGCACCGGGTGTGGGGGTCCCCCCAGCCGGAGGCCGGCGGCGGCCGGCCCCCGCAGAAGGCGG
Source organism: Kitasatospora sp. NPDC056731 (assembly GCF_040687675.1). Lineage (NCBI taxonomy): Bacteria > Bacillati > Actinomycetota > Actinomycetes > Kitasatosporales > Streptomycetaceae > Kitasatospora > Kitasatospora sp. NPDC056731. The sequence continues at coordinate 37,744 of NZ_JBFBNR010000009.1, forward strand.
AGATCGCGGCGGTCGACCCGGCCGGGGGCACCATCACCCTGCGCCTGCTGTCCGGCATGGGGCGCAGGAAGGAGCCCGAGCCGGGCAGCCTGCCCGAGCCCGGCGATCCGGTCACCTTCACCCTGTTCGAGCTGACGGTCCGCCAGTCCGCGCCGCTGCCCGAGCCGGACGACACCCCGTGGACGCACGGCGGCCCGCCCGGCGCCGCCCCCGTACCCGCCCCGTCCGTCTCCGAGGAGTGGGAATGATGGCCGAGTTGAGCGCCGAGCAGGCACCGGGCGCGGCCGCCGACGCCGCCGTGGCCCGGATCCTGGCCGCGACCGTCCACCCGGCGGCCGGCGCCCCGCGCGGCGTGGTGGTCGATTCCCCGCCCGGCGCCGGGAAGTCGACGCTGGTGGTGCGGGCGGCCCGGGAGCTGGTCGAGGCCGGCGAGCGGCTGATGATCGTCGCCCAGACCAACGGCCAGGTGGACGACCTGGTCGGCCGACTCGCCGAGAAGGCACCGGACCTGACGATCGGCCGGCTGCACGCCGCCGACGCCCGGCCCGGCCCGGAGGTGCTGAAGCACGCCAACGTCACGCCCTCCGACAAGGTCACCGAGCTGGTCGAGCACGACGTGGTGGTCTCCACCTCGGCGAAGTGGCAGTGGGTGCGGGCCGAGGCGCCGTGGCGGCACGCGATCGTCGACGAGGCGTACCAGATGCGTTCGGACGCCCTGCTCGCGGTGGCCCGGCTGTTCGAGCGGGCGCTGTTCGTCGGCGACCCGGGCCAGCTGGACCCGTTCACCGTGGTCGGCACCGAGCAGTGGGCGGGCCTGTCGTACGACCCGTCGAGCAGCGCCGTGGTCACCATGCTGGCGCACAACCCGCAGATCGAGCCGCACCGGCTGCCGGTCTCCTGGCGGCTGCCGGCCAGCGCGGCGCCGCTGATCTCGCGGGCGTTCTACCCGTACACGCCGTTCCGCTCCGGCACCGGCCCGGACGACCGTCGGCTGACCGCCGCCGTCCGGCCGGACGGCGGCGCGCTGGACGCCGCGATCGACCGGGCCGCCGAGCACGGCTGGGCGCTGCTGGAGCTGCCCGCCCGGCACACCGTGCGGACCGATCCGCAGGCGGTGGCGGCTGTCGCGGCCGTCGTCCGGCGGTTGCTGGAGCGCGGGCTGACGGCCCGCTCCGAGCAGGGCGAGGCCCCGCTCACCGCGGACCGGATCGCGGTCGGCACCGCCCACCGGGACCAGGCCGCGGCCGTCCGCGCGGCCCTGCTCAAGGTCGGCGTCCCGGTGGACCAGGCGGCCGGCCCGGCCGTCACGGTGGACACCGCCAACCGGTTGCAGGGCCGCGAGTACGACGTCACGGTGGTGCTGCACCCGCTCTCCGGACGGCCCGACGCGACGGCCTTCCACCTGGAGACCGGCCGGCTGTGCGTGCTCGCCTCCCGACACCGGCACGCCTGCATCGTGGTGGCCCGGGCCGGGATCGGCGAGCTGCTGGACGAGCACCCGTCCACCGAGCCGGTCCAGCTGGGCGTCCCGGTCGCCTTTCCGGACGGCTGGGAGGCCAACCATCAGGTGCTGCACCACCTGAGCGGCCACCGGGTGCGACTGGGCTGAGCGGCCGGGCGGGCGGATCAGGCCTTGATCTCGGTCTCGGTCTCGGTCTCGCAGGCGGCGTAGGCCTGGACGGTCCCGCGCCCGGCCCGCACCGCCCAGGTGCTCGGGTCGTCGGGGTTCGGCGCGTTGACCAGGACGGCGTCGCCGGAGCCGGCAGGCCGGAAGGCGTAGCCGCCCCCGGTGAGGTGGGAACCCTCGGGGCAGGTCGCCGTCGACCAGCCGCCCGGGCCGCTCCACGGCCCGGTCACCACGATGGTCGTCTCGGCGGCCCCGGCCGCAGGTGCCGCGGCCAGTCCGAGGGCCGGGGTGATCAGCAGGAGTCCGGCCGCGAGGCCCTTGCGTACGGGCATGGGTTCTCCCTGGGGTGGTGGATCGCTGGGACACCCGGGACAACGACGGCCCCGACGCCCCGACGCCACCGCACGCGCCCGACCACCCGAAGGAGTAGCGCGACCCCGGCGCGTACGGGGGAATAGCGCCCGCACGCGCACCGTTCCGTTACCGGCCGCCGCCGCGCGACAATGGACGGCGGCCACGGCCGTGCGGCGCGGCCCGGAGCAGCCGCCGCCCACCCCCACCGAGACCCGGAGGTGTCCGTCCATGCCCGACTCCCACACGAAGGCGTCCGACCACGGCGGTCAGGCCGACCCCGCGCGGCGTCTGCGTCCGGTGCAGCTGCTGTTCGAGCCGCAGTCCGCCGAGCCGGAGCCGGAACGATTCTTCGATCTGGAGTCGATCGACGACCCCACGGAGCTGTTGCGCCGCTCCACCGAGCTGGCCCTGGCCTTCCGGACGGCCGCCGAGCGGGCCACCGACTTCCAGGCGGTCGCCGCCGCGCAGCTGGCGGACCCGCGCCGCTTCGACGCACTGTCCGACGCCGAGATCGCGCAGCGGGCGGACTGGACGCCCGACTACGCGGCCAAGATGATCGAGTACGGCCGCGGGCTGCTCCAGCCCCGCCGCCACGAGGACTGAGCGCCGCCGGGCACAAGGCGCCGGAGCGCCAGGCACCCGGCGCTCCGGTGCCCCGGCATCGGCCGCTGGCATATGCGCGAGCGGGGAAGGGTACGCCGTTCCCCGTCGTCCTGTCCGGCAAACCGTGCTTTCCCTCCCGTCCGGCCCCCGGACGGCACAGGCTGCTGTCCGTGGACATCTGGACGTATCAGTCGGTGGAGTACGTCACCGTGGCCGGCGAGGCCTGGCTCGCCTCCGCCAGCGAGTACCCGCGCAGCATGCGCGCCCTCTGGGAGGCCCGGCCGTGGGCGCCCTCGGTGCTGCCCTGCGGGCGCGCCTTCGACGTGATCAGCATGCCGTCGCTGTTCGGCCGCCGGGTGCTGGACGAGCTGTGGGCCTCCGGGCCCGGCTGCGGGCCGGTCGCCTCCTACCGGGGGCGGACACTGCTGTTCGTCCAGCCCGGTGCGGGGCCCCGGCTGCGCCGGCTGCTGGCCTGGGAGGAGTGGGCCCGGGACGTGCCGCCCCTGCTGTGCCACGGCAAGGGCGACGCGGTGACCGTGCCGCCGGTGCAGCGGATGGTGAACGGCCCGGACTCCCCCGGGCTGGGCTCCGGCCGGTGGATCGTCGCCCCGGAGGACCGGGAGCCGTGGCTGCCGGGCGCCTCGGTGGTGCTGTGGGCGTGCGTGCGGGCGGCCCGGGAGCCGGCCGCGGCCGTGCCGGCCGGCGCGGCGGCCGTGACCGGGGGGTGAACGGCGGACGGCCGGTATTCGATTTTGGCGCGGACCCCGGGCGCTGCTAAAGTCTTCTCTGTCAGCAGGCGCCGCTAGCTCAGTTGGTTAGAGCAGCTGACTCTTAATCAGCGGGTCCGGGGTTCGAGTCCCTGGCGGCGCACAGACAGTCGAGAGGCCCCTTGCGAAAGCAAGGGGCCTCTCGACGTTTCCCGCGCGAACCGCGAGCCGGCGAGCAAGGAAACAGGACCGGGCCGCCCGCCGGAGCGGACGGCCCGACCGGGGCTCAGCGGCCGCGCAGCGCGCGGTAGCGGGCGACCAGCTCGGCGGTGGAACTGTCCAGCTGCTCCGCGCCCTCGCCGGTCAGCAGCACCGGCTCGATCCGCCTGGCGAGCACCTTGCCCAGCTCGACGCCCCACTGGTCGAAGGAGTCGATGTTCCAGATCGCGCCCTGGACGAAGACCTTGTGCTCGTAGAGCGCGACCAGCTGGCCGAGCACCGAGGGGGTCAGCTCGGCGGCCAGGATGGTGCTGGTCGGGTGGTTGCCCTGGAAGGTCTTGTGCGGGACGAGTTCGGCGGGCACGCCCTCGGCCGCCACCTCCTCCGGGGTCTTGCCGAAGGCCAGCGCCTGGGTCTGGGCGAAGAAGTTGGCCAGCAGCAGGTCGTGCTGGGCGACCAGGCCCGGGAGCAGGTCGGCGACCGGCTTGGCGAAGCCGATGAAGTCGGCCGGGATCAGCTTGGTGCCCTGGTGCAGCAGCTGGTAGTAGGCGTGCTGGCCGTTGGTGCCGGGGGTGCCCCAGACCACCGGGCCGGTCTGCCAGGTCACCGGCGAGCCGTCGCGGGTCACCGACTTGCCGTTGGACTCCATGTCCAGCTGCTGGAGGTAGGCGGTGAACTTCGACAGGTAGTGCGAGTAGGGCAGCACGGCGTGCGCCTGGGCGTCGAAGAACGCGCCGTACCAGACGCCGAGCAGGCCGAGCAGCAGCGGGACGTTCTGCTCCGGCGGCGCGGTGCGGAAGTGCTCGTCGACCAGGTGGAAGCCGTCCAGCATCTCGCGGAAGGCGTCCGGGCCGATGGCGATCATCAGCGAGAGGCCGATCGCCGAGTCGAAGGAGTAGCGGCCACCGACCCAGTCCCAGAACTCGAACATGTTGTCGGTGTCGATGCCGAAGTCCCGCACGCCCTCGGCGTTGGTGGACAGCGCGACGAAGTGCTTGGCCACCGCCTCGGTGCCGGCGCCCAGCCCGGTGAGCAGCCAGTCGCGGGCCGAGACCGCGTTGGTGATGGTCTCGATGGTGGTGAAGGTCTTCGAGGCGACGATGAACAGCGTCTCGGCCGGGTCGAGGTCGCGGACCGCCTCGTGCAGGTCGGCGCCGTCCACGTTGGAGACGAAGCGGACGTCGAGGTCGCGCTTGGCGAACGAGCGGAGCACCTCGTAGGCCATCGCGGGGCCGAGGTCGGAGCCGCCGATGCCGATGTTGACGACGGTGCGGATCGGCTTGCCGGTGTGGCCGCGCCACTCGCCGCCGCGGACCCGCTCGGCGAAGCCGGCCATCTTGTCGAGGACGGCGTGCACGGCGGGCACCACGTTCTCGCCGTCGACCTCGATCACGGCACCGCGCGGGGCGCGCAGCGCGGTGTGCAGGACGGCGCGGTGCTCGGTGTTGTTGATCTTCTCGCCGCGGAACATCGCGTCCCGCAGCTCGGCGACGCCGGTGGCCGCGGCGAGTTCGCGCAGCAGCTCCAGCGTCTCGTCGGTGACCAGGTGCTTGGCGTAGTCCACGTGCAGGTCGCCGACCTGGAGGGTGTAGCGGCGGCCGCGCTCCGGGTCGGCGGCGAACAGCTCGCGCAGGTGCGTCTCGCCCAGCGCGGCCCGGTGCTTGCCGAGGGCGGCCCACTGCGGAGTGCGGTCGAGCGGGGTGCGGGCGTCGGCACGGGTCTCCGACATCGGTGGTTCCTCGATTCATCTGGGTGCGGAAACCGGCAGGGCCAGGCGGTGAGGGTCTCGCGAGGTCGTGCGGGTACTGGTGGTGCGCCGACTCCGTTGACGGCCTGCCCGGGCTCAGCCTATGCAACCGCGGAGCCGGTCGCGCACATTCCGCCCGGCGGGGCCGGACAGGCCGTCACTTGCGTTCCGAGCGCAGGTCCAGCCCCCGCAGCACCTGGTCGACCAGCTCCGGGTCAGCGCCGAGTTCGCTGCGGGCGGCGAGCATCTCGCGCCGTGAGGCGGCGATCATCTCCTGTTCGACCTCCCGGGCGGCCCGCCACTGGCTGAGCCGCAGCTTGGCCTCGGCGGCCTCCTCCTCGGCGTAGTTCTCCGGGCAGAGCCGGGCCAGCCGGTCGTGCTGACGGTCCCGCAGGCGGTCGGCGACCTCGGCGGGCAGCCGGTCCTGCTCCTCCAGTTCGCCCAGCCGCCTGAGCCCCGCCTTGGCGGCCCGCCACCAGAGCTGGCGCACGGCCTGCTCGTGCTTGTCCTGGTCGATGTCCAGTTCGAACCGCTTGGCCAGCCAGGGCAGGGTGAGGCCCTGCACCAGCAGGGTGAACAACACCACGCTGAAGGCGATGAAGACCAGGCGGCCGCGCTCGGGGAACTCCTCGCCGGAGTGCAGGGTGAGCGGGATGGCGAGGGCCAGGGCGACGGTGGCCACGCCGCGCATGCCGGACCACCAGAGAATCACGCTCTCCTTCCAGCTGAACGGGGTGTCCTCGTCGTCGCCGCTGCGCAGCTTCTTCGACAGCCAGCCGGCCGGCAGCAGCCAGAGCAGCCGGACCACCACGACCACGCCGATGACCACGGCGGCGTCGCCGATGAAACCGGTCCAGCCGCGGCCGGCCTCCTTGAGCACGGTGGCCAGCTCCAGGCCGATCAGGCCGAAGGCGACGCCGGTGATCAGGATCTCGACGACCTCCCAGAAGGCGTTGCCGACCAGCCGGAAGGAGACGGCGTCGGCGTCGGAGGCCCGCTCGGCGAGGTAGAGCGCGCAGACCACGACGGCGAGCACGCCGGAGCCGTGGATCTCCTCGGCGATGGCGTAGGCGGCGAAGGGCACCAGCAGGTTGAGCGCGACCTGCTGGGTCGGGTCGTCCAGGCGCTCGGCGAGTTTGGTGTTGACCCAGCCGAGGGCGATGCCGACGACCACGGCGAGCACCGCGGACAGGATGAAGCGCAGCACCGCGTGGCCGACCGAGAAGTCGCCGCTGACCACGGCCTCGATGGCCAGCGAGTAGACGACGATCGCGGTGACGTCGTTGAACAGGCCCTCGCTCTCCAGGATCGACACCAGGCGCCGGGGCAGGCCGACGCTGCCGGCCACCGCGACGGCGGCCACCGGGTCGGGCGGGGAGACCAGCGCGCCGACCGCGATCGCGGCGGCGACCGGCAGGGCGGGCAGCAGCCAGTGCACCGCCCCGGCCACCGCGGCCGTGGTGACCACCACCAGGGCGACGGCCAGCAGCAGGATCGAGCGGACGTTGGCCTTGAAGTAGCGCACCGAGGAGCGCCGGGCGACCGCGAAGATCAGCGGCGGCAGCACCAGCGGGAGGATCAGCTCGGGTTCGATGGTGACGTCCGGGATCTGCGGGACGAGCGCCATGACGATGCCGAGCAGGGTCATCAGGACCGGTTGCGGGACTCCGGTCTTGCGTGCGAGCGGCATGGTCACCACGGAGGCGAGCAGCACCAGGAAGAACAGGGGCAGCTGGCCCACGGAAACGTTCCTCTCGACAACGGACGGCTGAGCGCCGCCCAGGATAAATCTGACAATGCGCCCATCGGCGAAGACGCGCCGAACAGCGGGCCGAACAGCGGCTTGACCTCAAGCGGACTTCAGGTCCGAGGATCGGGGGCGGTCGAACAGTCAAGCAGTCGAATGTCGAACATTCGAGAGGGCGGGAGCAGACATGAAGGCGGTCACCGTCACGGGGTCCGGCGGTCCGGAGGTCCTGCGGGTCACCGAGGTGCCCGACCCGGAACTCGGGCCGGGCGAGGTGCGGGTGCGGGTCTTCGCCGCCGGGGTGCAGCCGGTCGACCTCGCGATCCGGGAGGGCTTCCGCCCGCCGGGGGCCGTCGTCGAGCCGCCGTTCGTCCTCGGCAACGAGTTCGCCGGAGTGGTGGACCGGCTCGGACCGGACGGCTCCGGCTGGCAGGTCGGCGACGAGGTGCTGGGCTTCCGCTTCCTGGACAGCCAGGCCGAGCTCGTCACGGTGGACGCCGCCCAACTGGTGGCCAAGCCCGCCGGCATGCCCTGGGAGCAGGCCGGCTCGCTCTCCGCCTCCGGCCAGACCGCGCACCTGGCGCTCACCCTGCTCGCGGTCGGCCCAGGCGACACCGTGCTGGTGCACGGCGCCTCCGGCGGGGTCGGCACCGTCGCCGTCCAGCTCGCCCGGGCCTGGGGCGCCACCGTGATCGGCACCGCGAGCGAGCGCAACCACGACTACCTGCGCGACCTGGGCGCGATCCCGGTCTCGTACGGCGAGGGGCTGGTCGAGCGGGTCCGGGCGGTGGCGCCGCAGGGCGTGGACGCCGCCTTCGACGCCGCCGGGCGGGGCGCGCTGGCGGCCTCCGTCGAGCTGGTCTCCGACCGGAGCCGGATCGGCACCGTGGTCGACTACCCGGAGGCCGAGCGGCTGGGCGTCCGGGGGCTGCGGGGGCCGCGCACGGCCGCGCGGCTGACCGAGCTGGTGCGACTGTGGGAGGCGGGCGGGCTGCGGCTGGAGATCGCCGAGGCGCTGCCGCTGGAGCGGGCCGCCGAGGCCCACCGGCTGGTCGGCACCGGGCACGTCCGGGGCAAGGTGGTCCTGGTGCCGTGACGCTGCGCACCCAGCCGCCCGGGCCGATTGTGTGTTTCGGCTGCTGACCAGGTAATGTTCTCCGCGTCAGCAGGCGCCGCTAGCTCAGTTGGTTAGAGCAGCTGACTCTTAATCAGCGGGTCCGGGGTTCGAGTCCCTGGCGGCGCACAGACAACCGGAAGGCCCTTCGCGAGAGCGAGGGGCCTTCCGGCGTTTCCGCGCTCCCCGCCGGCGCCCCCACCGACGGGTGGCAGGAAAGGTGGGAAACGGGTCATTGCTGCCACTGCGGCCCGGTGACAGGCTGGTCGCATGAGAGCGCGCAGCGTGGTCGTCGTCCTCTACGAGGGCGTGCAGAGCCTCGACGTGACCGGTCCCGTGGAGGTCTTCACGGGGGCGGGCGCGGCCGCCGGGCAGCCGGGGGCGTACCGGGTGACCACCGCCTCCCCGGGCGGCGGGCCGGTGCGCAGCCACAGCGGACTGCGGCTGCTGCCGGACGCGGACCTGGCCGAGGTCGGGCCGGTGCACACCCTGCTGGTCCCCGGCGGGCTGGGCAGCGATCTCCCGGACGGTGCGCTGGTCGCACGGATCCGGGAGCTGGCCGGCCGGGCCGAGCGGGTGGTGTCGGTGTGCACCGGGGCTTTCCTACTCGCCGAGGCCGGGCTGCTGGCCGGGCGCCGGGCGACCACGCACTGGGCGTACTGCGAGGCGCTGGCCCGGCGGTTCCCGGACGTCGAGGTGGACCCGGACCCGATCCACGTCCGGGACGGGAACGTCGCCACCTCGGCCGGGGTCACCGCCGGGATCGACCTGGCGCTGGCCCTGGTCGAGGAGGACCTGGGACGCGACGCCGCCCTGCTGATCGCCCGCCACCTGGTGGTCTTCCTGCGCCGGCCGGGCAACCAGGCCCAGTTCAGCACCCAGCTGGCCGCCCAGGTCGCGGCCCGGCAGCCGCTGCGCGAGGTGCAGCGGTGGATCGCCGAGCACCCGGAGGCCGACCTGTCCGTCGAGGCGCTGGCCCGCCGGTCGGCGCTGTCACCGCGGCACTTCGCCCGGGCCTTCGCCACCGAGGTGGGGGTGACCCCGGGCCGGTACGTGGACGGGGTCCGGCTGGAGGCCGCCCGGCGGCTGCTGGAGGACACCGCCGACGGCATCGAGGAGATCGCACGCTCCTGCGGCTACGGCACCCCGGAGGCGATGCGGCGCGCCTTCGTCCGGTCCCTGGCCGCCCCGCCCGCCGAGTACCGACGCCGCTTCCGACCCGATCCTGTTGGAGGACACTGATGCGCATCGCCGTTCTGCTCTACGACGAGTTCACCGCCCTGGACGCCGTCGGCCCCTGCGAGGTGCTGTCCCGCATCCCCGGCGCCGAGGTGGTGTTCACCGCCGCGAAGCGCGGCCCCGTCCGCACCGACATGAAGACCCTGTCGCTGACCGCGGAGGCCGCCCTGGACGAGGTGGACGCGGCCGACGTGCTGCTCGTCCCGGGCGGGCCCGGGACGGAGGCCCGGCTGGCCGACCAGGCCGTGCTGGAGTGGGTGCGCGCGGTGGACGCCACCACCACCTGGACCACCTCGGTCTGCTCGGGCTCCCTGCTGCTGGGCGCCGCCGGGTTGCTGGCGGGGCGCCGGGCCACCTCGCACTGGTGCTGCCTCGACGCGCTGAAGAAGTTCGGGGCGGAGCCGACCGGGACGGAGCGGGTCGTGGTCGACGGCAAGTACGCGACCGCGGCCGGGGTCTCGGCCGGGATCGACCTCGCGCTGACGCTGACCGGCCTGATGGCCGGGGACGCGACCGCGGAGGCGATCCAGCTGGTCATCGAGTACGACCCGCAGCCGCCGTACTCGGCGGGCTCGATCGCGACGGCCCGGCCCGAGCTGGTCGCCGAACTGCTGGCCAACGGGCTGCAGCTGCGCTAACCGCGGTCAGCCGGGAAGCCGTGTTGGCGGGCGCCGGTGACCACTGCCAGGACGGGCAGCATCAGGGCGAGCACCGTCCAGGGCAGCGCGCCGGTGCCCAGGCGGCCCAGCACCAGGCCGCCGACCACGCCGCCGCCCGCCATCGCGGCGTTCCACAGGGTGACCAGCACCGCCTGGGCGGCGTCCGCCCGCTCGCCGCCCGCGTCGCCGACGGCGGTCTGCAGCAGGGTCGGGGCACCGCCCCAGCCCAGGCCCCAGAGCGCGGCGGCGGCGTACACCAGCGGTGCGCTGTGCGACCAGAGGCCGAGCAGGCCCGCGGTCAGGGCGACCAGCAGCGCGCCGCCGATCGTCAACTGCCGTAGCCGGCGGTGGATGTGGGCACCGGTGAACCAGATGCTCGCCAGCGAGGCCAGGCCGAAGACCAGCAGCACGGTGTCGGTCGCGTCGCCGAGGCCGGTCCGGTCGAGGAAGGGCGCGATGTAGGTGAACAGGATGGTGTGGGCGAGCACGAAGAGCACCGTCACGGTGAGCACCGGCGCCACCCCGGGCACGGTGAGCGCGCTCCGCACCGGGGCGCGCTCACCGGCGGGTTGTCCGGGCTGGTCCGGCAGCAGGGCCGCGATCCAGCCGATCACGCCGAGCGCCAGTGCCGTCATGGCCAGGAAGGGCACCCACCAGGCGAGCGCCTGGCCGAGGAAGGTGCCGACCGGCACTCCCAGCGACAGTGCCACCGGCACGCCCGCCATCGCCACGGCCATGGCCCGGCCCTGCTGTTCGACCGGCACCAGCCGGCGCGCGTACCCGGCCAGCAGCGCCCAGGCGAGGCCGGCCGCGACGCCCGCGAGGAAGCGGGCGGCCAGGGTGAGCGGGTAGTTCGTGGAGGCCGCGGTGACGGTGTTGGCGGCGGCGAAGCCGGCCATCGCGGTGAGCAGCAGCCGCTTGCGGCCCCAGCCGGCGGTGGCCGCGGTGAGCGGGATCGCGGTGGCGGCGGTCCCGAGCGCGTAGACGGTGACGGTCTGCCCGGCGGCCGACTCGCTGACGCCGAGGGCCCCGCTCATCCCGGGCAGCACGCCGGCGGGCAGGGTCTCGGTGAGCGCGGTGACGAAGACGGCGGTGGCCAGGGCGAGCAGGGCGGGCAGCGGGAAACCGTTGCGGATTGCGGGAGTCGGGAGCTGTGTGGTCGCCATGGGAACCATGCTCGATCCTCACACCGGTGTCAGGTTCAAGCACGGTTCCCACCGGCGTCACCTCAGCGGCGGAAGTAGCCGTCGAAGTTCTTGGAGAACTCCCGGCCGCCGAACTGGTCCCAGTTGACGGACCAGGTCATCAGCCCGCGCAGGTTCGGCTGGGCGCCCGAACGCGGCACGTACGAACCGCAGTTGGCCAGCCTGGTGAGGCAGTCCAGGGCCTTGTTCACCTCGGCCGGGGCGACGTAGCCGTTGCCGGCGTTGGTGGTGGCCGGCATGCCGATGGCCACCTTGGAGGCGGGCAGCGGCGGGAACATGTTGTTCGTGTTGCCCGCCACCGGGAAGCCGTTGAGCAGCAGGTCGGTCATCGCGACGTGGAAGTCGGCGCCGCCCATCGAGTGGTACTGGTTGTCCAGGCCCATGATGGAACCGGAGTTGTAGTCCTGGACGTGCAGCAGGGTGAGGTCGTCGCGCAGCGCGTAGATGACCGGCAGGTACGCCCCGGCGCGCGGGTCCTGGCCGCCCCAGGGGCCGGAACCGTAGTACTGGTAGCCGAGTTGGACGAAGAAGGTCTCCGGCGCCATGGTCAGCACGAAGCCCGGGCCGTACTTGGCCTTGAGGGTCTTCAGCGCGGAGATCAGGTTGACGATGACCGGGCTGGTCGGGTTCTTGAAGTCGTTGTCACCGGTGTTGAGGGAGAGCGAGTGCCCCTCGAAGTCGATGTCCAGGCCGTCCAGGCCCCACTTGTCGATGATCGCCGAGACCGAGCTGACGAAGGTGTCGCGGGCGGCGGTGGTGGTCAGCTGGACCTGACCGTTCTGGCCGCCGATCGAGATCAGCACCTTCTTGCCCTGGGCCCGCTTGGCGGCGATGGCGGCCTTGAAGTCGGCGTCGGACTCCACGGTCGGGCAGTCGGCGACGGAGCAGCGGTTGAACCGGATGTCGCCGGAGGTGACGGAGGTGGGCTCGCCGAAGGAGAGGTCGATGAAGTCCCAGGAGCTCGGGACGTCGGCCATCCGGGTGTAGCCGGCGCCGTTGGCGAAGCTGGCGTGCAGGTAGCCGACCAGGGCATGACTGCCGGGCGGCGGCGGGGTGGTCGGGGTGCCGGTGGGGGTTCCCGTCGGCGTCCCGGTCGGAGTGCCGGTGGGCGTACCCGTGGGCGTGCCGGTGGGGCTGCTCGTCGCGGTCGGGGTGCCGGTGGGCGTCGGCGTCGGGCTGGGGGCGCCCGGCCCGTCCAGTGAGACGTCGTCCGCGTAGTAGGTCCCCTGGCCGTACCAGCCGTGGGTGTAGACGGTGGCGCTGGTCTGGGTGGCGCCGGTGGTGAAGCTGACGCTGAGCTTCTGGTAGCCGCCGCCGGTGCCGGGGGTCCAGGTGCTGGGGCCGCCCCCGTCGACGCCCAGGTAGACGTACGAGCCGTTGACGTACGCGCTGAGCGTGTAGGTGGTGCTGGGGGCGACGGTGACGGTCTGGCCGCACTGGGCGGTGTCGCCCGCGGTGGCCGCGGCGGCGAGGGCGTAGCCGCCGCCGTGCACCGGGCTGGTGACGACGCTGCCGGAGTTGCCGGTGCAGCTCCAGGGGCCGAGCGAGCCGGATTCGAAGCCGCCGTTGACCAGGAACTCGCCGGCCGAGGCGGCGGGCGCCAGGCCCAGGGTGACGCCGACCAGGGTGGCCGCGGCGACGGCGGAGGCGGTGCCGGCGGCGAGCAGGGTGCGGGACTGCTTCCGGCGGACGGGGGCGGGTGCGGGTGCGGGTGCGGGTGTGGTTCTGCGCATGCGGGGGCTCCTGCGATGGCGCGGTCGTGGGGGACGTCCGAGGGCACGCCGGAGCACGCGCCAGTGGGGGGAACGGCCCGGCCTGGCACCCAAGTTGGACTAGACCACTGAAGTGGATTCGACACTGTGGTGTCAATGGTCCAGACCGGTCCGCGGCCTACGCACCGGGCCGCCCGGCAGCCCCGACGGGCCGCCCCGGTTGCCGGGGGTGACACCCCGTCGAAGGATGGAGGGGTGACCCCGCCCGGCTACCTCCGCTACCCCCACCTGCACGGCGGACTGCTCGCCTTCACCGCCGAGGACGACGTCTGGATCGCCCCGCTGGACGCCGACGGCGCCACCGGCCGGGCCTGGCGGGTCAGCTGCGACCGCACCCGGGTCAGCCACCCCCGCTTCTCCCCCGACGGCCGCACCCTCGCCTGGACCAGCTGGCTGAACCTGACCCCCGAGGTGTGGACCGCCCCCGTCGAGGGCGGCGAGGCCGAACGGCTCAGCCACTGGGGCAGCCAGGACACCCGGGTGCGCGGCTGGCTGCCGGACGGCGAAGTACTGGCCGTCACCTCCTACCACGAGCCGTTCGGCCACTACACCTGGGCACACGCCCTGCCGCCCGACGGCTCCCCCGGCCACCGGATGCCCTGGGGCCCGGTCGGCGACGCCCAGATGAGCCGCGAACGCACCGTGCTGCTCACCGGCGCCGCCCCGCACGAACCCGCCGCCTGGAAGCGCTACCGGGGCGGCGCCACCGGCCGGCTCTGGGCGGACGGCGAACAGATCCTCGCCGACCACCCCGGCCACCTCGCCTCCCCCATGCCCGTCGCCGGGCGGATCGCCTTCCTCTCCGACCACGAGGGCATCGGCAACGTCTACTCCTGCCGCCCCGACGGCACCGACCTGCGCCGGCACACCGACCACGCCTCCTACTACGCCCGCGAGGCCGCCACCGACGGCACCCGGATCGTCTACCAGCACGCCGGCGACCTCTGGCTGCTGGACGGCCTGGACGCCCCCGCCCCGCGCCGGCTCGCCGTCCCGCTCGGCGGCGCCCGGGCCGGCCGCCGCCCGTACCAGGTCGGCGCCGCCGCCCAGGTCAAGGACCTGGCCTGCGACCAGAGCGGCCGGGCCGGGGTGATCACCGTGCGCGGCAGCCAGTACTGGCTCACCCACAAGGACGGCCCGGCCCGCGCGCTCGCCGACACCCCCGGGGTGCGGACCCGGCTGCCGGTGATCCTCGGACACACCGGCGAGGCCGCCTGGATCACCGACGCCGAAGGCGCCGACGCGATCGAGGTGATGCCGCTGCCGGGGCACGAGGAGACCGAGAAGCACCGCCACCGGGTGCTCGCCGCCGACCGGATCGGCCGCGTCCTGGAACTCACCGCCTCCCCCGACGGCGCCCACCTCGCCGTCGCCGCCTCCGACGGGCGGCTGCTGCTGGTCGCCGCCGACGACGGCGCCGTCCGCGAACTCGCCGCCTCCGGCTACGGGCCGGTCTCCAGCGCCCGCTTCTCCCCCGACTCGCACTGGATCTCGTGGTCCCAGCCGGTGGCCGGGCGCTCGCTGCGCCGGATCCGGCTCACCCGCACCGAAGCGCCCGGGCCGGTCACCGAAGTCACCGACGGCCGCTTCGAGGACGAGCAGCCGGTGTTCACCCGGGACGGCCGCTACCTGGCCTTCCTGTCCTGGCGCGGCTTCGACCCCGTCCACGACGTGCACACCGGCGACCTCTCCTTCCCGCTCGGCTGCCGCCCCTACCTCGTCCCGCTCACCGCCGACACGCCGTCCCCGTTCGCCGCGCCCGCCGAGGACGGCGCCCCGCGCGGCGACGGCGGCGGCGACGGCACCGTCCGCGTCGACCCGCAGGGCATCGGCGAGCGGCTGCTCCAGTTCCCGGTGATCGCCTCCAAGTACTCGGCCACCGACGCGGTGCGCGGCGGCCTGGTCTGGCTGCGCTGGCCGATCTCCGGCACCCTCGGACAGACCTTCGCCAGCCCCGACGACACCTCCGGCCGCCCCTCGCTGGAGTACTTCGACCTCGCCCGGGGCACCCGCACCACCCTGGTCGACAAGCTGGACGGCTACGCCGTCTCCGGGGACGGCGGCTCCATCGCGGTCTACTCGGCCGGGACCCTGCGGATCGTCCCGGTCACCGGCGGCGCCGGCAGCACCGTCGACCTGCGGCGGATCACCCACACCGTGCACCCCGCCGCCGAATGGCGCCAGGCCTACCACGAGGCCTCCCGGATCGTCCGGGACCAGTTCTGGGACGAGCGGATGTCCGGCCTGGACTGGCCCGCCCTGACCGCCCAGTACGAACCGCTGCTGGAGCGGGTCTGCTCACCCGACGACTTCGCCGACCTGCTGCGCGAACTCCTCGGCGAACTCGGCACCTCGCACGCCTACGTCACCCCGTCCCGGCGCGCCGAAGGGCCCTCGCTCGGCCAGCAACCGCTCGGCCTGCTCGGCGCCAACGCACACCGCTCCCCCGACGGGCGCTGGCTGGTCGAACGGGTGCTGCCCGGCGAGACCTCCGACCCGCGCGCCCGCGCCCCGCTCGCCGCCCAGGGCGTCCGGGACGGCGACGAACTGCTCGCCGTCGGCGGCCGCCCGGTGGACCCGGTGCGCGGCCCGCTGCCACTGCTGGCCGGCACCGGCGGCACCACCGTCGAACTGGCCCTGCGCGGCAGCCCGGACGGCCCGGTACGGCGGATCACCGTCACCCCGCTGACCGACGAACGGGCCGTCCGCTACCAGGACTGGGTAACCAAACGCCGCCTCCTGGTCCGGGAGTTCAGCGACGGCCGGTGCGGCTACCTGCACATCCCGGACCTCGGCGGCTCCGGCTGGGCGCAGTTCAACCGCGACCTGCGGCGCGAACTGGACAAGCCCGCACTCGTCCTGGACGTGCGCGGCAACGCCGGCGGCAACGTCTCCGAACTCGTCCTGGAGAAACTCACCCGGCACGTCCTCGCCTGGGACTTCGGCCGGGACCGCCAGCCGGTCCGCTGGCCCCGGCACGCACTGCGCGGCCCGCTCGTGGCGCTCGCCGACGAGGCGACCAGCTCGGACGGCGACGTGGTCATCGCGGCGATCAAACTGCTCGGCCTCGGCCCCGTCGTCGGCAACCGGACCTGGGGCGGGGTGGTCGGCATGACCGGGCGGCACACCCTCGGCGACGGCACCCGGATCTCGGTGCCCAAGAACGCCTCCTGGTTCGAAGGCGGACTCGGCTGGTCGGTGGAGAACCGCGGCGTCGAACCGGACGTGCACGTGCTGCGCACCCCGCGCGACTGGGCCCGCGGACGCCACCCCGAACTGGTCGCCGCCGTCCAGCTCGCGCTGGACCTGCTGGAGGACGCGCCCGCCGCGGCGCCCCCGCCGGAGGACACCCCCCGGCCGGACCTGCGGCGCCCGCCACTGCCGCCGCGGGCGCGGTGACCTGCGGGGCTTGAGGGGCTGGCGGGGTCTCCTGGGCTTTTCAGCCCCAGGGGTCGCCCTCGGCCGTCATGTTCTCGGCCGCGCGCCGGTCGGCCTCCTCCTGGACGGCACGGGCACGCCGCTCCGACTCGCGGGCCTCCTGGGTCTCGCGGGCCCGCTCGATCTCCGGGCTGTACGCGTCCGCGGCCTCGTCGTGGGCGATGGCGGCACGCTCGGCGGCGTCCTGCCCGGTCGCCTCGTGCGCCTTGTGGCGGAACCTGTCGAAGATGCCCATGACTCCTCCTCCGAACGGATACCGGGCTTCCCCCACTCTCACACCGGGCACCCGGAGCCGCACGTTGAGCCTTTGGTCCCTGGTGAACGCGCCCAACGGCCGTGGCGCGGAGGCAGGCACCCGGCGCAGATTGGAGCCGTCGGCCGAACTGACGCCACCGTCTGGAGCCCACCGTGACCGTCGTACCTTCCGCCCGCCAAGCCCGGCGCACCGCCGAGGACCCCCACGACGGGCCGCGCCGGCGGGTCGGGCCGCTGGCCGCACTGGACGGGCGACTGCCCGGCGCCCACGACCTGCTGCTGATGCAGTGCCCCAGTTCGCTGCACCCGCTGGCGGGCGGCGAGCTGCCGGACTGGGCGCGGGCCGTGCTGCGCGTGCACCCGTGGGTGACGGTCGGCCGGGCCCCCTCCCTGGTCGGCACCCCGGCGGACGTCCCGCACCCGCAACGCTGCACCCGGGACCCGGAGGCCGCGCCCGAACAGTGGATCCCGGTGATCGTGCGCGGCCCCCGCCCCGGGCAGCGGCTGGACGCCCTGGCGCCCTGGGCCGCAGTCGCCCGGACACTGCGCCCCGAGCAGCTGGCCGGGCGGTGCGGGCGGCTGGACCCCGAGCGGGTCTCCGGAATCCCAGCGCTGGCCCTGCTGCCGGCGGTCGGCCGGATCGTCGCGGACCACCGGCTGTCCTGGGGCCCGATCGGCGCGGTCGGCTACGAACTGGGCACCGGCGTACCGGTCGCCGGGCCGCTGAGCCCGCTGCGACTGGTCCTGCGCACCCCGCACCCGATCAGCCGCCGGGACGCGCTGCAACTGCGGCGGGCGCTCAGCAGGCTGCCGGTCCCGGTGCAGGCCGAACTGGAGACCCGCTACGGCTCGGTCCAGCTCGCCGAGTACGCGGCCTCGCCGTACACCCTCACCCTGCTGACGCCGGACGGGCCCCGGGAGGTCCGCGACCCGTGGTTCCCGCGCGGCCCGTTCGTCTGAGCCATCATGTCAGTTGGGCCGGTTGGGCGGCCGGGACGCCGCCCGGGGCCTGCGGCGGGACACCGCCGGGATGCGGAGTCCGGCCATCGCCTCGAACGGCTGGTTCGCCAAGTAGCCCGCCGACCAGGCGACGCCCCACCGGGCGCAGTTCGGGCAGTTCCACGTCCGTCCGGCCGCGTTGGCGTCGTTGAGCAGATCGACCGGGGCCGCAGCAGTCCGGCGCGCTCCTCCGCAGCTCACGAGAGGAACGGGGGTGGCGGCAGGAGGATTTGGCGAGCGCCATCGGCTATTCACCCACGCACGTGTCGGCCGTGAGAACCGGTCGACGTCCCCCAACATCGTGCCGGGCTCGCGGACTTGACAAGGCCTTCGGATGGGATCGCGTCTTCACCCGCAAGGCGCTCGACCTCAAGACCTCGGCGCTCCTCGAAGGCTTCCCGGAGTACGTCGCGCACGAGTCAAGGACGGTGGAACTGAGGCTGTTCGATCTGGGCACCGTGCCGGGGCTGCTTCAGACGTTGGACTACGCGCGGGCCATCGCGGCGGGGGCAGTCCGCCGAGGCAGCATCAGGCAACTGCATCGAGGTCGCGGGCAACTTGATCGCGTCCGACACCGTCCTCGTCCGAGACAGCAAGGACACCGACGGCCCGACCCTCCTCTTCCCGGCCGAGGCCTGGCAATCCTTCGTTTCCGCCGTCCGCATTGGCGAGTTCGGCACCGTCTGACGTCCGGTCCGAGCATCAGGGTCAGATCGGCAGGTTCCAGCCCGGCCCGTCCGCACTTCCTCCCGACGTGCTCACGAGTCGGATCCCTCCTCCCGTTGGTCGGCGATGGCGCGGGCAATCGCCGAAGCAGTGTCGACACCCTGCCGGGGCGCGTTGGCCGAGGTCAGATCGCCTGGGTCAGATCACCTGGGCCGGGTCGTCCAGCCAGGCGCGCCAGCCGTCGGGGGTGACGGTGAGTCCGAGCCGGTCGACACCGGGCCGGCCCGCCTCCTGCCACCAGGCGAGAACCTGCTCGAACTCCTCCCACAGCCGCCGGCCACCGTACTGGCGCACCTGGTGCGCGGTGTCGCCGTCGCGACAGGTCGCGGCGGCCCACGCCGGGGTGGTGAGGGAGTACAGCCACAGGGTGCGGGATCCGTCGTCGCGCGGCTGGACGGCGTGTGTCACGTCCCGCAGGCGCAGTCCGGCGGCGAGCGGGAAGGGGTCGAACTTGCCGTGCGGCGGCGGGGTGGCGGTGGTGAGGTGTTCGACGACCGTGCCGCCGCTGGCCGGGCTCTCGGGGCGGACGAGGCGCTGGGAGCGCATCTTCATGAACTCGACCGGCTGGAGGAACGGGCCCGTGGCGGTGCCGTCGCCGGCGACGGTGAGGCGGACCAGGGCGTCGGCGTTGGAGTAGTGGGTGCCGAACGGGGCGAGGATGATGCCGCCGGGCCGGGTCTGCTCGACCCAGGCGTAGGGAACCTCGCGCAGGCCGTAGGTCGCGATGGTCCGGTCGTACGGGCCACCGGGCTTCCAGCCGAACCGGCCGTCGCCGCAGACCGTGGTGGGGCGGCGGCCGACGCGCTCCAGGGCTGTGCGAGCCCGTGCGGCGATCTGCGGGTCGATCTCGACGGTGACGACGTTCGCGTCGCCGAGGCGGTGGCCGAGCAGCGCGGCGTTCCAGCCGGTGCCGGTGCCCTGCTCGATCACGCGCATCCCGGCCTCGATCTGGAGGTCGTCGAGCATGGAGGCGACCAGGGACGGCATGGAGGCGGAGCTGGTCGGCACCGTGCCCGGCTCCAGGCCCTGGTGCTGACCGTCGTCCCACTGCGTGACGATCGGGATGTCCGCGGCGGCGGCCTGGAGCCAGCCGGGCTCGTCCGCGGCACGGTCGACGGGGCGGCTGGTACCGGTGGCCAGGTCGTGCGCCCACACCAGGTCTGGGAGGAACAGGGAACGCGGGACGGCCTCGAAGGCCGACACCCAATCGGCGGCGACGGGGAAGGGCCGCCCGTCCGAGCGGCCCTTCTGCTCAGGTTCGAGCGTCACTTGCGGCGCCCGCCGTCGCCGGGCGGCGTGGTGCCGTCGGGGGTCGGCGGATCCGGCGGCGGCGTCCAGGGCGTCCCGGGGTGCCCGTCACCACCGTCCCCGCCGCCACCACCGTGCTCTCCACCGTCATGTGCAACCGACTCCATCACCGGCTCCTCTCCAAGGAATGGCTGCCGCGCCACGGGCCCCAGGACCGGGGTGCCCCAGTACCGCTTCCACTGAGCGACACCCACGAGCCTAGGGAGCAACCTCGCCTGTATTCAAAGAACTTGCGAGATATTGCGGCGATTCACCCGAGAGAGTCACCTCCCCTGTGGACCTGTGCCACGGGCAACTGGCCGCTGGACTACGAGTCCGCCGGGCGCGTCCGGCTCCTCGATCTGCTTGGGGCTGTGGCGAGTTGTCCGGTCGGGGGGTAGGCTCCGGCGGCACTTGGTGGGCGGGTGAACGGCCAGGAGCGGAGGCGGGTTTGACGTCCTTCGGGCGCACGTTGCGGCTGCTGCGTCGGCGGGCGGGCATGTCCCAGCCGAGGCTGGCGGCGAAGGTGTTCGTGTCCCAGTCGACCATCAGTCGGTTCGAGTCGGGCGACCGGATGCCGGGTCCGGCGCTGGCCCGGTTGATCGATGGGGCGCTGGGGGCGGGAGGCGCGCTGTCCGGCCTGATTCCGGCTGATCCTGATCGGGCCGGCTTCCAGGCCCGCAGGCCGGGTCTGGTGGACCGGGCGGTGATCGTCGAGGCGGAGTCGGGGCTGGTCCAGTTGCGGAAGCTGGAGGACACCTCCTCCTCCGCGGATGTGACTCCCATGGTGGCGGCGCGGGCCGAGATGGCCGTCCAGGCGGCCAAGGACGCGCCGTACGCCCTGCGGGCTCCGGCGATCGGTGCGGCCGCCATGGGGACCGCGTACCTCGGCTGGTGCCACTTCGCGGCCGGGCGGTATGCGGCGGCGGAGCAGGCGCTGGACCGCGCGGTGGCCTACGCCTACGAGTCCCGGGCACCTGACCGGATCGAACGCACCATGAGCTACCGGGGCGTGCTGGAGCTGGTCTGGGGCAGCCCGGCCGCCGCGGCGAACATGCTCGACGCCGCCCGCCGCGACACCCGCGCCCACCCGGCACTGCGGGCCTACGACGCCGGCCAGCAGGCGCGGGCGCTCGCGCACGCGGGGGAGGTCCGGGAGGCCGACCGGCTCCTGCTGGAGGCCGATCGGCTGGCCGACACGATCGACTTCTCCGACCTGCCGGTGGGTGCCTACTGGTACACGCCGGGGTGGCTCGCCCTGCGCCAGGGTGTGGCGATGCTCGCCCTGGGCCGCACCGCCTCGGCCCGGCGGGAGATCGCGCAGGGCTACGCCGCCATGCCGGTGGAGCATCAGCAGGCCCACTGGGCGCGGCAGTGGATGGACGCGATCAGCGCCGACCGGGGGCCCGCCGATCTGATCCTGCCGCCGAGTCGGCGCGGCAGGCGCAGCGCGCCGTCGTCCCGTCCGGTGCGTTCACGCCGGTGAGGACCCGGACGGGCGACTGGCGAAGGGGGTCAGCTCAGCTCGATGACGGCGGCCCGGCCGTCGTGGTCGCCGGTGGTGATGGAACCCTCGTTGTACTCGTTCTTCATGTCGACCGGGAACCCGCAGCGGCCCGCTCCACTGGCCGTCATGTCCGCGCACAGTTTGTTCCGCGCGTCCTTGAACGACGCGTAGTCGTGCGTGAATGACGGCCGGCCGTCCGGGTCGATGTAGATGCCGGGCTTTTCGGCGCTGAGTGCGGCGGTCCAGACGTAGCCGTCGCCGGTCCGGGTCGGGCCGAAGACCCGGCCGTGGTCGATGAGTGGTGCGAAGAACCAGGCGTCGGCGAAGGCGTGGTCCGAGGCGCTGGGCTGCTGGCCGTGGGGCGTGGGGGTGCCGTGGGCGTCGGGGAGGAGGGCGTGGTAGCCGTTGGTGTGACCGATGCGTGCCGGGAAGCCGGCGGCCTTCATGTCCTTGCCGAGCTTTTCGATCGCCTCGTCCTGGGTGCTCGACGACTTGTCGACGAGGATGACGTTGATCGGCTCGTACAGCGTATTGCCCTTGTACGGGTGGCCGAGCCAGTTGGAGATTCCGCAGTTGTCCGGGTACTGGCAGTCGATTTGCAGCATCCACTTTCCGAGGGGGCCGTACGGCGTCGCCACGGTGTCCGTGTCGCCGGGCGGGCTGGGCGGCCTGGTTTCGCTCGTCGCACTGGCCGACGGCGTCTGTGCGACGGTCAGCACGGTGGCGCAGCAGAAGGCGGCCAGTGCCGAGATCGACGTCCTCCGTGCGGCCCGCAGCCCGGGCGCGCGACCGGCGCCGTGCTGTTCACGTGTTCCCATGGTCGTTTCCCCGATCCTCCCCGCGCGGCCCTGACGCTTGGGCGGGGAATAGTCCGGAACCTTCAGGCGCGATACCTTCTGCGCCTTGGGCTCACGGTAGGCAGGATCCCGGACGGCCATAAGGTCGGCAGGCGGATCGGAATACTATTCCGCGCCGAGTTGACGATCGATCAGAAGTGGATGGAGGCCCCGCCACCCAAGGGAGCGGGTAGCGGGGCCTGGGGCGTCAGCCGGTGATGCTGGGGGTGCCCGTTTCCAGGTGGCCGGTGAAGCGCTGGGACCAGGTGCTGTCGGCGTCGACCGTCACCGTGAAGTCGTACCAGCCGTTGTTGTAGGCCGCGGCGTTGAAGAAGTCGGTGACGTTGCCGCCGGCGGGGACCTGGTACGTCCAGGGGCCGTCCGTGCGGTAGTTGTTCGACGCGATCGTGAAGGTCATGGGCGTCGCACCGGAGTTGGCGAGCTTGAAGTAGACGGCGAGCTTGCCGGTGCCCGGCTCGACCGCGTACGACGCCGTGACGGCCGCGTTCTTGCCGGCCTTGGTGGCGTCGCCCTTGAAGCGGCGCAGGAAGCGGTTGGGGCCGACCACCGTCAGGTCGTAGGGGCCGCCGCCGAAGTTGGTGCCGCAGTTGAAGAAGTCGCTGGTGGTGCCGCCCGGGTCGACGGTGTACTGCCAGGGGCCGCCGCTGCGGTAGGCGTTGGCGTAGGCGGCGAAGTGGGCGGACTTCGCCGCCGCCGTGCCCCCGTTGTCCATCGCGATCCAGACCTTCATGACCCCGCCGGAGCCGAATTCCAGGTGGTCCAGGTTGGCGTTCGGCTGGTACGGCAGGGCGCGGGCCGGCCGGGTGCCGCTCTCCTGGATCGGCAGCTGGTTGTTGACCGGGGCCGGGTTGGGCAGCGGGCCGCACGCCGACAGGCCGATGGTCTGCGAGGTGTCGGGCAGCCCGGGCAGGCCGTAGACCGGGTTGGCGAAGTCGAACGTGCTGGTCAGGTCGCCGCAGACGCGTCGGCGCCAGTCGCTGATGTTCCGGCATTGCGCGGGCGTGCCGAGGGCGGCGGTCCAGGTCTCCAGGAAGCGCAGCACGGAGGTGTGGTCGAAGGTCTCGGAGTTGACCCAGCCGCCGCGGGTCCAGGGCGAGACGGCGATCATCGGGACGCGGAAGCCGAGGCCGATGTTGGTGCCGTTGTAGAACTCGCCCGGGGTGCCGGCGGGGGCGGCCGGCGGCGGGACGTGGTCGAAGAAGCCGTCGTTCTCGTCGTAGTTGATGAACAGGACGGACGAGTTGAAGACGTTCGGGTCGGCGTTCAGCGCGTCGATCACCAGGTGGAGGAAGTGCGCGCCGTCGGCGGGGGTGGCGTACGGGTGTTCGGAGGAGGCCTGGTCGGGGACGATCCAGGAGACCTGCGGGAGGGTGCCGTTCAGCACGTCGGCCTTGATCGCGGCGGCGATGTCGTCCGGGGTCCTGCCGGTGGCCTTGGGCACCGAGCCCATGCCCTTGACGGCCAGCGGGCTGCCGGCCGGGGCGCCGGAGAACTGGGTGAAGTACGCGAGGGCGTTGTCGCCGTAGTTGTCGGCGGCGTTCTGGTAGACCTTCCAGCTGACGCCGGCGCTCTCCAGTGCCTCCGCGTAGGTCTGCCAGCGCAGGCCCTTCTCGTCGCCGCCGTCGTACGCGGGGCCGCCGGCGCTGCCGGCCGGGTCGATCTGGCCGGACCAGTGGTAGGTGCGGTTGGGGCCGGTCGCGCTGAGCACGGAGCAGTGGTAGGCGTCGCAGATGGTCCAGTTCTCGGCGAGCGCGTAGTGGAACGGGATGTCCTGGCGGGTGAGGAAGCCGAGGGTGCGGACGTTGCCCTTGGCGGCGACCCAGGAGTCCATCTTGCCGCTGTTCCAGGCCTTGTGCTGATCGCTCCAGCCGTGGCTGAGGTCCCCATTGCATTGGGCGAGGCGCTCGGGGTCGGCGCCGCCGGCCGGTTTGGTCTGGCTGAACTGCCACGGGTACTGGCGGCCGAGCAGGCCGTTGGGCTGGTTGAAGACGCTGTAGCCGCCGGCTATCTGGATGGCGCTGCGGTCGGCGAAGCCGCGCACCCCGCGCAGGGTGCCGAAGTAGTGGTCGAAGCTGCGGTTCTCCTGCATCAGGATCACCACGTGCTGCACGTCGTTGATGGTGCCGGTCTGCTGGAGCGTGGCGGTGGAGGCCACCGCGGGTGCGCCGGGGGCGGCCCCTGCGGCGCTGGTGCCGGCCACGGCGAGGCCCGCCGCGGCGGCACCGGACAGCGTGACGAACTTCCTACGACTCAGCTCGGCCATCAGCCCGGCCCGTCCCTTCACTGGCGATCTGGCGATGTTGTGTACACAAGTCGGGGCTCATCGATCGCGCAGCATCTTCCACCCCGGCCGGAGGCGCCCACCAGATGCGCGCGGCAGGGTTGGCGGACTGTTCGTCCGGGCGTCACCGAGCGACGCCGGGCTGAACGGGCGGCGGAAACGGCGGGGAGGGACGGAGCGGGCGGCTGGTCAGCGGTCCTTGACCTCGATTCCCAGCGCGTGGGCGAACTGCGGTGCCAGTTCCAGCAGTTGGGTGGAGCTGATGACCGCGCCGCGCAGCCCCTGGTGGCCGTCCGCGAGGCCCAGCCGGGCGGCCCCGCGCAGGTCGGTCTTCTTCAGGGTGGCGCCGCGCAGCCGGACCTCCCCCAGCGTGGAGCCGGGGAAGGACACCTCGGTCAGCTTGGCCTCGCCGAAGTCCACGTCGCGCAGCAGGCAGTCCTCGAACACGACGTCCCGCAGCACGGCCGCCCGCAGGTTGACCGCCTCCAGCTTGCAGCCGCGGAACACCACTCGGCGCAGCGCCGAGCCGTATCCGGCGACCCCGGCCAGCACGCCGCCGACGAAGGCGCTGTCCTGCCACTCGGTGTCGCTCAGGTCGCAGGCCACCCAGCGGCCGGCCTGCACCCAGACCTCGTTGAACCGGGCCTGGCGCAGCTTGACCCCGCTGAGCGCGACCCCGGTGAAGGCGCACTCCAGGAACGCCGCCCCGGCCGCCGACTCGTCGGTGTGCTCGCCGCCGTCGAAGTGCGTGGTGTCGTACCGCTCGTCGCTGCGCAGCCGCCCGGCGTGGGGGCGGAGCAGGTCCGCGTACGGCAGGTCGGCGAGCTGGTCGGGGGCGGAACGCGGCATGGCGGCGGCACCTCACGGTCGGGGGCGAACGGGTCTCGCCCGCATGCTCGCACGCGGCACCGACAACGGTCGGGACGACGACCCGCCGGACGACCACCCGCCGAAGAGCGGCGACCTCCGGACGACGGCGCCCCGGCCCGGCCGCTGCGGGCTGCGGCCGGGCCGGGGCGCCTGGCGGACGATCAGCCGCGCGCCCAGAGGGAGTTGACGCGGCTGCGCTCGGTGCCGTTCGGGTACGGGTTGGTGCAGGAGGTGCCGGGGCCGCCGCCGGACATCAGCTCGCTGCACGGGCCGGAGTAGTGGTCCGGCAGGCCGAGCACGTGCCCGGTCTCGTGCGCGGTCACCCGGACCGAGTTGTACTGCCGGTTCTGCTGGTAGTCGAGGAAGACGTAGCCGCGCCCGTGGCCGTCGGTGCTGGCGTAGGAGCCGCGGCTGTCGTTGCCCTCGTAGTACGAGAAGTCGCCGCCCGAGCCGGACCGCAGCTGGACGTTGCTGACCGAGCTGTTCCAGATCTGCGCGGCGTTGGCGATCTGGGTGCGGAAGCTCGGTGCCGAGCTGGCGTCGTAGGTGACGACGACGGTCGCCAGGTTCGGGCTGGCGGCCTGCTTGGCCTTGGCGGAGGCCATCACGGCCTGGAAGAACGCCTGGTTGTTCGCGGCCTCGGCGGCCGAACCGGCGTACGTCGAGGCGGTGTAGCCCTGGACGGCCGGGCCGGGGGTGGCGGCGGACGCGGCAGTGGTGGGCAGCACGGCGAGACCGGCCGCGAGGGCCAGGCCGAGCGCGGCGGACAGCACGGATCGCTTCATGTGGGGGCTCCGATTCCGGTGGTGCCGTGGCCGGTTGGGGGCCGGCCCTGGGGGACACCTGGTCAGCGGGTGATGTCCCCAGAGCTTCGGGCAGCCCGGCGGGCGGGCGGATGATGTCAACCCGCGATAGCTTCGATCAATACCCCTTGCGGTAAAGCGATTTGAGATGTCTTTAACCGGCCTTGACTCGCGCGTGCCCCTGGCATTCCGCTCCACCGGCGGTTAGGCTCCCGATCGGGGAAGCAACCGAGCGGCGGGCCACCCGATTCCGGCCGGGCGGCCCGCCGCACCCGAAGGTCTTCGGCAACTTCGTTGGTGCCGACGCGAGTTCGCCGACTCCCCTAGTTCACGGAATCGACGCCGTTCGACCAGAGGCTGTCGACCTGGCCGCGCTCGTTGCTGTCGGGGTAGGGGTTGGTGCAGGAGGTGCCGGGGCCGCCGCCGGACATCAGCTCGCTGCACGGGCCGGAGTAGTTGTCGGGCAGGCCGAGCACGTGCCCGGTCTCGTGCGCGGTGACGCGCAGCGAGCTGTACTGCTGGTTCTGCTGGTAGTCGAGGAAGACGTAGCCGTGGCCGTGGCCGTCGGTGCTGGCGTAGGAGCCGCGGCTGTCGTTGCCCTCGTAGTACGAGAAGTCGCCGGTGCCGCTGCTCGCCTGGAGCTGGACGTTGCTGACCGAGCTGTTCCAGATCTGCGCGGCCTGGGATATCTGGCTGGTGAAGGAGGGCGCGCTGGCGGTGTCGTAGGTGACGGTGACGGTCTGCAGCCACGGGTTGGCGGCCTGCTTGGCCTTGGCGGAGGCCATCACGGCGTGGAAGAACGCCTGGTTGTTCGCGGCCTCGGCGGCCGAACCGGCGTACGTCGAGGCGGTGTAGCCCTGGACGGCCGGGCCGGGGGTGGCGGCGGACGCGGCAGTGGTGGGCAGCACGGCGAGACCGGCCGCAAGGGCCAGGCCGAGCGCGGCAGACAGCACGGATCGCTTCATGTGGGGGCTCCGGATTCGCGGTACGCCGAACCGCCGGGGCCGGTGGGGGCCGGACACGGCTTCGGCGACGGTGGGGGCGCCCCGGTGGGGCCGGGGCGGATTCGCTGCCCCTGAGCTTCGACCCGCCCGGGCCCGCGGCGGATGATGTCAACCGGCGATAGCACGGCCGCATACCGGCGGGGCCCGCCACGTGCCCTCCTGCCGCGTTTTGTTCTGTCATGTCCTTGGCGATGTGGCCGGGTGGCGTCTATGCTCCGGGCGTGGAGCTCGACGTGAGACACCTCCGGGTGGTGTGCGCGATCGCCGACACCGGCAGCCTCCGCAAGGCCGCGCTCCAGCTCGGCATGACCCAGCCCTCCCTCACCACCCAGCTGCACCGCATCGAACGGGCCATCGGCGGCACCCTGTTCACCCGCGAGCAGACCGGCAGCCGGCCCACCGCGCTCGGCCACTCGGTGCTGTCCCGGGCCCGGCCGGTGATCACCGAGATGGCCGCGCTGGTGGCCGCCGCCCGCCAGGAGGCCCGCGACGCGGCCGGCCCCGGGCGACAGCGCCGACTGCGGATCGGCAGCGTCGGCAGCCGGGCGGTCGCCGCCTGGCTGCGCCGGGTGCACGAACGGCTGCCGGACACCGACACCACCATCCACGTCGACGTCTCGGCCAGCGCCCTGCTGCGGATGGTCGCCGCCGACCAGCTGGACGTGGCCTTCGTCTACGAGAGCGAGGGCTTCCCGCTACGGGTGCCGCCGGACGCCGAGCACCGGGTGCTGATGGCCCGTGAGCCGCAGTTCGTCGCGCTCGCCGCCGGACACCCGGCCGCCGCCCGCCCGGTCGTCCACCTGACCGACCTCGCCGAGGACACCTGGATGGTCGACCCGACCGCCGACCACGAGTACGCGGCGATGCGCCGGGTGTTCAGCGAGGCCGGGCTCAACCCCCGGGTGGTCCAGGTGCGGGACAACGCCACCGCCGCCGAACTCGTCGCCTCCGGCGAGGCCGTCCGCCCCTGCCAGCCGACCTCCGCCCCCGGGCCCGGCACGGTGGTGCGCCCCGTGCACGGGGACCCGCTGGCCGTCCGGCTGCTGCTCACCTGGCGCCCGCGCGCGCTCAGCCAGCCCGCGCTGGACGCGCTGTACGGCGAACTGCGCGCCGCCTACCTGGACCTGGCCAAGGTCAACCCGGCCTACCTGGCGTGGCTGGCCCGGCACGAGCCGATCCTGCTGGACTGCGCCTGAGCATCACCTGGCCGCCCGGCCGACGAACGACGGCCGGGCTCCCCAGAACCACCGGGCACCCCAGACCCGCCCAGCGCCCCCGTCAGCCCTCCCGGCTGTGCAGCAGCAGGCCCACCGCCACGGTCAGCGCGCAGACCAGGCCCGCCGCCGGCACGCCGGAGCCGCCGAGCGCGGTGCAGGCCAGCACCAGCACCGCCCCGGTCGGGGCCAGCGCCTGCGCCGCGCCGGTCTTGGTGTGCCGGGAGTGCAGCAGCCAGACCGTGAGCAGGTAGAGCGCGGTGGGCACGGTGACCGTCGCGGTGGCGGCCGTCGCGGAGATCTCCGTCTGGTGCACGGCCGACTCCACCGCCACCTCCAGTCCGGTGCCGATCGCGGCGGCCGCGCCGAACACCAGGTAGTGGCCGTACCCCCAGGCGAAGGCCTGCCGGTTGGAGCGCAGGTGCTCGTGGACCGGCCGGGCGAAGTAGATCCACCAGGCCGCGAAGCAGATCAGCAGGCCGCCGATCGCCACCGGCAGCAGCCGGCCCAGCTCCTCGTGCTCGTCCACCGCCGACTGCACCGCGACCGTCGCAGCCGCCACCGTCTCGCCGAGCACGATCAGGGTGAACAGCCCGTACCGCTCGGCGATGTGGTGCGGGTGCCAGGAGGTCTGCATCCGCAGTTCGGCGACCACCGGCACGGCCAGCTCGCACAGCACCCCGAGCGGGATGACCACCGGCCGGACGGCGTCCGGCAGCAGCACCACCACCACCCAGCCCACCTGGCAGAGCGCGATCCCGACCGCGTACCGCACGGCGACCTGGCGCGCCTCGCCCTGCTCTGCGGCCGCCGCGCGCAGCCACTGGGTGACCATCGCCAGGCGCATCACCACGTACCCGGCGATCGCCAGCGTCAGGTCCTGGGTGGCGAACAGCCGTGGCACCCCGGCCGCGAGGACCAGCACCCCGGCGATCTGCACCAGCGTGGTGACCCGGTACGGCACGTCGTCGCAGTCGTACGCGGAGGCGAACCAGGTGAAGTTCATCCAGGCCCACCAGATCGCGAAGAAGGCGATCGCGTAGCCGCGCAGGCCGTCGCCGTAGTGGCCGGCCGCCAGGGAGTGGGCGAGTTCGCGCCCGGCCTGGCCGACGGCGACCACGAAGCAGAGGTCGAAGAAGAGTTCCAGCGGGGTGGCGACCCGGTGCGGCTCGTCCCGGTCGCGCGGGACCATCCGGCGCACCGGGGGCGGGTCGACGGGGCGCGGGTGGGGGGCGGCGGCGGATTCGCTGGCCATCGGTGCTGCTCCGGGTTCGGGAGGGGCTGGCTGTCCCGCGCATCCTGGCAGCGGCCCGGGCCCCGCGCACGCACCGGCGCGACGGGCGCAGCGGTTCGCGATCCCGGGGTCGATTGCGTCGTTCGTCCCCTTTTTTCCTTGCCGTCAGCCGTAGTTGACGCCCCGGTGCGCGAACCGGGTGACAGCACGGAGGGTTTCCGGGCGCGCCCCGCGCGCTGCGCCGCGGCCGGCCGGACGGCCCCGCTAGATTCGTCCCCGGTTGGAAGCGAGCGCGGGCCTTGCGGGGCCCCACGACACGGGCGGCCTGCGGGCAACGCGGAAGGTCAAGGCCGGTGGCAGGAGAACGGGGGCGGCAGAGCCGACCTTCCCGTGTCCGTACCACCGGCCTCGTGATCACCGCGCTGCTCGCCAGCGCCTGCCGCCCGGTCGCTCTCGCCGCGTCCGCGGCGGGGACTACTTCTCCCAGCCGACCTTGGCGTAGTCCTCCCCGGCCAGGCCGAAGGCACCGTAGTTGGCGAGGCCCTTGCGCGTCGCCACCACGGTCGGCCGCTGGTAGAGCTCGACGGTGTGGCCGAGCTCCCAGATCTTCGCGTCGGCCTGGTTGTAGAGCTTCGCGGCCTCCACCGGGTCGACCGTCCCGGCCGCCTTCTTGAGCAGGTCGTCGACCTCCTGGCTGCCGATGCGCGAGGGGTTGTTGAAGGTGTTGTCCCCCACCGGCAGACGGAAGTTGCCCAGGCTCTTGGAGAGCGGGAACGAGTCGGTGTTGCGCCAGCTCGCGATCTCGAACTTGCCCGGGTTCACGTACTTGGTGAAGAAGTCGTTGGCGGGCACCTTGTCCAGGCTCACCTTGACCCCGGCCTGCAGCCACATCGCGGCGGCGGCGGTGGCCAGGTCGATCTGGGCCTGCGGGGTGGACTCGTTGACCGTCCAGTGCAGTTGCAGCGACTGGCCGTCCTTGGTGCGCGGCTGGCCGGCGCCCGCCTCCTTCCAACCGGCGTCGTCCAGCAGCTTCTTGGCGGCGGGGACGTCGAACTTCGCCCACTCGCCCGAGTTGTCCTGGTAGCCGGTCTGGTTGGGCATGAAGATGTGGTTGCCGAGCGGCTTGAACTCCACCGGCACGCCGTTGTTGGCGATCTTGATCAGCGCGGACCGGTCGAGCGCCTTGCCGAGCGCCTGGCGGACCTTCTGGTCCGCCAGCGCGCCGCCGGAGCCGAAGGAGATGTGCACCTCGTCCCACGGGCTGGCGGCCCGGATCGCGGTGTCCTTGGCGTCCTTGAGCTGCCCGTACGCGGCGGCGGTGCCGGCCGTGGCGAGGTCGATCTCGTTGTTGAGGTACGACTGGGTGGTCGCGGACTGGGTCATCACCCGGAAGGTGATCTTGTCCGCCTTGGCCTTGGTGCCCCACCAGGCCGGGTCCGGGACGAGAGTGAGGGTCTGCGCGGTCTTGTCCGCCACGCCGACCTTCAGCGCGCCCGCGGTGATCGGGATCTTCTCCACCCAGCCCTTGTTGAAGTCGTCCGGGGTGGCGATGCCGGCCGCCGGGATCAGCGGGCGGAACAGGTTCTGCCAGTCCGCGTACGGCTCGGAGAAGGTGACCTTGACCTCGCTCGGGTCGGCCCCCTGCTCGACGGCGGAGATCTGCTCGTAGCCGGACGGGTCGGCGATGTTGTACGCCGGGTCCTTGCCGTTGCTGGCCTGCCAGTCGGCCTTGAAGTCCAGGTAGCTGAGCGGCTTTCCGTCCGACCACTTGGCCTTGGGGTTGAGCTTGTAGGTGATCACCTCGGGCGAGGTCGAGGTGACCTTGGCGTCCAGCAGGTAGTCGGTGTCGGGCTGGAAGGTGCCGGAGGCGTCCGTGTTGAAGAGCGACGGCTCCAGGGCGCGCATGATCGAGACCGCGTCGCCGTAGGTGCCGTCCACCTGGAACGGGTTCCACTGGGTGATCCACTGGTACAGCGGGAACCGCACCTCGCCGCCGTCCTTGACCTGGTCCAGCGGCTTGGCGTTGATGTCCTGGGAGTCCTGCCGGGGCGGCTCGCTCTTCGCCACCTTGTCGGCCGAGCCGCCCCCGCCCGAGGTGCACGCGGTGACCGCCAGCGCGACGGCGACGGCGAGGGCCGTCGCCCGGCCGAGGCGGCGGGCCGTGGTGGAAGCGTCCATGGAGTCCCCCTGGTGAGGTCTTCGAAACGGGCGGTAACGGGCAGTTGTGCCGCGCTAGGTGTGGCGGGGCTTGAGCGTGGGCAGCCAAGTCGGCACCGGGCCAGCAGAACGTAACAGCCGATCAGTTCCGTCACCAGGGGGAGGACCGCACACCTGATCCAGAAGTCATCCGCGGCAATACCGCCGCAACACCCCGGCCTCGCACCGGTGCCAGACTCTGACCTGCGCTTTCCCCGTACCGCCCCGTCCCCCTGCCGTCCGAAGGCCTGAACGGGCCCCGACCGAAGGCCAACCACCCGATGCCCACCAGACGCGTCGGCCCCTCCCCCACCCCGGGCGGCCGTTGATGTTCCGTTACCTGGCGAAGCGCCTGAGCTACTACGCGGTGCTGCTGATCGCCGCCGTCTTTCTGGCGTACGCGATCTCCGCGACCGCCCTCCAGCCGCGCACCTACTTCGACGCCAAGGTCCCCCGCCCGGCCGCCGAGTCGGTCGAGCGCCAGCTCACCGCGCTCAACCTGAACGACCGCACCCCGGTCGTCGAACGCTTCGGCCACTGGGCCGACGGGCTGCTCCACGGCGACCTCGGCCGGACCATCCACGACACCCCGGTCACCGACGACTTCGGCCGCCGGGTCTGGGTCTCGCTGCGGCTGCTGCTGCTCGGCAGCCTGCTCGGCATCGTCCTCGGCATCGCCGCCGGGGCCTGGAGCGCCGTCCGCCAGTACCGGATCTCCGACCGGCTGCTCACCGTGCTCTCCTTCGTCCTGCTCTCCACCCCGGTCTTCCTGGTCGCGCTGTTCCTCAAGAACGGCGCGATCGCCGCCAAGGACGCGGCCGGCCACGACGTCATCCCGTTCACCGGCTACGAGACCCCCGGACTGACCGGCGGCCTCGGCGCCCACCTCGCCGACTGGGCGCTGCACCTGCTGCTGCCCACCATCTCGCTCGCACTCGGCGGCCTCGCCACCTACAGCCGCTACCAGCGCGGCACCATGCTCGACGTGCTCGGCTCCGACTACCTGCGCACCGCCGAGGCCAAGGGGCTCACCCGCCGCCGGGCGCTGGTCAAGCACGGGCTGCGGACCGCGGTGATCCCGATGTCGACCATGTTCGCCTACAGCTTCCTGGGCATCTTCACCGGCGCGATCTTCACCGAGACGATCTTCGGCTGGCACGGCATGGGCGAGTGGCTGATCCAGTCGATCAACGAACAGGACGTCAACTCGGTCGTCGCCGTCAACCTGTTCACCGCCGTCGTCGTCCTCGCCTCCGGCTTCCTCGCCGACACCCTGCACGCCGCCCTCGACCCGCGCGTGCGGTCCTGACCGGAGGTGAACTGACATGACCACCGTCGCCGTGGAACCGGCCGCCCCGGCCGCCGCCCCCCGCACCACCGGCCGGGCCCGGCTCGTCCTCGCCCGGCTGCTCGCCGCCCGCGGGGCCGTCGCCGGAGCCGTGATCGTCCTGCTGCTGTTCGCGCTCGCCTTCGGCGGGCCGTACCTGACGCCCTGGGACTACGCCGCCCCCGACTTCGGCGCGCTGCACCAACCGCCGTCCGCCGAGCACTGGTTCGGCACCAACGGGATCGGCCAGGACGTCTTCGCGCAGACCGTCCGCGGCCTGCAGAAGTCGCTGGTCATCGGCCTGCTGGTGGCGCTGTTCTCCACCGTACTGGCCTCCCTGGTCGGCGCCTGCGCCGGCTACTTCGGCGGCTGGGCCGACCGCGCGCTGATGTTCGCGGTGGACCTGCTGCTGGTCTTCCCCAGCTTCCTGATCATCACCATCGTCTCGCCCCGGCTGAAGAGCGCCGGCTGGATCGCCTTCGTGCTGCTGCTCGCCCTGTTCAACTGGATGATCACCGCCCGGGTGGTCCGCTCGATGACCATCTCGCTGCGCGACCGCGAATTCGTCCGCGCCGCACGGTTCATGGGGGTGCGGCCGCTGCGGATCATCACCCGCCACATCCTGCCGAACGTCGCCTCCTTCCTCATCATCGACGCCACCATCGCGGTCGGCGGCGCCGTGATGAGCGAGACCGCGCTCTCCTACTTCGGCTTCGGCGTCAAACCGCCGGACGTCTCGCTCGGCACCCTGCTCGCCGCCGGGACCAGCGAAGCCCCGGTGTTCCCCTGGCTGTTCTACTTCGCCGCCGGCCTGCTGGTGCTGTTCGTCCTCGCCGTCAACCTGATCGGCGACGGGCTGCGCGACGCCCTCGACCCCACCGCCGGGGGCGCGCCCCGCCGCCGCTCCGCCCGGAGGAAGAAGCCGTGACCACCACCGTCGACACCCCCCTGCTCGCCGTCAGCGACCTGCGGGTGGACTTCGCCGGGCCGCACGGCCCCGTCCCCGCCGTCCGCGGGGTGGACCTCACCCTGCGGCGCGGCGAGACCCTCGGCATCGTCGGCGAGTCCGGCTCCGGCAAGTCCGTCACCGCGCTGTCCGTGCTCGGACTGCTGCCGAAGACGGCCGGCGTCCAGGGCTCGGTGCAGCTGGACGGGCGGGAACTGGTCGGGCTGCCCGGCAAGGAGCTCGCCGCGATCCGCGGTCGCCGGATCGCCATGGTCTTCCAGGACCCGCTGTCCGCCTTCACCCCGGTCTACCGGATCGGCGACCAGATCGCCGAGGCCGTCCGCATCCACCAGCGGGTCGACCGGGCCGCCGCCCGCCGCCGGGCCGCCGAACTCCTCGACCTGGTGGGCATCCCGGCCCCCGAACGGGCCCTGGACAGCTTCCCGCACGAGTTCTCCGGCGGCATGCGCCAGCGCGCGATGATCGCCATGGCGATCGCCAACGACCCCGACATCCTGCTCGCCGACGAGCCGACCACCGCGCTGGACGTCACCATCCAGGCCCAGGTGCTGGACGTGCTGCGCACCGCGCAGCGGGAGACCGGCGCGGCCCTCGTCCTGGTCAGCCACGACCTCGGGGTGATCGCCGGGATGGCCGACCGGGTCGCGGTGATGTACGCGGGGCGGGTGGTCGAGACCGCCGGGGTGGACGAGCTGTTCGCGGCCCCGCGCCACCCGTACACACTCGGCCTGATCGGCGCGGTGCCCCGGCTGGACGGGCTCGGCGGCCCGCTCGTCCCGATCCCCGGCGCACCCGCCCCGATGGCCGACCTGCCGCCGGGCTGCCCGTTCGCCGCCCGCTGCCCGCTCGCGGAGGAGCGCTGCTCGGCGGCGGAGCCGGAACTGGCCGGGGGCGACGGTCACCTGGCGGCCTGCGTCCGGTCGGCGGAGCTGGCCGAGCGGCGGCCCGCGCCGGCCGACGTCTACCCGGTGCCGGCGCTTCCGGCCCCGTCGGCCGCTCCGGAGGACCGGGGAGACCCGAGGGACCGGGGCTCGCGGGCGCCGGTGCTGGCGGTGAGCGGCCTGGGCAAAACGTTTCCGCTCCTCAAGGGCACGGTGTTCAAGCGCCGGGTCGGCGAGGTCTACGCGGTGGACGGCGTCGACCTGGACCTCCGGGAGGGCGAAACCCTCGGCCTGGTCGGGGAGTCCGGCTCCGGCAAGTCCACCACGCTGTTCGAACTGCTGAACCTCACCGCCCCCGAGACCGGCCGGATCGAACTACTCGGCCACGACACCGCCAAGCTCTCCCGCGCCGAGGCCCACCGGCTGCGCGCCCGACTGCAGATCGTCTTCCAGGACCCGATGGCCAGCCTCGACCCGCGGATGCCGATCGGCGACATCATCGCCGAACCGCTGCGCGCCCAGCACGCCGCACGCGAGGAGATCGCCCGCCGGGTGCCCGAACTGCTGCACCAGGTCGGTCTCGACCCGGACCACGCCACCCGCTACCCGCACCAGTTCTCCGGCGGGCAGCGCCAGCGCGTCTCCATCGCCCGGGCCCTGGCCGTCCGGCCGAAACTGCTGGTCCTGGACGAACCGGTCTCCGCCCTGGACGTCTCCATCCAGGCCGGGGTGCTCAACCTGCTGCAAGCGCTCAAGGCCGAACTCGGCCTCTCCTACCTGTTCGTCTCGCACGACCTCTCGGTGATCCGGCACCTCGCCGACCGGGTCAGCGTCATGTACCTCGGGCGGACGGTCGAACAGGGCGAGGTCTCCGCCGTCTTCGACCGCCCCCGGCACCCGTACACCCGCGCCCTGCTCTCCGCTGTCCCGCTGCCCGACCCCGCCGCCGAGCGCGCCCGCGACCGCATCCTGCTCGCCGGCGACCCGCCCTCCCCCACCGAGCGGCGCACCGGCTGCCCCTTCCGCACCCGCTGCCCGGTGTACGCCCGCCTCGCCGACCCGGCCGCCCGCACGCGGTGCGAACAGGAACGGCCGGCGCTCCTCGGCGACACCCCGGCACAGGACCACCAGGCGGCCTGCCACTACCCGGAGTCGTAGCCGGCCGTAGCTGGCCGCCCGCGATCACTACGGGTGACCACTCGAAAGCGATTCGGCGGATCGACCGGGCGCCGTGTAAAGTTCTCCGAGTCAGCAGGCGCCGCTAGCTCAGTTGGTTAGAGCAGCTGACTCTTAATCAGCGGGTCCGGGGTTCGAGTCCCTGGCGGCGCACATGGCAAGGTCTCAGGCCGCTCACTTCGGTGGGCGGCCTGAGGCGTTTCAGTGGGCCTTTCAGTAGGCCTTTCGGTGGGCGCCGCAGCGGGTGCCCGGCCTCAGCCGGTGTCCAGGACCGCGGAGGCCACCGCGTCCGGGCGGTCGAACATCACCAGGTGCCCGGCCGGGGCGGTGGTGCGGTAGTCGGCCCCGAGCAGCGCCGCGAGCTCCCGCTGGCCGGCCAGCCACTCCTCGGTGCGGCGGCTGCGGCAGCCGTCGTCGGCGGCGAGCACGGTGACCGGCAGGCCCTCGGGCAGCG
Source organism: Kitasatospora sp. NPDC056731 (assembly GCF_040687675.1). Lineage (NCBI taxonomy): Bacteria > Bacillati > Actinomycetota > Actinomycetes > Kitasatosporales > Streptomycetaceae > Kitasatospora > Kitasatospora sp. NPDC056731. The sequence continues at coordinate 74,213 of NZ_JBFBNR010000009.1, forward strand.
GCCGGGTGCGCCGCAGCCCGTCCACCTCGGCGGCCAGGTCGAGGTAGCGCGCGTTCTCCCGCAGCAGGGCGCGCAGGGCCCGGCCGGTGCGGTAGCAGTGCCGCACCAGCGGCGCCGGGGCGAGGTCCTCGCGGCAGACCGTGGACAGCCGGGCCGTCAGTCGGCGGGCGGCCGGGCCGAGCAGGTACGGCACGGCGACGGCGGTGGCGGCGCCCGCGAGCGCCCGGGCCGCCAGGTCGCGCGCGCCGGGGGCCGGGTACGGCCGGGCCGCCGGCTCGACGCTGCTGTCCACCAGGACCAGCCCGGCGGCCCGGTCGGGGTGCAACCGGGCGAAGGCCTCGACGTGGAAGCCGGCCATCGAGTGGCCGACGACGGTGCAGGGCCCGCGCAGCCCGAGGCCGTCCAGCACCGCGCGGATCCGCTCGGCCTCGCCGGCGGCCGTCGGGGCGGGCCGCCCGGTGGCGGGCTCGGGGGCGCTCAGCCCGTAGCCGGGCCGGTCGAAGCGGACCACGGTGCGGTAGGGCGTGAGAAAGGGGACGACCAGGTCCCAGTCGAACCAGCTGCTGCCGAGGCCCCCGGTGAGCAGGCAGACCGGGCCGCTGCCCTCGGTGCGGACGTGCAGCGGGACGCCGTCGACGCGCAGGAAGCGCGCCCGGGCGCGGGGGTCGTCGGGTGCGGTCATGCCGGCTCCCGGCCCGGGGGCCGTTCGGCCGACCGGGGCCCCCGGTGCGCCGGCGGAGAAGCGTCGGACCAGGTGGATTCGTCGCCCGGCACCCCCGCGGGGAGGGCCAGGCTCACTGCCAGGACGGCCAGCCAGAGCGCCACCAGCAGCACCTGGAGCCGCTGGCCGGCCCCGAGCGCCCAGGTGCCGCGCCCGGCCTCGAAGGCGGCGATCGCGGCCAGGCTCCAGCCGGTGGCCAGCAGTTCGGCGCCGAGCAGCCAGGGCCCGATCCGGCGCACCGGCGGCCACCAGCCGTAGCGGCGGGCGGCCACGGTGAGCGCGGCCAGCCCGGTGAGCGCACCGAGCATGGCGAGGCTGCTGGTGACGGCGTGCGCGGTGTGGGTCGCGGGGACGAGCCCGGCGGTCTCGCGGGCGGCGCACATCTCGTCGCTGGTGGGGGCGCAGCTGAGCGGCAGCCGAGAGTCGGCGGCGGTCGCCGCGCCGAACAGGGCGAGGGCGGACCAGCCGACCACCGCCCACCCGCGCCGGGCACCGCGCGGCCCGGCCTGCCCGCCGGCGAGGGCGGTGACGGCCGCGGCGAGCACACAGAGCCCGGCGACCAGGTCGGTGGCCCGGAACAGGCCGCCCAGCGGCTGGTCCTCGGCCGCGAGTTCGCTGATGTACGCCTGCACCGGGTCGAGTCCGGTGCTCAGCACGACCTCCAGCACCCACGCGGTGTACGCCGTGGCGCTGAGCATCAGCAGCGCGGCGACCGCCTTCCGCGCGTTCGGGTGTCCGGGCTTGGGGCTGGGCACCGTTCCACCCTAACCGGCGGCGAACTGCACCCCAACCGGGCGGAAACGGACAGCTCGGCGGCGGGCCGGCTCCCGCGCGGATGCGGGCGGTTCCGGGCGGTTCGAGGCACCCGCCGGGACCGTGTATTGTTTTCCAGGTCAGCAGGCGCCGCTAGCTCAGTTGGTTAGAGCAGCTGACTCTTAATCAGCGGGTCCGGGGTTCGAGTCCCTGGCGGCGCACAGACATTTGGGGAGCCTCTCGCAGCAGCGAGGGGCTCCTCAATTTTTTGGCCTTCGACGTCCGTTTTGCGTGTGATGTCGGTCTCGATTGCCGTTCCGGTGGAGCCAATCGGCCCGCCCGGCTCGTCCAGGGCAGTAAACCGGAATCGGGACAAAGGTCCCTAACCACCGATGTCCCCGTCCGTGCAGGCTGACCCGCTCCGCCCGCAGGAAAGGCCGCGCCTTGTCCGAGAACGCCCAGAGCGGCCGTCGCACGCCGTCGACAGGCCTCCGACCGGTCAAACGCTTCCAGCGCGCCGCCCCCGCGACCGGCGGCAGGAAGCCCCGCCGTCCGAAGCGCACCGGCTGGCGCCGGCTGATCCCCACCTGGCGGATGAGCCTGCTCGGCCTCGCCGTGGCCCTGCTGCTCGGCGTCGGCCTGTTCGCGCTCGGGGTCACGCTGGTGAAGGTCCCCGACGCGCACGCCGCCGCGACCGCGCAGAGCAACACCTGGCTCTACGCCGACGGCTCCGTGATCACCCGCACCGGCCAGACCAACCGGCAGAACGTCAGCCTGGACAAGGTCTCCCCCGCCGCCCAGCACGCCGCACTGGCCGCCGAGGACCGCAACTTCTACCACGAGGGCGCCGTCAACGTGCAGGGCCTGCTCCGGGCCGCGGTCAACACCGCCAAGGGCGCGGGCACCCAGGGCGGCTCCACGATCACCCAGCAGTACGTGAAGAACACGTACCTGAACCAGAAGCAGTCGGTCACCCGCAAGGTGAAGGAACTCTTCATAGCCATCAAGGTGGACGCCACCGAGAGCAAGGACGACGTCCTCTCCGGCTACCTGAACACCTCCTACTACGGCCGCGGCGCCTACGGCATCCAGGCCGCCGCCCACGCGTACTTCGGCGTCGACGCCTCCGCGCTCGACCCCGCCCAGGGCGCCTACCTGGCCACCCTGCTGAACGCCCCGAGCGCCTACGACGTGGCCACCGCGACCCCGGCCGGCAAGCAGAACGCCGTCAACCGCTGGAACTACGTGCTGGACGGCATGGTCAAGGAGGGCTGGCTCTCCGCCGAGGAGCGGTCCGCCATCACGTTCCCGGACGTCAAGGACCCGCAGCCCAACCCGGGCCTGTCCGGCCAGACCGGCTACCTGGTGAACGAGGCCACCCAGTACCTCACCTCGAACCAGGTCATCAGCGAGACCGAGCTGGCCAAGGGCGGCTACACGATCAAGCTGAGCATCGACCCGGCCCGCCAGCAGGCCCTCCAGGACTCCGTCCAGGCGCAGCTGCGCGACACCCTGAACCCGGACAAGCGGAAGAAGGACGCGGCCGCCCAGGCCGGCGCCGTCTCCGTGGACCCGAAGACCGGCGCGGTCGTCGCCCTCTACGGCGGCGTCGACTACGTCAAGCACTACGTCGACAACGCGACCCGGCGGGACTACCAGGCCGGCTCGACCTTCAAGGCGATCGCCCTGGCGGCCGCGTTCGAGAACAACGCCAAGACCCAGGACGGCCGGACCGTCACCCCGCGCACCGTCTACGACGGCACCAGCGGCCGCAAGGTCCGCGGCGGCAAGGGCACCCCGTACGCGCCGCCGAACGAGGGCGACAGGAGCTACGGCCAGATCTCCCTCCAGCAGGCCACCGACTGGTCCGTCAACTCGGCGTTCGCCCAGCTGGCCCAGGACACCGGGCTCCAGAAGGTCAAGGACACCGGCATCGCGCTGGGCCTGCCCGGCAGCACCCCGGGCCTCGACCCGGTGCCGTCCATCCCGCTCGGCGCGGCCACCCCGAGCGTGCTCGACATGGCCGGCGTGTACGCGGCGCTGGACAACGGCGGCAAGCAGATCACCCCGTGGCTGGTGCAGTCCGTGGACCGCGAGGGCGAGGCCGTCCCGCTGCCCGCGCACAAGACCACCCAGGCGATCAGCACGGACACCGCGAACCAGGTCACCTCGATGCTCCAGGGCGTGGTGAGCGACCCGGGCGGCACCGGCTGGCGAGCGAAGGCACTGGGTCGCCCGGTGGCCGGCAAGACCGGCACCACCGACGACCAGAAGTCGGTCTGGTTCGTCGGTTACACCCCCGAGCTGGTCACCTCGGTGGCCCTGTTCGGCCAGGACCCGGGCAGCGGCGCCCAGGTCAGCCTGAGCGGCGTCGGCGGGATCGACGGCGCGGCGGGCGGCCAGTTCCCGGCGCAGATCTGGACCAGCTACATGAAGGCGGCACTCAAGGGCGTGCCGGTCAGCGACTTCCAGACCCCGGCCGACGGCGGCGACTCCGCCGGCGCCACCGATCTGCCGACGGCCCCGTCCTCGCCGAGCGCCACCCCGTCGACCGGGACCGGCTCGAACGGCGGCTCGACCGCCCCCGCGGCGCCGACCACCCCGCCGAGCGACGGCGCCGGGGCCGGGACCGGGGGCGGATCGGGCTCGGGTCCGACCACGCCGGCCGGCGGCTCGAACTCCGGCGGCGGCGGCGTGACCAGCCCGCCGACCGCGCCCCCGGCCACCCAACAACCGACCGCCCCACCGACGACGCGGCCCACCGGGCGGCCCACCGGCCGGCCGACACCCTCCACCGGCCCGACCACGGCGCCGACCACGCAGCCGACCACCCAGCCCACGGGCGGGCCGGACACGCTCACCGGGGCGGGGGCGAACGCCGGGTAGCGGCGGGGGGGGCGCCCGGGCGGCGAGGGGGCGCGGACGGCGGGAGGGTCGTGCGCGGGCTGGGTGAGTGCGCCGCTGCGCACAGTTCCGTGCAGGACCAAATGACGGAATGGCACCTTACTGAACGCCCGGTATGACTGTCACAATGCGTCGGTGCACAGATCAACGGCCTCGCCCACCCTCCCCACGGGCAGAACCCTCGGCCTCAGCCTCGCGCTGATCTCCGCGTTCGCCTTCGGCGGCTCCGGCACCGCCGCGAAACCGCTGATCGAGGCCGGCCTCTCACCGCTGCACGTGGTGTGGCTCCGGGTCACCGGCGCCGCCGTGGTCCTGCTCCCCATCGCCTACCGCCACCGTGACGCCGTCCTGCGCCGCCCCGGCCTGCTGATCGGGTTCGGCCTGCTCGCCGTGGCCGGCGTCCAGGCCTGCTACTTCGCGGCGATCTCCCGCATCCCGGTCGGCGTCGCCCTGCTCATCGAGTACCTCGGACCGCCGCTGCTCATCGGCTACGTCAAGTTCGTCCAGCGCAAGCCGATCAGCCGGGGCGCCGCGATCGGCGCCGGCGTCGCGGTCGCCGGGCTGGCCTGCGTGGTGGAGGTCTGGAACGGCCTGAGCTTCGACGCGCTGGGCGTGCTCTTCGCCCTCGGCGCGGCCTGCTGCCAGGTCGGCTACTTCGTGCTCGCCGACGCCGGCCGCCGGGGCGAGCGCCCGGTCGACCCGCTGGCGGTCAGCGCGTTCGGGCTGCTGATCGGCGCCGTCCTGCTCACCGTCTCCACCCGGCCCTGGCAGGCCGACTGGAGCACGCTCGGCGGGTCCGTGGTGATGAACGGGCACACCCTGCCCGCGCTGCTCCCGGCCGCCTGGATGATCCTCATCGCGACCGTGCTCGCCTACCTGACCGGCGTGATCGCCGTCGGGCACCTCTCGCCCCCGGTCGCCGGGGTGGTGGCCAACCTGGAGGCGGTCGTCGCCACCGTGCTGGCCTGGGTCCTGCTCGGCGAGCACCTCGGTCTGCCGCAGATCGCGGGCGGCCTGCTCGTGCTGACCGGCGCCTTCGCGGCGCAGACCGGCAAGCCGGCGGCCGCGGAGGCCGCAGACGCCAAGGGTGCTCGGGATTCCCGGGACGCCCGAGACGCTCCGGACTCCCGGGATGCTCCGGACACTCCGGAGCGGGTCGCCGCCGAGCGGCAGGTCAGCGGCCGACCCAGCCGAACCAGTCGAGGTGATTGAGCGGCCACACCACGGCCGACACCGGCCCGACCACGTTGTCCACCGGCACGGCCCCGCCCCCCGGACCGCGCTGGTGGTAGCGGGAGTCCGCCGAGTCGCTGCGGTGGTCGCCCTCGACCCAGACGTGGCCCGAGGGCACCGTCACCGGCCCGAAGTCCAGGCCCGCGCAGGAGTCGTCGCCGGGGTGCAGATACGGCTCGTCGACCTTCTTCCCGTCGACGGTCAGCGTGGTGCCCGTGCACTGCACGGTCTGGCCGCCGGTCGCGATGACCCGCTTGACCAGGTAGTTGTCGTCCTTCGGCGGCACCAGGCCGACGAAGCTCAGCACCGAGCCGACCGCGTTGGTGAACGGGTTCGAGTCGACGGGCTGCGGCGGGAGCCAGCCACCCGGATCCTTGAACACCACCGGCTGCCCGGGCTCCGGCTTCCAGCCGGTCAGCGGCGCCAGCTTGTTCACGCCCACCCGGTCGCCGATCCGCAGCGTGTTCTCCATCGAGCCGGACGGGATGGTGAACACCTGGAACAGGCAGGTCTTGATCAGCAGCGCGACCACCAGGCCCACCGCCGCCATCGCCGGGATCTCGATCCACCAGGGCCGAGGCCGACGCCCGGTCCGCCGGGCCTTGCGGCCACGCGAACCGCGCGCACGGCGGCGGGCCTCGGCGCGGCCTCCGGGCGCGTCAGGGGCCTCGGAAGCACCGGGGCCGCGTCCGGCGGCGGGGGCCGGACCGGACCCGGCATCGCTCGGCGTTTCGGGCAGGTTCACCGCCATCGTCGCTGCTCCACCTCTCCGGCTGGGGGAACCTGCACGCTACGCCAACCCCGGAGCCTCACGAAATCCGGCGTTTAGCCGCCCCCGACATGTCCGGGCCGGGCGGCGCCGGGGCCGTCCTCGACGGCTCACCACCGACCCCCTCAGGGGTGCGCTCTCAAGCGCGGGCGATGGCCTCGTGGTGCCGGATGACCTCGGCGATGATGAAAGTCAGGAACTTCTCGGCGAAGACCGGGTCCAGCTTGGCCCCGGCGGCCAGCTCCCGCAGCCGCTTGATCTGGTCGCGCTCACGCGCCGGATCGGCCGGCGGCAGCTTGTGCTCGGCCTTGAGCCGGCCGACCCGCTGGGTCGCCTTGAAGCGCTCGGCCAGCATGTGGACCACCGCGGCATCGATGTTGTCGATGCTCTCGCGCAGGCTGGTCAGCTCCGCCCGCACGGCGGCGTCGACCCCGTCGGTCAGGCCGGCGTCGGGGGTCGTGGGGTGGTCCGTCATCGGGGCGGCTCCCGGTGTCTGAAGTGGGCACCCGGCCGTACGGCGGCCGGGCTCGGGCCCGGGCAAATCTAACAGGGCCCCCGTGGTGGAGCCGCACCTTTTGGCGGATCCGTCCACAATCCGGACATTGCCCGCACCGCCCGGCACCCGGCGCCGATCCGGGCCCGCGCCACCCCGGGCCGAACGGGGGCCGCCCCGTAGGCTGGTGCGCGCATGACCGGAAGTGACGACTCAGCAGTCCCTCAGTAACGGAGGTACCGATCGTGGCAACCACCCGCACCGCCCGCACCGCTTGGGAAGGCAATCTGCTCGACGGCAAGGGGCAGGTGACCTTCGCCTCGTCCGGGATCGGCGAGTACCCCGTCTCCTGGCCGGCCCGGGCCGAACAGCCCAACGGCAAGACCAGCCCGGAGGAGCTGATCGCCGCCGCTCACTCCGCGTGCTTCTCGATGGCCCTCTCGCACGGCCTGACCGGCGCCGGCACCCCGCCCGTCAAGCTGGACACCCAGGCCGACGTCACCTTCCAGCCCGGCACCGGCATCACCGGCATCCACCTGACCGTCACCGGCGAGGTGCCCGGACTGGACGAGGCCGACTTCGCCAAGGCCGCCGAGGACGCCAAGGCCAACTGCCCGGTCAGCAAGGCGCTCACCGGCACCACCATCACCCTCACCGCCAAGCTGGCCTGACGCCCCGACGGATCCCGGCGGATCCCGGCGCGCTCCGGCCGCTCCGGGCGCGCGGTCGGCGCCCGGGGGCGCGATCTCGGCGCACGCGCCCCTGGCGCACATCATGTGATGTGCACCGGGGGCGTCTGCGCGTACCGCCGCACATGATCACAAAGCGGGCGAATCACCCTGGCGGCGGTCACCGCGCGTTGCCGCCGCGGCCTATGATCGGCCGCAGCGCCCTGTTCTTCACGCGGGTCTCCGCGCGACAGCGCCCCACGGCGGGCGCCCCGCACCGGACCGACTCCGAGGACCGCGACAGAGTGCGGAGCCGGCCGCCGGAGTCCCGATCGGCCGGCCGGACCAGCATCCAGCGTCAGCAGCGGACGGGAGCATGCCGTGCCGGGCCAGAACGAGGGGGCCGACGCACACCACCCGGGCGTGCGGCACGAGGAAACACCGCACCACCGTCACCTCACAACACCCCTCCTGGGCCCGGACATCAGCACCGTCGGTCCGGTCGGTCCGGTTGGCGTCGTCGGTGCTGTCGCGACCGGCGGCCGGGCCGTCGGCACGGCGAGTGCGGCGGGTACGGCGGGTGCGACGAGAACCGTGCTGGACGACCCCGGGATGCTGCTCTGCCCCACCTGCTCGGCGCCGCTGACCGACGGCCCCCACCGGAGCGCCGTCGACGGCCCAGGCCAGGAGAACGGCGGCAACGACCGGTTGCTGGCCGCGCTGCGGGCCAGCGAATCCCGCTTCCGGGCCGCCTTCTGCAACGCGGTCATCGGGATGGCCCTGATCGACCCCGAGGACCGGATCATCGAGGTCAATCCCGCCTTCGCCGCCCTGATCGGACGCAGCGTCGGCGAACTGGTCCGCACCCACCTGCACGAGATCATCGATCCGGAGGGCATGCCGCACCGGCTCTTCCCCGAACTCGTCCACGGCGGGCGGGAGCGGTTCCGCGTGGAGAAGCAGCTCAAGCACCGCGAGGGCCGCACCGTCTGGAGCAAGGTCACCGTCTCGCTGATCCGGGACGGCGCCGGCCAGCCGCTCTACACCCTCGCACTGGTGGAGGACATCACCGAGCAGCGCCGGCTCGGTGACCGTCTGGAGTACCAGGCCCTGCACGACCCGCTGACCCGACTGCCCAACCGGACGTCCTTCTTCGAGCGGCTCGACGCCGCCTGCGTCACGGCCACCGGGGCCACCGGGACCGCTGAGCCCGCCGAGGCTCCCGACACCGCCGGCACCGCCGGCACCAGCGACACCGTCCTCGCGCCGGCGGACGGGCGCCGGGTCGGCGTCTGCTACCTGGACCTCGACGGCTTCGCGGCGATCAACGAGACGCTCGGGCACCACATCGGCGACCAGTTGCTGATCGCCGTCGCCGCCCGGCTGCGCGGCGGGTTCTCCGGGCACGACGCCCACCTGGTGGCCCGGATGGGCGGTGACGAGTTCGCCGTCCTGGTCACCGACAGCCGGGGCAGCGACCAACTGACCGACCTGGCCGCCCGGATCCTCCAGGAACTGGAACACCCCTTCGACGTCGCCGGACACCGGCTGGTCATCACGGCCAGCGTCGGCGTCGTCGAACGGTCCGTGCACGAGACCACCCCGACCGACCTGGTCAAGGACGCCGACGCCACGCTCTACTGGTCCAAGGCCGACGGCCGCGCCCGCTGGACCCTCTACGACCCGGACCGCGGCGCCCACCAGCTGACCCGCCAGCTCCTCGCCACCGCACTGCGGCCCGCCCTGGAGCGCGGCGAGTTCACCATCGAGTACCAGCCGCTGGTCGGCCTGGCCGACGGAGCCGTCCACGGCGCGGAGGCCCTCGTCCGCTGGCGCCACCCCCGCTACGGGACGCTCTCGCCTGACCGCTTCATCCCGCTCGCCGAGGAGACCGGCGCGATCGTGCCCCTCGGCACCTGGGTGCTGGAGGAGTCCTGCCGCCAGGCCCGGCAGTGGCTCACCGAGTTCCCCGAGACCGAGACCTTCGTGAGCGTCAATCTGGCCGCCCGCCAGATCTGGGACTCCGACGTGGTCGCCGACGTCGCCCGCGCCCTCGAACGCACCGGGTTGCCGGCCCGGCTGCTTCAGCTGGAGATCACCGAGAGCGCCCTGCTCGGCCCCGGCGGACGGCCGTTGCAGGCGCTCCAGGCGCTCGCGGACATGGGCGTGCGGATCGCGATCGACGACTTCGGCACCGGCTACTCCAACCTGGCCTACCTCTCCCGGCTGCCGGTGCACGTCCTGAAACTCGACGGCACCTTCATCGAGGGGTTCCGCGACCCGGCCCCGGCGACGAACCCTTCGGAACTCCCCGAGCTCGGCTCCCGCCGCAGCGACGCCGACGAGCAGATCGTGGGCGCGATGGTGCAGCTGGCCCACACCCTCGGCCTGACCGTCACCGCCGAGGGGATCGAGAGCGCCGCGCAGGCCGAACGGCTGCGGCTGACCGGCTGCGACACCGCCCAGGGCTGGTACTTCGCCCGGCCGGGCGAGGCCGAGCTCGTCGCCGCCATACTCCGCAAGGACCGCCCCGGCCCGGACACCAGCCGGTAGCCAGGGCCGGCCCCACTGCGGACCCGGCGGCCGGGCCTCTCCGCTCAGGCCTTCCGTGCCCAGGCCTTCCGTGCTCAGGCCTCGACCGTCAGGCTTCCGCCGTCAGGCCGTACGCCTCGGCGATCTGGCCGTAGGAGCGGAGCCGGGCCTCGTGGCCGTGGATGTGCGAGGTGACCATCAGCTCGTCCACGCCCGTCCGCTTGCGCAGGGCCTCCAGCCCGTCCGCGACCTCGCCCGGGGCGCCGAGCACCACGTTGTCGAGCCAGCTGTCGATGAACTCCGCCTCGGCCGGGCTGTACGGGTAGGCCTCGGCCTCCTCCGGGGTGGGGATCGGGCCGGGGTTGCCGCGCCGCAGCCGGAGCATGCCGAGGGCCGCGGAGCGGGCGAGGCGACGGGCCGCACCCTCGTCCTCGGCGGCGACCGCGCTCACACCGATCAGCGCGTACGGCTCGGCGAGCACCGCGGAGGGCCGGAAGGACTCCCGGTAGAGGTCGAGCGCCGGGATGGTGTTGACGCTGCTGAAGTGGTGGGCGAAGGCGAACGGCAGGCCGAGGCGGCCGGCCAGCTGGGCGCTGAAGCCGGAGGACCCGAGCAGCCAGACCGGCGGGCGCCCGTCGCCCTGGGGGACGGCGGTCAGCTGGGCGTAGGGGTGGCCGGAGGGGAAGTCGCCGTCGAGGAAGTGGGTCAGCTCGGCGAGTTGCTGCGGGAAGTCGTCGGCGCCCTCGGCGCGGCCGCGGCGCAGCGCCCGGGCGGTGGCCGGGTCGGTGCCGGGGGCGCGACCGAGCCCCAGGTCGATCCGGCCCGGGTGCAGGGCCTCCAGCAGGCCGAACTGCTCGGCGATGGCCAGCGGGGCGTGGTTGGGGAGCATCACCCCGCCCGAGCCCAGCCGCAGGGTCGTGGTGTTGGCGCCGAGGTGGGCGAGCAGGACGGCCGGGGTGGAGCTGGCCACTCCCGGCATGCCGTGGTGCTCGGCCACCCAGAAGCGGTGGTAGCCCCACTGCTCGGCGTTGCGGGCCAGCGCGGTGGTCGCGGCCAGGGCCTCGGCGGGCGTGTAGCCGACGCCCACGGTGGCCAGGTCGAGGATGGAGAGCGGGGCGGGCGCCGTTCCGCGGGCGGTGCCCCGGATCGCCGCGCCGGTCCGCGGTTCGGTCGGGTGCTCCTGCTGGTCCTCGGTGGTCATGCCGTCCGCCCTTCTGGCTTTCTTGAGCCGGCCCTGGTGGGCGACCGCGGGTCTCGGGTGGCCCGGCGGTCGCTGCTGCCGACCGGGGTCAACCACCGCGCCGGGCCGACTGTTCCCGCATCCGGCACGTTCCGACCTGCACACCGACCACCGCGCCGACCTCACGCCCGCTCCACCGCGGCCCGTGCAGCGGCCCGCTCCGACCCGTACGCCGGCCCCGCTTCGGCCTCGCTTCGATCCCGCCCAGCGCCGGCGGGCACGGCCCGGTACGGTGCCGCCGACCGACCATTCGGATGACGGAGAGCCAGCGGGCGGACACTCCTGGCGACTTCATGCCGGCGCCGGAAGTCACCGGGTGGAGGGCTCGCGCCTTTGCGCAGGTCGGGGCCGGGGTCTGTGACCCGCGGCATACCGGGGTGCTTCATGGCATGAAAAGTCGAGGCGCTAGCGTTGACCTCAGCGGCCACCTGCTCCCCCGGGCGGCGTGGAGGGAGTACAGGCCTTGAACTTCGTGGCGGCGATCGGATCCTCGTGGATCTGCGCCCTGGCGCTCTTCGCCGTGCTCGGAGACGCCCTCCTGCCCTTCATCCCCAGCGGGACACTGGTCATCCTGGCGGTGCTCAAGACGGCGCGGATCGACGGCGCCCCGGTGCTGCTCGGCCTGGGCGTGGCAGTGGCCTCCTTCCTCGGCGACCTCCTCCTCCTGCACCTCGCCCGGCGCGGTGCCCCGCTGCTCCAGCGCCGGCTCGCCCGGCGCCCGGAACTGGCGGCCAGCGTGACCAGGGTCCAACAGGCCCTGGTCGAACGCCCTCACGGGGCGGCCGCGGCCATGGTGGTGGTCGCCCGGTTCGTCCCGGCCGGGCGGACCGTCCTGGACGTGGCCATCGGCCACTCCCCCGCCCACCCGCACCGCTTCCTGCACTGGTCGGCACTGGCGGCGCTGGTCTGGGCCGCCTACATCGTGACGCTGGGCTGGCTGAACAGCCACTGGTTCGACACCGCCTGGCTGAGCCTCGCGGTGTCCTGCACCGCTGCCACCATCGTCAGCACCGCGATCGCGCGAATAGTGCGCCGCAACCGACGACGGCTCGCCGCGCTCTGACCGCTGCGCCTCGGCCTGCACCCCCGGCCCCGGGCGTCCCGGTCGCCCCTCGCCTCGCCCCTCGCCGCGCCCCCGCCATGGGCGAGATCTGCCCGGACGGGCGACGAGCCGTACCGAGCGCTGACGAACTCTGACCCGCCCCGCCGGACCGGCGGTACCGTACTCCCCTGGCGGCGCGAGGAGCGAAGCGTCACAGGACGGCAACAGACGACGAATCCTTGCAGCCCAGCCCGGCCCTGCTGACGTGTTGACTCTCGTAGAGGGTCGACGGCCTTGGTGGCCGCTGCGGCCACATGGCATGCTAACGGCGGAAAATTCATCAATTGCCCGATTTGACCGGTGCGGCCCCGGGCCGCCCTCACCACCGGAATCGGCACCCAGGGGAGACCATGACCAGCATCTCGCGCAGGACGGTGCTCAGTGCGACCGCTGCGACCGCGGCCCTCGGCGCGGTCGCGGCCTGTTCCAGCAGCGGATCCGGTTCGAGCCAGAACTCCTCCTCCCCCACGACCGGCGGCAGCCCCGGCACCACCCCGGCGGGCACGACCGACCCGACCAAGACGGGGGTGCCCAAGGGCACTCCGATCGGCGACGGCTCCAACGCCGACACCGGCCCGCAGCCGAACCAGCCGAAGCCCGAGAAGCTCAAGCCCGGTGAGCGGCCGCCGCAGTTCGTGGTGTTCTCCTGGGACGGCGCGGGTGGCACCGACGACGGCCAGTTCCCCCGCTTCCTCAAGCTGGCGGAGCAGTACAAGGCCACGATGACCTTCTTCCTCTCCGGGATCTACGCCCTGCCCAAGGGCAAGGCCGACCTGTACCACCCGCCGAAGCACTCGGTCGGCGCCTCCGACATCCCGTACCTGTCGGACGGTGCGGTCAAGAGCACGCTCAAGCTCGTCAGCCAGGCATGGCTGGCCGGGCACGAGATCGGCACCCACTTCAACGGGCACTTCTGCTCCAGCCGCCCGGACAAGAACGGGGTCAACATGTGGACCCCGGAGGACTGGCAGAGCGAGATCGACCAGGCGATCGGCTTCGTGACCCAGTGGCGGACCAACACGGGCTTCACCGACGTCGACCCGCTCCCCTTCGATTACAAGAAGGAGCTCATCGGCGGCCGCACCCCCTGTCTGGAGGGTCAGAAGGCGCTCCTGCCGACGGCCGCGAAGCTGGGCTGGAAGTACGACGCCAGCTCCTCCGGCGGCCTGCAGATATGGCCGCAGAAGGTGCAGGACGGCAAGGTCTGGGACTTCCCGCTGCAGTCCATCCCGTTCCCCGGGCACACCTTCCAGGTGCTGTCGATGGACTACAACATCCTGGCCAACCAGTCCGCGGGCAGCACCAAGGGCGACCCGTCCAAGTACAACGACTGGCGCACCCAGGCCAAGGACTCCTACCTGGCCGGCTTCGACCGCGCCTACAACAGCAACCGTGCGCCGTTCTTCATCGGCAACCACTTCGAGCAGTGGAACGGCGGCATCTACATGGACGCCGTCGAGGAGACCCTCAAGACCATCGCGGGCAAGCCGGACGTCCGGCTGGTCTCCTTCCGGCAGCTGGTCGAGTGGCTGGAGGTGCAGGACCAGTCCACCCTGCGCAAGCTGCGCACGCTCAACGTCGGCCAGGCGCCGAGCGGCGGCTGGGAGACCTTCCTCGGCGCCGCGGGCTGAGACGGGGCAGACCGGGACAGGGCGGGCCGGGACAGGGCAGACCGGGACAGGCGCGGCCGGCGGGGTGGACGGACCCCGCCGGCCGCCGTCGTCGGAGCCGGGCCCGCTACCCCGCGGCGGTGACGTCCGCGAGCAGGCCGCGGACGATGCGCTCGGCCCCCGGCTCTCCCCAGAGGATCGAGTAGTGGTTGGTGTCCGGCACCAGTGAGGCCGGCACCCGGGCCTGGTCCAGCCCGGCCAGCCCGATCCGCTGGTGGTCGTAGAGGCCCTGGGGCTCGTCGAGCAGGCCGCGCTCGGCCCAGAGCAGTTCGGCCGTGCAGGGCAGCCGGTGCACTGCGGTGGCCGCGTCCCGGTCCAGCAGGACCTGGGCGCCGTCGGTCTGTACGGCCTCCAGCACGCAGGAGGAGCGCAGTTCGGGCTCGACGCCGACCAGGTCGCGCTGGGTGTAGGCGTCGATCTCCGCCGACCAGGCCGTCCCGAAGGCCGGGTGCTGCTGCCAGAACTCCCGGTAGGCGTCCCGGTCCGGGAAGGTCATCGACAGCCGGGCCAGCGCGGGGCCGAGCACCGCGGCCAGCGCGTCCTCCTCACGGATGCCCTCCGGCAGCGGGAAGGTCAGCGCGCCGTCCACCAGCAGCACCCGGCGGACGAGTTCCGGGTGCCGGACGGCGGCCAGGGCGGTGACCCAGGCTCCCATCGAGTGGCCGACCACGGTGGTCGGGCCCGTGCCGAGGGCCGTGATCAGTGCGGCCACGTCGTCGGCGTGCCGGGCCAGCCCGTACGGCCCGGCGACCGCGCGGCTCCCGCCGCGCCCCCGCAGGTCGGGCGCGAGCAGGGTGACCCGCCCGGCGAGTTGACGGGCGACCTCGTACCAGGCGAGGCCGTTGGCGGTGATGCCGTGCACCGCCACGATCGTCGGGGCGCCCGGCTCGGCGGCGGGCCAGCGCAGGACCGCCAGCTCCCCTCCGGGCACGGCGACGGTCAACTCCTCGGGCTTCAGGGGCGACTGGCTCACGCGGGGGTACCTCCGGTGGGACGGGCGGTCCGGGCAGCGGCCGGAGTGCGGACCGCACGGGCGGATCGGGCGGCGCGGATGCGGGCAGGCAGTCTAGCCAGGCCGCCGGGCAGCAGGTAGACCACCGCGACGAACAGGGTGCCCAGCAGGAACAGGGGTTGGGAGAGTGGCACCCGCAGGACCGCGGGCAGGTCCGCGATCGTCGTCGAGTTGGCGAGGTCGCCGAGCCGGTGGCTGGCCCAGGTGTAGAGGACACCGCCGAGCAGCGGACCCCAGCGGGTCCCCGAGCCGCCGAGCACCACCATCACCAGCAGGGCGAGCGTGGCGTCGGAGCCGGCGGCCTGCGGGGTGGCGCCGCCGGTCAGCAGCAGGTAGACCACCCCGCCCAGCCCCGCGAGGCCGCCGGCAAGCACGAAGGCGACCAACTTGTAGCCGTAGGGGCGCAGTCCGAGCACCTCCACCCGGCGCTCGTTCTCCTTGATCCCCTCCCAGACCCGACCGGCCGGCGAGTTGACGGCCCAGTGGACCACGGCGACCGTCAGCACCAGGTAGCCGACGGCGATCCAGTAGAGGTTGGCGGTGTTCTCGATCCCGAGCAGGCCGGAGGGCAGCAGGTCGGCCGGGGCGGAGCGGCCCTCCTCACCGCCGGTGACGCCACCGGGGTTGCGCTGGACGAGGATCGAGCCGGCCTGGGCGAAGGCGAGGGTGACCATGGAGAAGCCGATGCCGGTGACGCGGAGGCTGACCGAGCCGAGCAGCAGGGCCAGCGCGACGGTGCAGGCGACACCGAAGACCGCCGCGGCGGCGAACGGCAGTCGCAGTTCCAGCATCCCGAGGTCGGTGGCGTAGAGGCCGGTCGCGAAGTAGAGCGCGTGGCCGAAGGAGAGCAGTCCGGTACGGCCGAGCAGGAGGTCGTAGCCGGAGGCGAGGGCCCCGTAGAGCAGGCACAGGGCGAGCAGTTGCAGGCTGCCGGGGCTGCCGAGCGGGCCGTCGAGCAGTCCCGGGACGGGAAGCGCACTATATGGGGCGACAAGGAGCGTGATCAGCAGGGCGATCGGCCACCAGCGTAGCGCTCTGTGCACCGGCGTCCAGCGATTAGTGACTGAATCACCTGTTCGAGGGATGGCGCCGAGGTCGGTCGTGTGTTCACAATGGGTCTCGGCAAGGCTGGTGTCAGTCCCCCTTGCCACAGTGACGGTGTTGGCGGAGCTGGTGTCAGTCCCCTCTGCCAGCATGGCGGTCATGGCAGGGCTGGTGTCAGTCCCCTCTGTCATGGTGGCGGCGCTGCGGTCGGCCGCGGGGCCACCGGTGCTCGTGATCGGAGTTTCGGCGCTCACGCGAGCCTCCCGGTGAGTCCACGGGGTCGGACGAGAAGGAGCACGGCGAGCAGGACGACGACCGAGAGGTCGCCGAGCCCGGCGCCGGTGTAGTAGTTGGCGAACTGCTGGACGAGACCAACGCCCACGGAGGCGACGGCGGCCCCGGTGACGGAGCCCATGCCGCCCATCACCACGACGACGAAGGCGAAGATGAGCAGCCCGGTCCCCTGGCCGGGATTGACCGAACCGAAGTAGAGGCCACCGAGGGCACCGCCGAGCGCGGCGGCCGCCCCGCCGATGGCGAAGACGAGGGTGAACGCCTTCCGGACGTCGATGCCGAGCGCCGTGACCATGGCCCGGTCCTCGACGCCGGCCCGGACGATCAGCCCGTAGCGGGTACGGGCGAGGAACAACCGAAGAGCGAGCAGCAGCAGCGCGGCCGCGGCCACGAGCACGAAGCGGTTGACCGGGACGGTCGCACCGAGCACGTGCCAGGTGCCGGAGAGCACGGCCGGCTGGGGGAAGGGGCGGGCGTCCGCGCCCCAGACCCCCATCAGGAGGGCGGGCACGGCGAGCCCGACCCCGACGGTGGCGAGGATCTGATCGCGCGGCCGGCTGTAGAGCGGGCGGATCAGGAAGAGCTCCAGCAGGACGGCGGCGGCCGTTCCGACCAGGGTGCCGAACGGCACCGCGAGCCAGAAGGAGAGGCCGGCCTCGGTACCGGCCCACCAGGTGGCGTAGGCGCCGATGGAGAGCAGGGCGCCGTGCGCGAAGTTGAGCACGTCCATCAGACCGAAGATCAACGACAGACCGGAGGCGACCAGGAAGTACAGCGCACCAAGACCTAGTCCGGTACAGGAGAGGAGGACGACGGTGTCCATCAGGGCTTCACCTCCACGGTGACGACAGGGGCGGCCGGAGAAGCGGCGGGCCGGGGTCCGCCGGCGAGCGGGTGACGGGAGCCGACGCCGAGCAGGCGGCGGGCGGCCTCCTCGTCGGCCAACAGCTCGGCGGTGTCGCCCCGGTGGGCGGTACGACCGTCGGCCAGGACGGCGCAGGTGCCGGCCAGCCGTCGGACGAGGGCGAGGTTCTGCTCAACCAGGAGAACGGGCACGGCCTCGGCCGCTCGCGCCAGCACCTCGGCCACCTCAGCCACGATCTTCGGCGCCAGACCCTTGGTCGGCTCGTCGGCGATGATCAACCGGTTGCGGTTGAGCAGCGTCCGGCCTATCGCCACCATCTGCTGCTGGCCGCCGGAGAGCGTCCCGGCCAACTGGCCGGCCCGCTGCTTGAGTTCGGGGAAGAGCTCGTGGACGAGCGGATAGTTCGGCTCGTCCGCCTCGCCCCCGCCCCGGACGGCGCGCTCGGCGAGGCGGAGGTTCTCGGCGACCGTCAGGCCGGCGAAGATCCCCCGGTCCTCGGGGGCGTAGCCGATGCCGTGACGGACCACCAGATGTGTCGGAAGGGAGGCGAGTTCGACACCGGAGAAGCGGACGCTTCCGGTGCGCGGCACCAGGCCCATCACGGCCTTGACGGTGGTGGTCTTGCCGGCGCCGTTGCGGCCGAGGAGCGCGGTGACCCCGGCGGGGGCCACGTCGAGGTCGACACCGTGCAGGATGTGCAGCCCGCCGATGACCACCCGCAGATCGCGAACGGACAGGAGAGGGGCGGCAGGAGACGTAGGCACGGCCGCGGAGGCAGAGGCAGCGGTGGAGGTGGAAACGGGCGAGGGAAGCGGAGAGGAGGTCACAGCGCCTCGCCCAGGTAGGCCTGTTGCACGGTCGGGTCGGCCATCACGGCCTCGGGGGTGTCCAGCGCGAGCAGCGTGCCGTGGTGCATCACCGCGAGGCGGTCGGCCAGACCGAGCAGGACGTCCATGTGGTGCTCGACCATCAGGACGGTCCGGCCCAGGTCGCGGTGCACGGACCGGATCAGCTCGGTGAGGGCCGGCACCTCCTCGGCGCTGACCCCGGCCATCGGCTCGTCCAGCAGGATCAGCCGCGGATCGGAGACGAGGAGGACGGCCAGTTCCAGTTTGCGCTTCTCGCCGTGCGAGAGCGCGCCCGCCAAGGTGTCCGCACGGTGGGTGAGTTCGGTGCGGTGGAGGGTCTCGGCCAGCTGCTCCTGGTACCGGTCGGCACGGCGCCAGAGCCGGTACGAGGCGCGCGGTCCGGCCGCCGCCTGGGCGGCCAGTCGGACGTGGTCGGCGACGGTCATCCCCGGCCAGAGGGAGGAGGTCTGGAAGGTGCGGCCGAGGCCGCGGCGCGCCCGGGCGTGCACGGCCTCGGCGGTGACGTCCACGCCGTCGAGGTGGAGGCTGCCGTGGGTCGCCGGATAGATGCCGGAGATCAGGTTGAAGAGGGAGGTCTTGCCGGCGCCGTTGGGGCCGATGAAGGCGATGAACTCGCCTTCGCCGACCGAGAAGGAGACGTCCTCGACGATCGGCACCCCGCGGACGGACCAACCGAGTCCGTCCAGCCGCAGCACCGGGGCGGGCGAGGCCGTGGCCGTGGCCGGGGAACCGGCCGGGGAGGGAGTGGGGGCGGTGGGAGCGGGCATCGGGATCAGCCCGCCATCGGGGTGACCGGGGGCGCCACCTCGTCCGCGGTCAGGGCCTTCTCCACCGAGGGCTTGGCGGCGGCCCCGGTGCCGGTCAGCCGGGCCTGGAACATCGGCTGGAGGAGGGCGTGGTCCTCGGCGCGCACCGTGGTGCGCCCCTTCACCCCGTCGAAGCTCCAGCCCTCCAGCGCCTTGACCAGGGCCGACGTGTCGTCGGTGGAGCCGTGGTTGGCCTCGACGGCGTGCACGATCAGCTGGGCGGCGGTGAAGCCGTCGGGCGTGAAGATGTCGGTCTTCCCGCCGGCGGCGGTGACGGCCTCGTCCATGGCCTTCTCCACCGGGGTGCCGGCGGCGCCGCTGAAGTAGTGGTTCAGAAAGGAGATCTTCTCGGCCGCCGGGCCGAACAGCGGGTAGGAGGCGGCCAGGTCCAGGCCGGTGACGACCTTGGTGTCGGCGAACACGTCCTGCTGGTTGAGCGCTGTCCACAGGGCCGAGGAGCTGTCGCCGGCCCAGGCGACGAACAGCAGGTCGGGCTTGGCGGTCTTGGCCTGGGTGGCGAACGGGGTGAGGTCGGTGGCGCTCGGCGGGGCGAGCACCTGGTCGACCGTCGCGCCCTGGGCGCCGAGCACGGCCTTGACGGCAGCCACGTTGGCCTGTCCGAAGGCGTTGTCCTGAGCGAGCACGGTGACCTTCTTGCCCTTGGCGTCACCGATGAACGAGGCCGCGGTGCGGATGTCCTGGAAGGACTGGCGGCCGGAACGGAAGGTGTACTTGTTCAAACCGGTGACCTTGTCGGCGGCGGCCGGGCCGCTGACGAAGAGCACCTTGTTCTGGGCGGCGATCGGGCCCACCTGGAGGGCGACGCCCGAGGCGGTGGAGCCGGCCAGGACCTTGTAGCCCTTGCCGATCAGGTCCTTGGCGGCGGACACCGCCTTGGCCGGGTCGCCCGCGTCGTCCTGCTCCTCGAATTCGACCTTGTGTCCGTCGACCGCGCCGGTGCCCTTGGTCGCGTAGCTCAGCCCCGCCTTGAAGCCCTCCAGGTACTGCTTGCCGTAGGCGGCCAGCGGTCCGGTCTTGGAGTACACCAGGCCGACCTTGACCGGGCTCTTCGCACCACCACCGTCCGCCGAGGCCGTCCCGGCGGTGCCGGCCTTGGCGCAGCCCGCGGCGAGCAGGACGCACGCCGCGACGGCGGCGAGCTTCCGGGCCGGGCCGCCGGTCAGGGTCTCGCCCGGGCGGGCGCCGGAGGCGGGCCGAGTGGGGGCTGTCGAGCTGCGCATGATGACCGACTCCTGAGGGTGCGGCGGGGTGGATGCCGGAACCGTAGGTGTGCGGTGGGACTGGCGACATGTGCCCGGGCGACGCATCGGCCCATCGTGATGTGGCTCCGGCCGACATACCACCCGGGCAGCGCCGCTCCCCGGACGTCCGGGTGTGGCCGGCCGACACGGGCTGGTACCCGCCCATGGCGGGAGCCGCCATGGCTGCGGCGGCCCGCGTCCGGTGACGGTGGAGGGGCTCGGCAGCCGTCCGGCGGCGGCCGCCGAGCCATCCCACCGGGCCCGGCCCGGGCGTGCCCTCTCCCGTATCCCACTCCTCACGAGGTGATCCCTTGGACAAGGTCCTGGACTCCCCCGCCGACGCGGTCGGGGACATCCCCGACGGCGCGGTGCTGGCCGTCGGCGGCTTCGGCCTCTGCGGCATCCCGAGCACCCTGATCGGTGCCCTGGCGGACACCGGCACCACCGGCCTCCAGGTGGTCTCGAACAACTGCGGGGTGGACGACTGGGGGCTCGGCCTGCTGCTGCGGGCGGGCCGGATCGCCCGGATGACCTCCTCGTACGTGGGCGAGAACAAGGAGTTCGCCCGGCAGTACCTCTCCGGCGAGTTGGAGGTGGAGCTCACCCCGCAGGGCACGCTGGCCGAGCGGCTGCGCGCCGGAGGCGCCGGCGTCCCCGCGTTCTACACCCCGGCCGGGGTCGGCACCCAGGTCGAGGAGGGCGGGCTGCCCTGGCGCTACGCGGCGGACGGCTCGGTGGCACTGGCCTCACCGGCGAAGGAGGTCCGGGAGTTCGGCGGCCGCCGGTACCTGCTGGAGGAGGCCATCACGGCGGACTTCGCGCTGGTCCGGGCCGAGGTGGCGGACCGGCACGGGAACTGCGTGTTCCACGCCGCCGCCCGCAACTTCAACCCGCTCTGCGCGACCGCGGGCCGGATCACCCTGGTCGAGGCGGACCGGATCGTCGAGCCGGGCGAACTCGCCCCGGACGCCGTGCACCTGCCCGGCGTGTACGTGGACCGGGTGGTGGCCGCCGATCCCGCGGACCGCCGTATCGAGCGCCGGACCGTCCGCCCAGCACTCCAGGAGGCCTGAACCGATGTCCACCCCGACCAGCACCCGGTCCCCCGCGCCCACCCCGCAGACCGCCCACCGACCGCAGGCCGTCCGCCACCCGCAGCCCGGCCTCGACCCGCGCAACGCCCTGGCCTCCCGAGCCGCCCGCGAACTGCGCGACGGCCAGTACGTGAACCTGGGCATCGGCCTGCCCACCCTGATCCCCAGTCACCTCCCGCCGGGCGTCGAGGTGGTGCTGCACTCGGAGAACGGCATCCTGGGCGTGGGCCCGTACCCGGTCGAGGGCGCGGAGCACGCCGATCTGATCAACGCCGGGAAGGAAACGGTGACGATCGCCCCCGGCGCCTCGTACTTCGACTCCGCCTTCTCCTTCGGCATGATCCGGGCCGGCCGGATCGACGTCTCGGTGCTCGGCGCCATGCAGGTCTCGGCTGCCGGCGACCTCGCCAACTGGATGATCCCCGGCAAGATGGTCAAGGGCATGGGCGGCGCGATGGACCTCGTGCACGGGGCCCGTCGACTGATCGTGGTCATGGAGCACACCGCCCGGGACGGCTCCCCGAAGATCGTCGAGGAACTCTCACTTCCCGCCACCGGCCGAGGAGTTGTCAACCGGATCGTGACCGATCTGGCCGTGATCGACGTGACGCCGGACGGGCTGCGGGTGGTGGAGACGGCCCCGGGCACGGGGTTCGCGGACGTCCAGGCCGCGACGGGCGCCGCCCTCCTTCCACCGCTCTGACCAGACCGGGTCGACCGGACCGGCCAGCACCAACCGGACCGGACACACCGACCCCGCCCCGCAGCAGCGGCCGGACCTCCCGTCGGGGAGGTCCGGCCGTTCGCTTTGCCTCCGTGCCGCCGCTGCCGTCGCCCCGTCCGCCGAATTCGCTGCATTAGCACCACTGCGGTGCGGATTGGCCGGGAACCGTAGGATCTTCATGCTTGCGCGGTGATCATTTCCCAGACCGGTTGCGATCACGGTTGCCCTCCGGGAGAGTTGGGGGCGCTGTGGATCCCGCGTGCCCGGAGGGGAAGCCGGGAGCGCGCCGGGATCCGCATTCGAAGTCCCCGCAGGCGCGCAATGAATTCCGCTCGCAAACGCCCACCGGCGCAAGCAGACGCATGACGCGAATGACGGCCCGAAAACCGCTTGGAAACAACGGCGGTCCACCGGGCGGTGTTTCACGGGGACGGCTTTCGAGGCAAGAGGCAAGGCGAAGCAAAGCTCCGGGGGGAGCGAACCAGCCCCGCCGAACGCGGCCGGCCAGGCGCGCCACGGGACGGCGGATCGCATACCCCCGGTCTGAACACGTACCAACGGGCCCGCCGCCCCGGCCGGGCCCCGGCCGGGGGGAGCAGACGATGACCACGCCGTTCGCGCGACAGAAGGACGCCGTGACGGCCCGCGGGCGAGGCGCCGGGCGGCGGCTCGACGACGACCTGGCCGCCGTTCCCGTACCCGAAGCCCCGTACGACTACGGTCACTTCAGCCGGCTGGCCGGCCCGGCGCACGACCCGGACGAGGAGGACGACCTCGGTGGCGGCGTCTACCGGCCCGAGCCCGCCCGGCACGGAGCCCCGCCGACACCGTGGCACGCGCACCAGGCCGTACAAGAGGCCGCGCAAGAGGCCGCGCAAGAGCCCCCCACCGCCCCCTACCGCGTCCAGTACCGCAGCCTGCTGCGCCGCGAGCCGCACCGGATCCGCGCCGCCCTGCTGATGGTGGCGGCCCCGCTGGTGGAGGTGGTGCTGCTGGTGTGGCTGCTGCTGCCGGAGCACTGGCCGGAGCGCCCCGGCGAGACGCACACCCTGGTGCTGCTGGGAGACCAGGTGATGATCGGGATCATCGCCGTGGTCGAGGTGTTCCGGCTGGTCAACGTCGTGTCCAACACCCACGCCACGCTCGTCGCCCGCGATCCGATACCGGTGACGCCGGAGTCCGGTACCCGGGTCGCGTTCGTCACCGCCTGCGTGCCGGGCAAGGAGCCGGCGGAGATGGTGCGGGCCACGCTGGTCGCGGCCCGCGCCGTCCGGCACGACGGCCCGTACGACGTCTGGCTGTTGGACGAGGGAAACGATCCTGCGATGCAGGCGCTCTGCACCGAGCTGGGCGTCCGCCACTTCAGCCGCTTCGGCCGCCCGTACTGGAACCAGCCCAAGGGCCGGTTCCGCACCGGCACCAAGCACGGCAACTACAACGCCTGGCTGCAGGCGCACGGCGACGACTACGACTTCTGGGTCTCGGTGGACACCGACCACGTCCCGCTGCCGGACTTCTGCGAGCGGATGCTCGGCTACTTCCGCGACCCCGACGTGGCATTCGTGGTCGGACCCCAGGTGTACGGGAACTACCGCAGCTCGGGATCGGCCGTCACCAAATTCTCCGAGAGCCAGCAGTACCTCTTCCACGCACTCATCCAGCGCGCCGGAAACCGTTACGGCGCGCCCATGTTCGTCGGCACCAACAACGCCGTCAGAATCCGTGCGCTCCAGTCGATCGGCGGGTTGTACGACTCCATCACGGAGGATATGGCGACCGGCCTGGAGTTCCACCGGAGCCGGAACGCCGAGACCGGTGAACGCTGGAAATCCGTGTACACCCCGGACGTGCTCGCGGTCGGCGAGGGCCCGTCCTCCTGGACCGACTTCTTCTCCCAGCAGCTGCGCTGGAGCCGCGGCACCTACGAGACCCTGCTCACCCAGTACTGGCGGGTGCTCTGGCGGCTGTCGCCCGGGCGGCTGCTCAACTACTCGCTGATGGTGGGCTTCTACCCGATGGCGGCGCTCACCTGGCTGCTCGGCGGTCTGTCCAGCGTGCTCTACCTGGTGTTCGGCGCCTCGGGGGTCCACGTGTCCTCCGAGATCTGGATGATGCTGTACAGCGACGCCGCCGCGCTCCAACTGCTGCTCTACACCTGGAACCGCAAGCACAACGTGAGCCCGCACGAGCCGGCCGGCTCCTCCGGGGTCGCGGGCATGCTGATGTCCGCGCTCTGCGGCCCGGTCTACGCGGCCTCGCTGGTGCAGGCGCTGCTGCGGCGGCGCAGCCGCTTCGTGGTGACGCCGAAGGGCCGTTCGGCCAGCACGGACCGGGTGAGCACCTTCCGCTTCCACCTGTTCTGGACGCTGGTGTTCGGCGGCGCGATAGCGGCCTCCTTCTTCACCGGCTACGACCACGTCGCGATGCGCACCTGGGCCTGGATCGCCCTGGTCCTGACCGTGCTGCCGATCCTGGTGCTGGCCGGCGACGCCGTCCGCCGCCGGCGCACCCGGCCCACGGCCACGCTCACCGTCACCGGCGGTCCGGCGGCGACCCCGAGGGTCGTCCTGGAGAAGCGCCGTCCCCGGCACGCCCGCGATCCCCGGCACGGCCGGGCCGCGCCGGCCGCGCCGCTGGGCGTCCCCGCGGCACCCGACCGGGCGGAGCGCACCACCACCACCCGCTGAAGCCGCCCGACCCGCCAGCACCCCCGACCCGCCAGCCACCCCGAACCTCACGAGCTCCCGAACCTCACGAGGGGACCAACCACCGTGAAGATCCACAAGACCGGCCGGACCAAGCGCTTCGCCCTCGGCAGCACCGTCGCGCTGACCGTCGCCGGGATGAACGCGCCCGCCGTCCTCGGCTTCGCCAGCCAGCAGTACCACCAGTACGTGATCAACCGCCCCGACTACAAGGCGGAGTACGGCCACTGGCAGACCCTCACGCTCCCCGCCGAGTTCCGGGTCAACGCCGTCCACGCCACGCTGCTGCGCACCGGCAAGGTCCTCATCGTGGCCGGCTCCGGCAACGACGAGAAGCGCTTCGACGCGGGCAGCTTCCGCAGCCTGCTCTGGGACCCGGCCGCGAACACCTACAAGCTGATACCCACCCCGGCCGACATGTTCTGCGGCGGCCACGCCTCGCTGCCGGACGGCCGCGTCCTGGTGGCCGGCGGCACCCAGCGGTACGAGAAGCTGGCGGGCGTGGTGAAGAGGGCGGCCGGCGTCATGCGGGTGCGCAACGAGAGCCCCGAGCGCGCCAGGACGTTCCCCAAGGGCACCGTCTTCGTCGGCCCGAACGGACGCGAGTACGCCTCCACCGTGCCGGTGACCGTCCCGGCCGCGGTGAAGACGGGCGCCGGCAAGCAGGCCGTCGTCACCGCCGGCGAGCAGCACGTGTTCGTCGAGGCGGTCGGCGAGGGCGCCGACTACGTCACCGACTCCCCCGCCCAGTACCGGATCAAGGGCCTGGCCGGGGTCGACGCCCACAACCTGTACGGGCAGAGCACGAAGCTGACCCTGGACAAGCAGGAGTACCAGGGCATCCGCTCCGCGTTCGAGTTCAACCCGGACACCGAGCTGTACGAGCAGGTCACCGACATGGCGTACGCCCGCTGGTACCCGACGCTCACCGGACTGGGGGACGGACGGGTGGTCACCGTCTCGGGCCTGGACGACACCGGGGAGATCCTCAACGGCAACGACAACGAGATCTACGACCCGAAGAACAAGACCTGGTCCAAGGGCCCGGACCGCTACTTCCCGACCTACCCGTCGATCTTCCTGACCGCCTCCGGCAAGCTCTTCTACTCGGGCTCCAACGGCGGCTACGGCCCGGCCGACAAGGGCCGCGACCCCGGGGTGTGGGACCTGTCGAACAACGGCTTCCAGCCCGTCCCCGGCCTGCGCGACCCCGCCCTCACCGAGACCTCGTCCTCGGTGCTGCTGCCGCCCGCGCAGGCCCAGAAGGTGATGGTGCTCGGCGGCGGGGGCGTCGGCGAGTCGCCGCTGTCCACCGCCCGCACCGACATCGTCGACCTCTCCGCCGCCAAGCCCGCCTTCACCCCGGGCCCGGACCTGCCGGCCGGCGGCACCCGCTACCTGAACAGCGTGATCCTCCCGGACGACACCGTGTTCACCACCGGCGGCTCCAGCGGCTACCGGGGCCGGGGCGCCAGCGACCTGCTCAAGGCGCAGGTGTACCACCCGGACACCAACAGCTTCAGCACCGCCGCCGAGCCCGCCGTCGGCCGCAACTACCACTCCGAGGCGCTGCTGCTGCCGGACGGCCGGGTGGCCGTGCTCGGTTCCAACCCGCTGTTCGCGGACAAGGCCGAGACCACGCCGGGCGGCTTCGAGCAGCGCATCGAGATCTACACCCCGCCGTACCTGTTCCACGGCGACCGCCCACAGGTGGCCGCCGCGCCGGAGGCCGCGAAGCTCGGCACCACCGTGCGGATCGGCACCGCCCGGCCGGACGCGGTCGCCACCGCCAAGCTGATCCGGCCGAGTTCGGTCACCCACGTGACCGACGTCGAACAGCGGTCGGTGGCCCTGGACATCAGCGGTCGCACGGCCGACGGGGTCTCGCTCACGCTCCCCGCCAACCCCAACCTGCTGCCGCCCGGCTGGTACATGCTGTTCCTGACCGACGCCGCCGGCACTCCGTCGGTCGCGCGCTGGATCCAGGTGACCGGCTGAGCGACACCGGGTGCGTCACGGCCTGGTACGGACTCGCACTGGCGCGTCGCGGCCTGGCACGTACCCGCACTGGTGCGGGCCGGCACTGGTGCGGATCAGCCCCCTCAGCGGGCGGCCTGCGCCAGGCCGAGCGCGTACGGCAGCCAGAACTCGCCCGCCCGGGGCTCGCCGCGCCCGCACTCGCCGTCCGACTCCCCCGGGTTCTTGATCCACAGGTAGGCGTCGACCCCGGCCCGGCCGGTGTCGGCGGTCGGCCGCTCACCGAGCGCGCGGCCGGGCGGGTTGCACCAGGCGTCGCCGCCCAGCGGGCCGTTGCCGTTGCGGCTGGTGTCGATGACGAAGTGCTTCCCGCCCAGGGCGGCGGAAAGCTGGCCGCCGTAGGCCGTGTTGCGGCCGGTGTCGTAGAAGTTGGCGACGTTCACCGCGAAGCCGTCCGCCGCCGCGATCCCCGACTTGCGCAGCGCGGTGGACAGTTCGGCCGGGTCCTGCGACCAGCCGGGGTTGCCCGCGTCCAGGTAGACCCGCACCTGCGGACGCTTCTTCAGCTCCTGCACGGCGAAGGCCAGCAGGCCGTACCGCTCGGCGGCCAGGTCGCCCTTGATCCCGCAGCTGTCCAGGGTGTGCGCGACGGCGTCCGGCTCCAGCACCACCCAGGCCTTGCGGTCGCCGAGGGCCTCCGCGACACCGCTGATCCAGGCCCGGTAGGAGGCGGCGTCGGCGGCGCCGCCGGCCGAGTACAGGCCGCAGTCGCGGTGCGGGATGTTGTAGGCGACGAAGACCGCTGTCCGGTCCGCCTCGGCGGCCCGGCGGCTGACCTGTTCGGCGATCTCCTTGGCGCCCTGCTCGCCGAGCCACTGCGAGGAGGGCTGGGCGGCGATCCGCAGCAGCGTGTCGGCCTCCGCCGGCCGGCCCTGGCCGCGCAGGACGGTCACCTGCCGGGCGGCGTTGGTCTGGTCGGAGACGTAAAAGGCCTGGCCGGGGAGCTGGGCGAGGCTCGCGGGGCCGGTGCCCGGGTTCGCGGCGGAGGCGGTGGGCGCGGCTGTGGGTACGGCGGCGGTCCCGCCGGCCGCGGCACCGGCCGAGGCCCCGCCGCCCGGGCCGCCGGATGATCCCTTGGCCGATCCGGCGGTCGAACCGCTACAGCCCGCGGCCCCCGCCAACAGCACGACCAGGGCCGCCCCCACGGCCCGTCGGATTGCCACTACCCGTCCCACCCGGCGCACGTACCGCCCCTCCCCCAGAACCGGTCCGGCGACCGGTCGGCACCAGCTAAGCACACCGGCCACCGCCCGCCCGCGACGGGCGGTGAACGCCGGGTGGCCGTGAGCGGGCGGACGGGCGACCCCGCCCGCCCGGACCACCCCTCACCCAACTCCCGGGCGCTCAGCCCCAGGTGCTCAGCCCTGCTTCAGGTTGGGCACCTGCCAGTCGATCGACTCGCCGCCGAAGCCGTCCAGCGCCGTGTCGATCTGCGAGAACGGACGGCTGCCGAAGAACAGCTTGGCCGACAGCGGCGACGGGTGCGCCCCCTGCACGACCACGTGCTTGGACGTGTCGATCAGCGGCAGCTTCTTCTTCGCGTAGTTGCCCCACAGCACGAAGACCACCGGCTCCTCGCGCTCGCTCACCGCCTTGATCACGGCGTCGGTGAACTTCTCCCAGCCCTTCGCCTTGTGCGAGTTGGCCTCGTGCGCGCGCACCGTGAGCACCGCGTTGAGCAGCAGGACGCCCTGCTCGGCCCAGTGCATCAGGTAGCCGTTGTCCGGGGCGGGGATGCCGAGGTCGGCGTCCAGCTCCTTGAAGATGTTGCGCAGCGAGGGCGGCGTCCTGGTGCCGGGCAGCACCGAGAAGCTCATGCCGTGGGCCTGGCCGTCGTCGTGGTACGGGTCCTGCCCGAGGACCAGCACCCGGACCTTCTCGTACGGCGTGGCCTCCAGCGCGGCGAACTCCTGGCCGCTCGGCGGGAACACCTGGTGCTGCGCGCGCTCGGCCGCCACGAAGGCCGCCAGTTCGGCGAAGTACGGCTTCTCCGTCTCGGTGCCCAGCACCGGGCGCCAGGACTCGGGCAACTCCAGCCCGCCGCCCTCGCCGGCCTCCACCACGCCCGCCTCGACCGTGTCCGTCACGACATCTACCTCCCACACCGCGGCTGTTGTGCCGCACGCCCTCTTTCACCCCGAACGCTACACAGCCCCACCGACAACTCACTCCGCCGAAGCCGCAGAAGCCGCAGAAGGCAGCGCGGACCCACCAGGCAGCGGGGCCCCAGCGGGAACTACAGGCAGCGCCGACCCCGAGGGAGCCACCGGCGCGGGGCCCGAACCGGCCGCCCGCACCACCCGGACGTGCTCCACCACGTTGAGCGCCACCAGCAGCACCGCCAGTGCCACCAGCACCGCCAGCGCCGGCAGCCGCACCACCGCCGGCGCCAGCCCCAGCACCACCGCCGCCGCACCGAGCCGGGTCGCCGCCACCTTGCGGAACATCATCCAGCGGGTGTATCCGAAGGTCAGCAGGTACAGCCCGCACCCGCCGTACAGCAGCGCCACCGACCCCGGGCCGAGCGCCTGCCACGGGTCCGCGACGGTCTCCCCGAAGCCGACCGCCACCCCGATCACTCCGGCGGCCAGCGCCAGGTGCCCGTACTGGAAGATCCGCCGGACGACGTCCCGCCGGGAGTCGGCGACCTCGACGGCGTACCGCATGGCGTCCGCCGCGTACACGAAGTACTGCCACCACAGCCCCGCCGAGATGGTGAACGCCACGGCCACGGCGGCGAGTTCGGCCATGTCCAGCCGGGCGCCGGCCGCCGTCCCGCCGATGCCGACGATCGACTCGCCGAGCGCCACCAGCAGGAACAGCGCGAACCGCTCCGGCATGTGCGAGGGGTGGTACGCCACCGCCGCCAGCCGCCGCCGGAACACCAGCGGCGCGGCCAGGTCGCAGAGCGCTGCCGCCGCCCACAGGGCCAGCCGCGGCCCGTCCGGCAACAGCCCGCCCACGACCAGCAGCGGCCCGCTGACCAGCACGCCGGCGCCGTACGGGCCGCGCCAGACGCCCGGCAGGCGGATCAGCAGGAGCAGCAGCACCAGCCGGGCCAGCCAGTACGCGGCGCCGAGCAGCACGCCCCGCCCGCCGTACGCGCCCGGGACGGCGAGCGCCATGAACAGGCCGGCCAGCCCGACCGCCAGGATGCCGAGGCGGTCCCGCAGGTTGTCCACGTCCCGGATGTTGGCCTGCACGGTGGTGCCCACCCAGCACCAGTACACCGGCACGAACACCACCAGCGCCCGGGCCAGCCCGGTGGCGTCGTGGTGGTGGTGCAGCAGCCCGGAGACCTGGGTGATCGCGAAGACGAAGACCAGGTCGAAGTAGAGCTCAGCCCAGGTGACCCGCTTCTCGTCGGCCTCCCCGCCGACGCCCCCGGCATCCCGCCGCGCCTCCGGCGGCCCCGCATCCCCCGTCGCACTCATTGCGCCGTTGCCTCCCCACAGGTACGAAACGGGCCCCGGCCCGGCGACCGGCCGGGACGGGGCCCATGACAGCACCGCAGAGGCTAGACCAGCTCGACCAGGTCCGCGATCGACTTGACCACCCGGGTCGGCCGGTACGGGAAGCGCTCGACGTCTGCGGCGGCGGTCAGGCCGGTGAGCACCAGGATGGTCTCCATGCCAGCCTCCATGCCCGCGACGATGTCGGTGTCCATCCGGTCGCCGATCATGACGGCGGTCTCGGAGTGGGCCCCGGCGGTGTTCAGCGCCTCGCGCATCATCAGCGGGTTGGGCTTGCCGACGAAGTACGGCTCGACGCCGGTCGCCTTGGTGATCAGGGCCGCGACCGAGCCGGTGGCCGGCAGCACGCCCTCGGGGGACGGGCCGGTCTCGTCGGGGTTGGTGCAGATGAACCGGGCGCCCTGGTTGATCAGGCGGATCGCCTTGGTGAGCGCCTCGAAGCTGTAGGTGCGGGTCTCGCCGAGGACGACGTAGTCCGGGTTGTTGTCGGTCAGCACGTAACCGGCCTGGTACAACGCGGTGGTGAGCCCCGCCTCGCCGATCACGTAGGCGGTGCCGCCCGGACGCTGGCCCTTGAGGAACTTGGCGGTGGCCAGGGCGGAGGTCCAGATGCACTCCTCCGGCACCTCCAGGCCCATCCCGGCCAGGCGGGCGCTGAGGTCGCGCGGGGTGTAGATGGAGTTGTTGGTGAGGACCAGGAACGGCTTGCCGGACTCCCGCAGCCTGCGCAGGAACTCCTTCGCACCGGGAATGGGCGTGCCCTCGTGGATGAGGACGCCGTCCATGTCGGTCAGCCAGGACTCGATGGGCTTGCGGTCTGCCACGTGCGTGTCTCCCGAAGTGTTGCAACGTCTGTCGAAGGCCCTGACGCGGCACAGCCTAATCCGCACGCCTGCCCGACGACAGCGCGTTCCGTCCCACGGGACCGGCACCACCGCCCCGCCCCGCCTCCCTGGCCCCGCCCCCTGCGAAACCGGGAGCAACCGGGCGCCTCGTGATTGAGTGGGCGCATGAGCGCCTCGACCCCCTCGTCCTCCCCGGACCGCCCGTTCCGCGTCGGCCTGATCGGCTACGGCCTGGCCGGCTCCGCCTTCCATGCCCCGCTCATCGCCACCACGCCGGGGCTGCGGTTGGACGCCGTGGTCACCGCCAGCCCCGAGCGCCGCGAGCAGCTGAGCCGCGAGCACCCCGGCGCCCGCGCCGTCGACACCCCCGAGCAGTTGCTCGCCGACCCGGACGCGCTCGACCTCGTCGTCGTCGCCTCGCCCAACCGCACCCACGCCCCGCTCGCCCGCGCCGCCCTGCGCGCCGGGCTGGCCACCGTCGTCGACAAGCCGCTGGCCGGCACCGCCGCCGAGGCGCTGGAGCTGTGCCAGCTCGCCGAGGCCCGGGGCACCCTGCTCTCCGTGTTCCAGAACCGGCGCTGGGACGGCGACTTCCTGACCGCCGCCCGGCTGGTCCGGGGCGGCGCGCTCGGCCGGGTGCACCGCTTCGAGTCCCGCTTCGAGCGGTTCCGCCCGAAGCCCAAGCCCGGCTGGCGCGAGCTCGCCGACCCGGCGGAGGTCGGCGGCACGCTGTACGACCTGGGCAGCCACCTGGTGGACCAGGCGCTGACGCTGTTCGGCCCGGTGGAGACGGTGTACGCGGAGGTCGACGTGCGCCGGGACGGCGCGGTCGTCGACGACGACGCCTTCCTCGCCCTCACCCACGCCTCCGGCACCCGCTCGCACCTGTGGACCAGCGCCATCACCCCGCTGATCGGCCCCCGGCTGCGGGTGCTCGGCGACGCCGCCGGGTACGTCAAGCCCGGCATGGACCCGCAGGAGGCGGAGCTGCGGGCCGGGCACCGACCGGACGGCGCCCGCCCGTGGGGTGCCGACCAGCCCTCGCAGTACGGCACCCTCGGCACCGACGAGTCCTCGATCGCGCTGCCCACCGAACCGGGCGACTACCCCGCCTTCTACGCGGGCATCGCCGCCGCCCTGGCCTCCCCGGGCACCCCGCCCCCGGTCGACCCGCGCGACGCGGTGGCCACCCTGGCCGTCCTGGAGGCCGCCCGGGCCTCCGCCGCCACAGGCACCACGGTCCGCCTGGGCTGAGGGCTGCCGGGCCTGCCGCCCCCCAATTCCACTTCTAAGCTGCTTAGATGATCAACCAGAGGGGGCGGCAGGCCACCGACGCGAAGAGCGGCGGCCGTCACACCCCGATGACCTCCACCGCCGAGCCCAGGCCCCGGAAGTCCGCGACGTTGCGGGTGTACAGCGGCAGGCCGTGGGCCGAGGCCACGGCCGCGATCATCAGGTCGATCCGGCGCGGGCGCGGCTGCCGCCCGGCCGCGATGGTGAGGGTCACCAGCGTGCCGTAGCGGGCGGCCGCCGCCGCGTCGAAGGGCAGCGGGTCGAAGTCGGCCATCGCCGCGCCCAGCACCTCCAGCCGCGCGGCCCGGCTGACCGCGTCGCGGGCCATCGACACGCCCTGTTGCAGCTCAGCGAAGGTGATCGCGGTCAGCTCCGGCACAGCCGGCAGGTTCGCCGGGGAGAGCAGGGCCAGATCGATATAGACACAGGTGTCGAGCACCCCGGCCGGCCGCCGCCGGGCTGCCCGCCTGCGCTCAGCCACGCCGCCGCTCGAACGGGTCGTCGCCCTCGTCGCCCACCAGTTCCTCCGGGCCGAAGTACTCCTCGGCCTCCTTGCGCATCTGCTGGTAGTCCACCCGCGGCAGCTTCACGTGCCGCGCCACCAGCTCCTCCGCCGTGAGCCGCCGCCGCCCGGACACCGGTCGCAGCTCCGCGACCTCGACCCCGTTCCTGGTGATGTGGAAGGTCTCCCCGGCCTCCACCGCATCCATCACCGCGGCGGAGTTGTTCCGGAACTCCCGCTGGGTAATCGTCTTCATCCCTCCACGGTAGCCCCGCGTAGCACCCGCGGCTACGCCCCTGCACCGCCCCGCGAAAGCACCTCGGCGCGACGGGTGCGCCACGGGTGCGCCACGGGAATTCCGCGCCGGGCGGGAACTCGGCGGGCTCGGCGATCGTCCTGAACGTCTGAAGTCCGGCCCCAAGCCCGTGGGGCCCCAAGTCCGTCACGTCGAAGGAGGAGCAGCGCATGACCGTCGTCGCGATGCTCCTCGGGCTGCTCCGGGTGCTGACCGGGGAGCTGGTGACCGAGGGCGGGACGGTCGCGTCGGTGGCTGCGGTCGCCGCCGTGGCGCTGCTGGCCGGTGCGGTCGCGGGCACGCTGGCGGGGGCGCGGCTGCTGGGCCCGCGGGCGCCCACGGCGGTGCGCAGCGGGGTGTTGCGGCGGCGCGCGTTCCGTACGGCCTTCCTGCCGCAGCGCGATCCCGATGCCCGGGGCAGGCGACGCCCGAGGGCGCCGGGTGCGGCCCCGGCGGCCGCGTAGCTTCGTCGTCTTCCGCCGTTCCACGCGGCCGTCCTCCGTCGACCACTCGTTTTCCGAGACCCCCGGAGGGCTCGCTCCACCATGTCCGTTCTCGCTGTTCTCGACCCGGCCGTCGCCGTCGCCCATGCCGCCGTCGCTGCGCTGGCCCAGGTACTGCCGACCGCGCTGGCGATCGTCCTGTTCACCGTCGCCGTCCGGCTGGCGTTGCATCCCTTCGCGCGCGCGGCGGCGCGGGGGGAGAAGTCCCGGGCGCGGTTGGCGCCGAAGGTCGCCGAGGTGAACCGGAGGTTCAAGAACCGCCCGGAGAAGCTGCGGGAGGCGCTCGCCGAGTTGTACCGGGAGGAGCGGGCCTCGCCGTTCGCGGGGTGCCTGCCGATGCTGGTGCAGGTTCCGTTCTTCTCGGTGATGTACCGCCTGTTCACCACCCCGAACGGCCTGCTGGACCACACCCTGTTCGGCGTGCCGCTCGGCCTGCACGTCGGGAGCGCGCACGGCGCCGGGCAGTTGACGGTGTTCGGCCTGCTGTACGCCGGGCTGGCGGCGGTCGGGTACGTCAACTTCCGCCGGGCCAGGCGGGCGGCGGCCGCGCAGCCGACCCCTCAGCCGGGGGCGGGGCTGCTGCCGTACCTGTCCTTCGGGTCGGTGCTGTTCGCGATGCTGGTGCCGGTGGCCGCGGCGCTCCATCTGGTGACGACGAGCACGTGGACGGCTGCGGAGCGGGCCTGGCTGCACCGGGGCGGCGCACCGGCGCCGACGGCGGCGGCGCTCGCGCTGTGAGCCTCGCGCTGTGAACACCGCCGCCGAACCCGCCGATCTCGCCGAGGCCGCCGACCCCGCCGGCCTGCGTCAGAAGTGCCGCAGCAGTTCGGGGAAGGCCGCCAGTTGCAGGGTCGCCTCGTCGGGGCCGAGGTCCTGGTGTTCCAGGACCCAGGTGTGCTGGTGCGGGATGAAGACCGTACGCAGGCCGGCCCGGCGGGCCGGGGCGATGTCGGACTTGGGCGAGTTGCCGATCATCCAGGTCCGGTCGGGGTCGAGGCCGAGCTCGGCGCTGAGCCGCCGGTAGGTGTCCGCCGACTTCTCGGCCACGATGTGGACGCCGCGGAAGTGGTGGTCGATCGTGGAGGCCGTCACCTTGCGCTGCTGCTCGTCGAGGTCGCCCTTGGTGAGCAGCAGCAGGTGGTGGCGTCCGGCGAGGTCGGCGAGGGTGTCGGCGACGCCGGGGATCAGCTCGATCTCGCGGCTGCTGAGCGGAGTGAGGAGGCCGTCGATCCGGGCTTCTTCGACCGGGGTGGGGGTGCGGTCGCCGTTCAGCCGCCGCAGGCAGTCGGCGAGGCTCTGCCGGAACACGGCGGCGCCGTAGCCGAGGGCGGCGGAGTTGGCGGCTTCGATCTCGTCGAGGACGGCCCTGGCACGGTCGCGGTCGGCCGGGGTGGCGACCCAGTCCAGGAAGCCGTCGATGACGCGCTCGAAGAGGACGTTGTTCTCCCAGAGCGTGTCGTCGGCGTCGAAGATGAGGGTCTGGTCGGTGTGCATCCGGGTGTGCTCCAGCGGGGTTCGGAAGGTCAGGCGGGGGCGTCGAGCAGGCGGCCGGCCCGGTCGAGCGTCTCGCGGAGGTTCTCCTCGGTGGTCCGCTGCCGGGCCTCGGCGATGGTGAGCCACTCCAGCGGGGCGGCGGGGTTCTCCGGCCGCGCCCGCTCCGGGGTGCCGGTGGCCAGCAGGAAGCGCAGGTCGGCGTGTTCGTGGGCCGGTTCGACGGGCGAGGCCGGGACGGGCACGACGGCGAGGTGGACGACGGCGAGGTGGACGAGGGCGGCGTCGGGCCACGGGGTGAGGTCGGTGAGCCCGGTCTCCTCCAGGCCTTCGCGCAGCGCGATGTCCAGCGGCCGGGTCTCCCCCGGGTCGCCGTGGCCGCCGACCTGGAGCCAGGCCTGCTGGCGGACGTGCCAGCGCAGGAGGACGCGCCGGGTCGGCGGGTGGACGATCAGCGCGGAGGCGGTGAAGTGCAGCGGCGTCCCGCGGTCCCAGGCGTCGGCGGCCCCGGCGAGGTGGCGGACGCGCTCGTGGTCGGCGGTCTCCGTCGGGCCCTGCGGCCGGTGGCCGGCCAGCAGTTCGGTCAGGCCCGGGCTGTGCGCCGCGCCGCCTGTGGTCACCATGATCAGCACTCCTCGTTGCGCTCCGGACCACGTCAACGTCAACCGGCTTGCGGGGGCGGGTGATCGGGGCCGGGGCTTCCGGTTCCGGCGAACCCGCGAAGCCTAGCCCCGGGGCCTTCCGGCGGCCCACCGGTTTTCCTCCCGGGGCCGCCCGACAACCAGCTCCCCCGCCTCCGGACGGCCACGAAGGGCCGGTCGGGGCAGCGCCCGGGAGGCCGTAGCCTGTGGTGATCGTTTCGGGACAGGTGGAGGGATGTCGTCATGGTGGCTGCTCCGGCGCTCGCGGACTTGCGCGAGGTGTGCCAGCCGCAGGCCAAGCTGCAGAGCCGCAACGGTGAGCA
Source organism: Kitasatospora sp. NPDC056731 (assembly GCF_040687675.1). Taxonomy (NCBI): domain Bacteria; kingdom Bacillati; phylum Actinomycetota; class Actinomycetes; order Kitasatosporales; family Streptomycetaceae; genus Kitasatospora; species Kitasatospora sp. NPDC056731. The sequence continues at coordinate 110,376 of NZ_JBFBNR010000009.1, forward strand.
CTGGGCGGGACGGCTGTACATGCGCCGCATCTCGCTGCGCACGACCCGGCAGTTGGTGCGGACCTCGGTGTCGCCGAACACCCTCACCTGGGTGATGGCGGTCTGCGGGGTCGGCGGTGGGGCGGCCCTGCTGATCCCCGGTCTGACCGGCGCCGTGCTGGCGGCGGTGCTGTTCCAGCTGTTCCTGCTCTTCGACTGCGTCGACGGCGAAGTGGCGCGCTGGAAGCGTCAGTTCAGCATGGCCGGGGTCTACGTGGACCGGCTCGGCGCCTATCTGGCGGACGCGGCGCTGATGATCGGCGCGGGCGTGCGGGCGGCCCGGGGCGGGTCGGAGCTGTGGGTGTCGGTGGGCCTGGCGGCCGCGCTGGGCGTGGTGCTGCTCAAGGCCTCGACGGACCTGGTGGACGTGGCCCGGGCCCGCAGCGGGCAGGCCCCGGCGGACGAGGAGTCCACCCAGCCGCGCTCGCAGGGCATCGCGACCGCGCGCCGGCTCGCCTCGGTGTTCAAGATCCACCGGGTGACGAACGGCATCGAGGCCTCCCTGGTGCTGCTGGCGGCGGCCGTGGTGGACGCGGCGCTCGGCAACCTGGACGCGACGCGGGCGGCGGTCGCGGGGATCGCGGTGATCACCTGGGGCATGGTGGTGGCGCACCTGGCGTCGATCCTGTCCTCCTCGCGCCTGCGCTGAGCGGGCCGCGCCGCTGCGCGCGGGCGGCTGCCTACGCGCGGGTTTCGGCCCGCGCGTAGGTCTCGGCCTGCGCGTCGGCTTCGGCCCGCGCGTGGGCGGCGAGGATGGTGTCGAGGAGGCCGGGGAAGCGCTGTTCCAGGTCGACGGCGCGCAGGGCGGAGAGCTTGCGGTTGGCCTCCTCGCGCTGGTGGATCAGGCCGGACTCACGCAGCACCTTGAAGTGGTGGCTGAGGGTGGAGGGGGCGACGTCCACCGGGAAGGTGCCGCAGGCCCGCTCGGGTTCGGCGCGCAGGATGCGCACGATGGTCATCCGGGTGGGGTCGGAGAGCGCGTGCAGGACGTCGAGCAGGTCGATCTCCCCGGTCGCGGGGTGGGCGAGCGCCGGTCGGCGCCGGGTGCTGCGGGGCATGATCCGACCTCTCTGATCTGCGTTTGACCTGCGCCTGATCCGCGCTTGATCTGCAATGTTCGACAATCATCGAAACTGCGTGGTACCACTGTCTCACGTCAATTTCGCCGTTCGTCGAACATCGTAGCCGAGGGGGACCGACATGCGCGCACTGGTGATGACCGCACCCGGTGGGGCCGAGCACACGGAGATCCGGGAGGTCGAGGCCCCGAGCCCCGGCCCCGGCCAGGTGGCGGTCGACGTCGCCTACGCCGGGCTGAACTTCGTCGACGTGATGGGCCGCCGGGGCGACGCCGGCTACGTCACCGCCTGGCCGTACCGGCCGGGCAAGGAGGTGGCCGGCACCGTCCGGGCGGTCGGCGAGGGCGTCACCGGGCTGGCGGTGGGCGACCGGGTGGCGGCCGCGCCCGTCGGCGGCGGCCTGGCCGAGGTGGTGCTCGCCGAAGCCGCGCTCACCGTGCCCGTCCCGGACGGGCTGGCGCTGCGCGAGGCCGCCGCCGCCCCGCTGGGCCTGGCCACCGCCGTGCTGCTGCTCACCGACGCCGGCCGGCTCACCGCCGGGGACACCGTCCTGGTGCACTCGGCCGGCGGCGGGATCGGCCACGCCGTCGCCCAACTGGTCCCGCTGATCGGGGGTGGCGGTCGGCTGATCGGCACGGTGGGCCGACCGGAGAAGGCGGCGGCCGCCGTCGCCTCCGGCTACGACCACGCCTTCGCCCGCGACGAGGCGCTGCCCGAGGCCGTCCGGGCCTCGACCGGCGGCCGGGGCGTCGACCTCGTGCTGGACCCGCTGGGCACCGAGGCCCTGGAGCTCGACCTCGAACTCACCGCACCCGGCGGCCGGATCGTCCTCTTCGGCAACGCGGGCGGCGGCGCCGTCGCCGACTTGCCGCCGCTCGGCCGCCTGATGGCCGGGAACCTCACCGTCACCGGCTTCAGCCACCGCGCCCTGGCCGCCACCGCCCCCGAGCGGCTGGCCCGCGCCATCCGCACGGTCCTCGACCTGCTCGCCGCCGGTGACCTCACGCTACCGGTCACCGAAGTCCCCGGCCTGGCCGCCGTCCCCGCCGCGCACGATGCCATGGCGGAGGGCCGGGCCACCGGCAAGTACGTGGTGCGCGTGGCCGGTTGAGCCTTGCTCGGGGCGGCGCCCCTCGCGTAGGAAGTCGGCGCGGCCGACTTCCTACGCGGAGCGCGGAGCCCGGAGCGTTGGAGGCCGGGCGGGTCAGGGGTTGTAGAGGCCGCCGGCCTCGCCGGGATCGCCGGGGCCGTTGTAGCCCTGAGGACGGCCCTGGTTGCGCGTCCCGGGCCTGTTGGTCTCGACGAAGCGGCAGGCCGCGAAGTGCACGTCCCCCATGCCGGGCCGCAGGATGTCGCTCAGCAGCACATCGCCGTCGAAAACGATCGAGCGGCCCGCGAGTTGGGGGTCGGTCAGCGTGGCGACGTTGATGACGGCGGCGGCCGGCGTCCCCGGGTCGAGTTCAACGTCGTACCCGCCGCCCACCGGGCTGGCGATCGCCGGGTTCCCCCGGATGGTGAGGCCGCTGGGGTAGGAGATGGTGTAGTTCTGCAGGCTCCGCCCGCCCACCACGGTGCGCGTGGCGCCACGATCTTGCCCCTGTTCCACGCTGCCGCCCCGGTTGGCGCCGTTCTCCACCTGCCCGCCCAGGTCGTCGGGGAGGACCATCCCGTGCTGCGTGTAGAAGTGCACCCTCGTCCCCGCGGGCACCCGGAAGCTGCCGTTCGCGGCCTCCCAGGCGCCGTGACCGCTGAGCACGAGACCGTCCGTACGCGCGGGCGCGGTGTTGTCGGCCTCCCAGTCGTCGTCCGGGTTCTGGTGATTGATCATCGGCCGGTTCTGGTCGGCCGCACGCTGGATCCCGGTCGCGCGGAGCATCTGCACGACGGCCGCGTTGCCATGGCTGCTCTGGAGGCCGAGCAGCGACTGGGCGGCGGCCTGCGCCCGGTTCGGGTTCCTGGTCGCCGACTCCGAAGTGCGGGCTGGCGTGCGGGCCTTGCCGGCGGCACCCTTGGTCCTGTCGTGGGCGTGCATCGTCCCCCTCTCGACTCGAAAGCTCACTCTCCTGGATATCGGTGGCGTCGGCCCGGGCGCCAGGTCCGTACGGGCAGTGCCCGCTGCCTGAAGGCGCACCGCGCGGTGCCCTGCCGCGCCGAGACCTCGCGCGGTGGTCAGGCCGCGGGTATGCCCGCCGCGTAGAGGCCGGCCCGGCTGCCGCGGTAGGCGACGCCGCCGAAGGCGGTCAGCGAGAGCCCGGTGTACTCGGTGCCGAACTTGGCCGGATCGTCCTGCCATTGAAGCCGGCCGGTGGCGAGGTCGAGGGCATGCAGCCGACCGTCGTTCAGCGCCACGTAGACCCGGCCGTCGGCGACGGCCATGGTGCTCATGCCCCGGCCCAGGCCGTCCGGCACCGAGGAGGTCCACCGGCTGCGGCCCGTGCCCGCGTCCACGGCGATGACCCGGTCGTTGTCGAGGAGGCAGAGCGTCCCGTCGGCGACCGGGGCGGGCTGGACACCGGGGTGGCCGAGGTCGTCACGCTGCCAGAGCACCCGGCCGGTCGCCGCGTCCAGGGCGGAGACGGTCGAGGCGGAGGTGGTCGAAGCGGCGCCGGCGGAAGCGGACAGGTAGAGGACGCCCTCGTGGACCACGGGCCGGTAGACGAGCTTGCCGACGGCGGGCTGCTCCCAGCGCCGCTCACAACTCTTCGCGTCGAAGGCGGAGATCCCACCCGAGGGGGCGGCGAGGTACACGGTGCCGCCCGCGACCGCCGGCCCGCAGGCGGCCTCCAGCGGGCCGGCCCACCGGGCCTCGCCGGTCGCCGCGTCGTAGGAGTGGACGCGGCCGTCGCAGGTCACGAACACGTCCCCGCTGACGGTGGGGCCGTCCGTCCATCCGGACAGGTACTCCCCCGGCGCGGGTACGGCCCACCGGACGGCTCCGGACGCGGCGTCCAGGGCGTGGACGTGGGAGTCGGTGGTCACGCAGACCAGTCCGCCACCTGCGGCGATCGGCCAGCCGAAGTTGCTGTCGGCGGGATTGTGCGAGGTGACCTTGGCGCTCCAGCGCGGGGTGCCGGTCCGCAGGTCGAGGGCGCTGACCGTGCCGTCGAAGTCCGCGACGTAGAGGTCGGGCTGCGGGGTGGCCGACAGGGCGACGCGACTGCCGGTACCGGTCCGGCTCCAGACGCGGTGGCCGGTGTCGGCGTCCCGCCGCGCCCACCAGCCGATGCCCCCGACGGTGACAGCGGCCCCCGCCACGCCGGCGACGCCCAGCAGCATGCGCCTGCGGCTGACGTGGGGGCGGACGGGATCGGTCTGCGATTCGTTCGAGGTCACACCGAAGGTGACCGTCTGCGCCTGCCGCCGGTTCCACCGCACGAGCGCGAGCTTCACAAAAGGCGCCGAAAAGGACGGCCAGGATGCGGCCGGGATTCTGAGGTTGTGCGCAGGAAGTCGGCCGGGCCGACTTCCTGCGCGGGGGCTCAGGTCAGGCGCTTGAACCTTCGCGGCCGGATCATCCGATCAGGTTGCCGGGCTCGTCGAGCCACACGTGCTGTTCGCCGGCCGGCGTCATCGTCACGCCGAAGCGGGTGAGGTCCGGTTCGCCGTCGGCGAGCCACCCCCGGCGGACGCGGACGATCTCGTCCCACAGGCGGCGGGGCCCGGCCTGCTGGACGGCGTCGGCGGCGCCCCAGTCGTGGTGGCGGACGGACGCCCAGGAGCCGGCGCCGTCGGAGAGTTGCATGCGGTAGGTGCCGCCGGGGTCCGTGTCGTCCCAGGTGTGGTGATACCGAACGCCGGGCACTCGGAGGCCGATGGCGAACGCCACGTCCACGTTCTCCAGCGCCAGCTCCGGGTCGATCGGCGACGAGCTCCGGTGGATCGGCCGGTCGGTCGGCTCGGTCACCGGGTGGGGGCGCTGGCTGCGGGCCCACATGAAGCTGACGTTGTCCACGAACCCGCCGTGGGAGGGCTCCCCCGGGTCGCCGACCACCACGCGCAGGAGTCCGGCGTTGGCGTAGGGCGTGCCCCAGGGGGTGACGATCACGCCGCCGGGGCGGGTCTGTTCGAGCCAGGCGCGTGGCAGTCGGCGAACCGCCGCCGTGGACTGGATGCGGTCGTAAGGCGCCCGGAGGGGCCGGCCTTCGAGGCCGTCGCCGGTCGAGCAACTTGGATGGAAGCCTGCTGCGGTGAGTCGTCGGGCCGCTGCGGCAGCGACCGCTCGATCGACCTCGACGGTGGTCACGTGGGCGTCGCCGAGCCTGGCGGCGAGGAGCGCGCTCGTCCATCCGGTGCCGGTGCCGATGTCGAGCACGGTGTTCCCGTCGACCACGTCCAGGTGCCGGAGCATTCTCGCGACGAGGGACGGCATGGAGGCCGAGGAGGTGGCGATGCCCGGCCCGGTATCGAGGCCGTCATCGATCTGGGTGACCACCACCTCGTCGGCGTTCACCAGCGCCCACCAGGTGTCCGGGTGGTCGGCCCGGGTGATCCGGCCGTAGCCGGTCGGGCTGTCGCCGTCCGGGGCCCAGACGGAGTCCGGGACGAAGGAAGAGCGCGGGGCGCGCTCGAACGCGCCCCGCCACCCCTCGCCCAGCGCCCCCGCTGATTCCATCCGGGTCAGCAACTGTGCGTAGTCGTCCATCAGTTGGCGCTCACTTCTTCGACGGATTCACGAGCTTGGCACTCGGAAAGCACTGCGCGGGTGACCGTGCGGTCGTGGAGGTGACGGGCGCGGGTTTCGCAGAGAGCGCCGAGGAGAGCCGCCAGGAGGTTGAAGGTCAGGAGGCCTAGCATCGGCGGCGGTCCCGCTCGCGCTTGTACTCGCGGAGGAGGGCGAGGAGGTTGATGAGGGTGCTGGCCGGGATGTTGCCGAGGGAGACGAGGGCGCGGCCGTTGAGGTTGGTCTCGCCGGGCTGGGCGGAGGGCCACAGGAGCCCGAACTCGCGACCCTCGGTGCGGAGTTCGACGATGAGTCCGGTGATCTGGTGGGCCGTGAGGTGCCGCAGTGCCGGATCGGCCGGGTGGATGGGGTGGTGGGCGATCACGCGACACCGTCCAGCTCGAACCAAACGATTTTGCCCAGCTTCAGGGGGTCGACGCCCCAGCGGTGGGTGAGACCGGCGACCAGCTGGAGGCCCCGACCGGACTCGGCGAGCGGGCACGGCGTTGGCTGCTCGGGGAGGGTGGAGGAGCGGTCCGCGACGGTGACGCGGAGAGTATTCGAGAGGAAGTGGATGAGGACGACGGGGGAGGTCGTCTCGCCGTGACGCCAGGCGTTGACGATCAGTTCGACGAGGGCGAGCTCGGCGTCCGCGATGGAGGAGGACGACCAGCCGACGCGGGTCATGCCGTCGCGGAGGGTGTCGCGAGCGAGGGTGAGGGAGGGGGAGTTGAGGTTACGCACGATGTCTCCCAGTGACGGAGATGGGTGCTCTTCAGTGCCCGAGCGCACTACCGACAATCCGCTCGGTGAGCGGTGCATCACAGACTGTAGGACATCAAGGCTCACATGTGCCACCAGATCTGGAAACATGGACCACCTTCAGTCTCTGGACTGTTGCTGAGTCGGCGTAGATGCTTGGGCCATGCCACCACGTACCACCCCAACGGCCAGACAAGAACGGTTGGGCATCGAGCTGCGCAAGATGCGAGACGGCGCAGGCCGGACGACCGCCCAAGCCGCAGCCATCTTCGGTCTTGACCGAACGAAGATCACCCAGGTCGAGAAGGGGAACTATCCGATCACGGCCGAGCGCGTCCGGGCACTCGCCGCCGACTTCGAGGAGAGCGACGCCGACTACGTCGACGCCCTCGCAGCAATGGCAGAGGACAGGGCGAAGGGATGGTGGGAGGCGTACCGCGGATTCGTCCCTGTCGGGTTTCTCGACATCTCCGAACTTGAGCATCACTCTCGGGACTTGCTCTCCTACCAGATCTGCCACCTACCAGGCGCTATGCAGACCGAGGACTACTGTCGGGCGATCTTTCGCGAAGCACATCCACCACTGACGCCTCGCCTCCTGGAAACACGGGTGGAGTACCGCGTGCAGCGTTCCCAGCGTCTCATGGCCGAGGGCACGCCCAGCCATACAGCGATCATCCACGAGGCTGCGCTGCGCATGCGGTTCGGAGGAAGCGATGTCGCCCGAGCACAGCTGGATCAGCTGCTTGAGTTCTCCCACCTCCCGCACGTGACCATCCGCGTCGTCAGCTTCGTGGCTGATGGCTTCAAAGGGGCTGGTCAGACCGTCACTTACGCGAACGGTGTCGTGCCGCGCCTGGACACCGTTCTGTTGGACGCAGTGGGCGGCCCAGTGTTCCTCCACGACAGGAACCAACTGGATAACTACCGTCGGATCATAGAGATAATGACTCGGAGGTCTCTCACCGTGGAGGACTCGCGCGACCTGATCACACAGATCAAGAAGGACATGTAGCCCGATGGACAACCTCCCGTGGACCCGTCCTTCTGCGTGTGCTGATTCCAGTAACTGCGCCGAGGTGGCCATCACATCCGATGCCGTTTACATTCGAAGTAGCCTTCAGCCATACGCCATAGCCGAGTTGACCAAGGACGAGTGGCGCGACCTCGCCTCTGGCATACGCGGTGGCGAGTTTGACCTGTAGCGCGCCGAACAGAGGCAATCCGCACGATGAAAGACCTGACCTGGAAACGCCCCGCGGCTTGTGGAGACGGCAACAACTGTCCTGAGGTGGCCGTCTCCTCCGATGCCGTCTATGTCCGCAGCAGCCTCCGGCCCGACGCCATCGCCCAACTCGATGTCACCGAATGGCACGACCTCGTCTCCGCCATCCGCGCCGGAGAGTTCGACCGGTAGGCCCGAACCTAGGAAGGCCAGCACAATGAAGGATCTGACCTGGCAGCGTCCTGAGGCTTGCGGCGAGGGCCCGAGCTGCCCGGAGGTAGCCGTCACCTCCGACGCCGTCTACGTCCGCAGCAGTCTGCTCCCCGACGCCATCGCCCAACTCACCACCGACGAATGGCGCGACCTTCTCTCCGCCATCCGCGCCGGCGAGTTCGACGCCTAACCCACCGCAACGGGCGGGCCGTTCGTCGAACGGCCCGCCCTGGCCGTCCCCCTTGAGGCCCTTCCACCCCTGCTGACCCTGCAGTCCGATAACCCCATTTTCACAAGACGGCCTGATCCCGCCGTTCCCCAACCGCCCCCGCCCGGACACCGGTTTGCCGCCGAGGAGGGCCGGGGTAGTGCCGAGGGGTTCGCACTCCCACGGACTCCAAGTCCGGTGCGGGCACTGATCGTTAGACATTGTGAAGGGATCGATATCCATGAACAGGACCCTCCGGAACGCCCTCGTGGCAGTCGCCGCCGCCGGCGCCCTCGGCGCCGCCGCTGCCGCCCCCGCCATGGCCGCAGGCACCGCGCCGGCCCAGCCGACGGCCCGGGTGCAGGCGCAGCTCAGCAACCCGAAGACGGTCAAGGCCGACGACTTCAACAAGGCCCGCGACATCCTGATCAAGGCGGGCAGCAAGACGGCCGAGAAGACCCACCCGTCCCACGGCGTCAAGGACGTCCCCGTCTCCTACGGCACGAGCCTGCTCGCCGAGGCCCGCGACGAGTTCCGCGCGACGGACAAGAACCTGCCCGAGAAGGACAAGCAGTCCGGCATGTCGCACGCCCACTACAAGGCCGTCCACGACGCGGCCAAGAAGATGGGCATCGACACCTGGTAACCCCGCCCGGGCCCTCGCGCGGCCTCCCCGCCGCGCGAGGGCCTACCGCCTCCCCAGCTCTACCGGCCTACCGGCCTACCGGCCTACCGGCCTACCGGGGCGTCGGGCCCTGCCGGCTCGGCCGGCCGTCCGGATCGAGGGTGAACACCACGGTCTCGGTCCCCTTCACCCCGGTCACAGCGATCCGGTCCGGCCCGGACCAGTCGACCCTGCCGAACTCGCCGCCACGGATGTCCCATTCGCCCAGTTCCCAGTGCCGGGCGGACCAGCCGCTGCCGGTCAACAGCTCGACCCGGTAGATCGGGTCGATCGAGAAGGCGACGTCGGTCACGGTCAGTACGCGGTCCGGGCGCTCCGGGTGGCTCTTCCGGCTGACGGGCTGCCCGTCGCGGTCGAGCAGCAACGACAGGAGCACGGCCAACCCCCCGAGGAAGACGAGCGACACCAGGGCGGCCGCGCAGCCGACCTGCGACCACCAGGTGCGGAACTCGAACTGGATCACCAGCGAGACCACGGCCAGCACGACGGTGGCTCCGAGCAGCGGCAGCGGGTGGTTGAGCCAGCGCTCGACCTCCACCAGCCCACCCGAGAACGAGGCCTGATAGCCCGGCAGATAGACCAGGAGCGCCGCCAGCGCCACACCTCTGAGCCACCACACGATCCGCTTGCGACGTGCCGCCGTCATGCGCCCCTCCCCAGGGTGAGCCTTTGCCCGGACTTTACTACCGGATGTCCGGCGGTTGAGACTCCGGTCGGCTCCGGCCCAGGCCCGGGACGTCTACCGGCACCGGCCACGACTCAGGACCGGCCACGACGCAGTACTGGCCACGACGCCGGGAGGCCCGGGCGGACATCGCTGTCCGCCCGGGCCTCCCGCTACCGGCCGTACCCCCGTCACCGCCGGTAGAAGACGCTCCTCGACCAGAAGAAGCCGATCAGCGTCAGTCCGGTGCACCACGCCAGCGCGCTCCAGGCGCTGTTGCCGATCGGGGTGCCCATCAGCAGCCCCCGCAGGGTCTCGATGATCGGCGTGAACGGCTGGTACTCGGCGAACCACCGCAGGGCGGTCGGCATCGAGTCGGGCGGGACGATGGCGCTGCCGATGAAGGGCAGGAACTGTATCGGCATCGGCAGGTTGCTGGCGCTCTCCACCGTCTTGGCGACCAGCCCGATGCCCGCCGATATCCAGGTCAGCGCGATGGTGACGAACAGCAGCAGCCCGACGGCCGCCAGCCATTCCACCAGCCCGGCGTTGGGCCGGAAGCCCATCGCGAGGGCCGCGCCGACCACCAGGACCAGGCCGAGCATGGTCTGTATCACGCTGCCGACCACGTGCCCGGCCAGGAAGGCCGAACGGGATATCGCCATCGTGCGGAAGCGGTTGACGATGCCTTCCGTCATGTCGACGCAGACCCCGATCGCCGTGACCAGCGACCCCGAGGCCGCCGCCATCAGCAGGATGCCGGGCGTCACGTAGTCGATGTAGCTGCCGCCGCCGATGCCCGCGCCGAGCGCGCCGCCGTAGGCGTAGTTGAACAGCAGCAGCATCATGACCGGCATGATCACGACTGCGAAGGTCAGGGACGGGTACCTCAGCGCGTGCTTGAGGTTGCGCCGCAGCATGGTCAGCGAGTCACTGACCGCGTAGCTCACTGAAGCGCTCATCGGACGCCCTCCCCGGTCAAGGTGAGGAACACGTCGTCCAGATCGGCCGTCTCCACGACCAGCGACTCGGCCCGGACCGAGGCGTTGTCGAGCGCGTCCAGCACCGCCTTCACGGTGACCACGGAGTTGTCCCCCGGGATGTCCAGCCGCAGCGCCTCGGTGTCGACCGCCGCGTAGTCGAACAGCCCAGCGGCAGCCCCCAGTTGGACCGCGTCCGCGAACTGGAGCCGGATCCGCCCGCCGGGGACGATCCGCTTCAGCTCGTCCGCCGTGCCCTCGGCGACGATCCGCCCGCCGTCCAGGACGGCGATCCGGTCGGCGAGTTCGTCGGCCTCCTCCAGGTACTGGGTGGTGAGGAAGATCGTCACCCCGTGGTCGGCGACCAGCCCCCGGATGATCTCCCACATCGTCCGCCGACTGCGCGGGTCCAGCCCGGTGGTCGGCTCGTCGAGGAAGATCACCCGCGGATCGCCGACCAGCGTCATCGCCAGGTCGAGCTTGCGCCGCATGCCGCCGGAGAAGGTGACGACCGGCTTGCGCGCCGCCTCCGTGAGGTCGAACCGCCGCAGCAGATCCTCGGCCCGCCTCCGCCCCTCCCGACGGGGGAGGTGGTTGAGGTCCGCCATCAGCAGCAGGTTCTCCTCGGCGGTGAGCAGGTTGTCCACCGCCGAGAACTGGCCGGTGACACCAATCGCCGCCCGCACCCCGGAGGCCTGCTCGACCACGTCGTGCCCGGCCACCCGAGCCACCCCGCCGTCGGCCGGGATCAGGGTGGAGAGGATCTGCACGGTGGTGGTCTTGCCGGCGCCGTTCGGCCCGAGCAGGGCGAACACGCTGCCCGCCGGGATCTCCAGGTCGATGCCGTTCAGCACGGCCTTGTCGCCGTAGGACTTGGTCAGTCCGACTGCCGAGATCGCCGCCATCACGCCCTCCGGATCACGACGTCGCCGAGCTGGGTGCGGCCGCGGACCTCGACGGTCTCCCGGGCGTCGCCCGGGCCCTGCGTCGCACCGAGGGCGTTGCGCACGGTGCCGACCTTGCTGTGCACGTCGAGCCAGGCAGCCGTGCCCTCCGCGATGCCGACCTCCAAGTCCCCCAGGGAGGTCTGCATGGTGATCTGGCCGCGCACCACCCGGCCGATCCGGATCGGGCCGTGCGCCGTCTTGGCGTCCACCCCCGCGTGGGCGGTGCCGACCTCGATCCGGCCGAAGGAGGAGCTCGCCTTGAGCGCCCCGTGGACCTCGCGGACCTCCGTGTCGCCGTTGCTGTTCTTGACCGTCAGCGTGCCCCCGACCGTGCCGACCGCGACCCGACCGAGCCCGGAGACCTCCGCGTCCCCGTCGACCGAGTCCACCCGGACCTCCCCGTGGTCGGTCTTGAGCCGCGCGCTCGCGGCCTGCTCGACCTGGATCCGGCCGAGCGAGGTCTTCAGCCGGCAGTCGCCGAGCGGGCCCTCGGCGACGAAGGTGGCCATCGGGGCGTCGGCGTTGATCTCCGAGCCCGCCGGCAGCTCGATCAGGATGTCGATCGAGCCGATCCGGCCGAACGGCGAGCGCTTCTTCGGGCCCTTGAGGGTGAACCGGCCGCCGGCGTAGTCGACCTGGGTCTGCTGGGCGGCCTTGACGTCCGCCTCCTCGGCGGGGTTGGCGGGCTTGACCTCGACCACGGTGTCGGTGCGCTTGCTCGCGCTGATGCGCACCGAGCCGATCTCGAATTCGAGGGTGGCGGAGATCGGTCCGTCGGTCTCGTACGTAGGCATGGCTGTCCCGTCCTCTTGACTCTGATGGGTGTTCCCGCTGGTCGGAGCGGGAGTGACGTCGTTGCGGATGGAGCGCGGATGGAGCGGATGGAGCGGGTCTAGCAGGCGGAGCGGGTCTAGCAGGCGGAGCGGGTCGAGCAGGCGGAGCGGATGGAGCGGGCGGAAGCGTCAGTGGACCCAGCCGGTGAAGCCCTGGCCGCCGCGGCGCGGGCGGACCGTCGGCTGGGGGGCCGGTGTGGCGGCCGGGCGGGCGGCCGGCTCGCCCGCCTCCAGCGCGCCGGCGACGGCCCGGACCAGCCAGGCGTTGAGGGAGAGGCCCTCCTGCCCGGCGGCCTCCTCGGCCCGGGCCTTGAGGTGGGCGGGCAGGCGCAGATTGATCCGGGCGGTGCCCGTCTCGTCAGACTCCGGCACCATGGGCGGCGCCACTGGCGCCACCGATGCCACCATCGGCGCCATCGGTGGCACCACGGACGGCACATCACCGTGGAAGGTGTCGGCGCCGGGCGGTACGGTGACCACGAACTCGGGATCGAGCCCGCGCAGCCGCACGTCCACCGAGCCGGGGGCGAGCTCGCGGGTCACTTCGCCCATCGCGGCCGAGAGCGCGTTGAGCAGGGTGAGCCGCACGGCCGAATCCAGCGGCAGCGTCAGCCGCTCGGCCAGCGCGCGGGCTTCGTCCCCGCCCGTGCCCGCAGCCACCGCGAGCTCGTTCCGAAGGTTTTCGACGTACGGCGTGAGGTCCATGGCTTCAGCATGGCACAGCAGTGGTGCCATGTCGAGCCATTAATGGCGCCACTTTGGCGCCACTTCCGAGCGGGAACAGAAAACCGCCCCGCCGGCAGCTGCCGGCGGGGCGGTTCACGGGGCACTTCACGGGGCGTCCACCAGGGCGGACGCCGGGAATCAGGCCTTCCAGCCCGCCAGGTACGCGTCGATCTCGCCGGCCAGCCGCGCCTTGCCCGCCACGTCCAGGAAGGACGCCTCGACCGCGTTGCGCGCCAGCGCCGCCACCCCGGACTCGTCCAGGCCCAGCAGCCGCGCCGCGACGGCGTACTCGGTGTTGAGGTCGGTGCCGAACATCGGCGGGTCGTCGCTGTTGACGGTGACCAGCAGCCCGGCGTCCACCATCCGCTTGATCGGGTGCTCCTCGATCCGCTCCACCGCCCGGGTGGCGATGTTCGAGGTCGGGCAGACCTCCAGCGGGATCCGGTGCTCACCCAGGTAATCCAGCAGCGCCGGGTCCTTCACCGACTGCGTGCCGTGCCCGATGCGCTCGGCGCCGAGCACCCGGATCGCGTCCCAGACCGTCTCCGGCCCGGTGGTCTCGCCCGCGTGCGGGACGCTGCGCAGGCCGGCCGCCCGCGCCCGGTCGAAGTAGGGCTTGAACTGCGGGCGCGGCACGCCGATCTCCGGGCCGCCGAGGCCGAAGCTGACCAGGCCCTCGGGGGCCAGGTCGACGGCGAGCCGGGCGGTCTCCTCGGCGGCCTCCAGGCCGGCCTCGCCGGGGATGTCGAAGCACCAGCGCAGTACGACCCCGAGTTCCTTCTCGGCGCGCAGCCGGGCGTCCTCGATCGCCTCCATGAAGGCGACGTCCGGGATGCCCCGCTTGACCGAGGAGTACGGGGTGATGGTCAGTTCGGCGTACCGGATGTTCTGGCGCGCCATGTCCTCGGCCACGCCGTAGGTGAGCGCGCGGACGTCCTCGGCGTCACGGATCAGATCCACGACGCTCAGGTAGACGTCGACGAAGTGCGCGAAGTCGGTGAAGGTGAAGTACTCGGCGAGCGCCGCCGGGTCGACCGGCACCTTCGACCGGCCGCGGTGGCGGGCCGCCAGCTCGGCGACGACGCGCGGCGAGGCCGAGCCCACGTGGTGGACGTGCAGCTCCGCCTTGGGCATCCCGGCGATGAACGCCTCGATGCCCCCCTGGCCACTGGGGTTTCCGATCCGACTTCCGTCCGGCTGGACCACGGTGGTTCCCTACTTCCTCTACACGCGTACCGACAGGTGCTGGCAAGGATAGGCCGCCCCGGGGTCAGCCTCCGAGGGCGGTCGCCACAGTGTGGATGAGCAGCCCGGCCATGGCACCGACCACGGTGCCGTTGATCCGGATGAACTGCAGGTCGCGGCCCACGTTGGCCTCGATCTTGCGGGAGGCGTCGTCGGCGTCCCAGCCCGCCACCGTCTCGGAGATCAGCGAGGTGATCTCGGCGCGGTAGGTGTCGACCAGGTACTGGGCGGCGTCCTGGAGCCAGCCGTCCACCTTGGCCTGGAGCTTGGCGTCGGTGGCCAGGCGCGCACCGAAGCTGCTCACGCCCTCGCGGATGCGCCGGCGCAGTTCACTGTCCTCGTCCTCGGCCGCGTTCACCACCAGGGTGCGGACGGCTGCCCAGGTGGAGGCGATCAGGTCCTGCACCTCGGGTCGGGCCAGCAGCTCCACCTTGGCCCGCTCCACCCGGGCGATGGTCTCCGGGTCGGTCTGCAGTTCGGTCGCGAAGTCGGCGAGGAAGTTGTCGATGGCGCCGCGGGCCGGGTGGTCCGGGTCGTCCCGGATGTCGGTGACGAACCGCATCAGCTCCTTGTAGACCCGCTCGCCGACCTGGTGGTCGAGGAACTTGGGCGTCCAGCCCGGGGTCTTCTGGGTGACCCGCTGGACCACCTCCTCGTGGTTGGCCGTCAGCCAGCCGTGCGCCCGGACGGCCACCAGATCGACCACGCCGTGGTGCCCGCCGTCCGCGACCACCTTGCCCAGCATCCGGCCCATCGGCTCGGCCACCGAGGTGGCCGCCGCCCGCCTGGTCACCGCCTCGGCGACGACCGCCTGCACGTCGTCGTCCCGGAGCACCGCGAGCACCCCGCGCAGCGCCGCCGAGGCCTCCTTGGTGACCCGCTCGGCACTGCCCGGCGCGGCCAGCCACTCCCCCAGCCGCCGGGCGATGCCCAGCGACGCGAGGCGGCCGCGCACCACGTGACCGGAGAGGAAGTTGTCGCCGACGAAGTCGCCGAGCGAGCGCCCGAAGGCGTCCTTCTTGGTCGGGATGATCGCGGTGTGCGGGATCGGCAGGCCCAACGGGCGGCGGAACAGCGCCGTCACCGCGAACCAGTCGGCCAGCGCGCCGACCATGCCCGCCTCGGCGGCCGCCGCCACGTACCCGGCCCAGGCGCCGGCGCCGGCCGCCTTGGCCCAGGTGGCGAGGGCGAAGACCAGGCTCGCGAAGGCCAGCAGGCCGGTCGCGATGGTCTTCATCCGGCGGACGCCATGTCTCTTCTGCTCGTCGGCGGCGGTGAACCGGACCCCGGGGCCCGTACCGCTGAAGGCTTCGTCACTCACCCCGCCAGTCTGCCCGCTGCCCAGCGCGGGCGAGGGCGCGCCCCGCGATCACGCGCCTGGTTGCGCGCCCGGGCACGCCTCGCGCGCAACCAGGCGCACGCCCCGTACCCGCCCGCTCACGCCGCGTGCGGTACGCCGTGCCCGCCGACGCGGCGAACCGCGCGCCCCGCACCACGCGTCCTCGGGCCCTGAACCGCAGCCCCCTCAGGCCCCGCCCGGCACGATCACGCCCCGCCCAGCACGATCCGCCGCACCCCCTCGACCGCCCACGCCGCCGGATCCGTGCACCGCCGCCCGTCCAGCAGCACCCGCACCCCCGGCAGGTCCTCCGGTGCCAGCCCCCGGTACTCCGGGTGGTCCGCCTGGAGCACCGCCGCCACCACCGGCTCCCCGTCGTACGGGGGCAGCCCGAGCGCCGCCAGTTCCCCGCCCCGGTACAGCGGATCGCTGACGTACGGCCGCGCCCCCGCCGCCCGCACCGCCTCGACCAGCGGGAACACCCCCGAGTACGCCGTCTCCTTGACCCCGCCCCGGTACGCCGCCCCGAGCACCAGCACGCCCTGCCCGGCGATCCCGCCCGCCAGCGCGCCGTCCAGCACCCCGACCGCGTACCCGGGCATCTCCAGGTTGGCCTCCCGGGCGGCCCGCACGACCGTCGCACCCGGGTCGTTCCACAGGTACAGCCGCGGGTACACCGGGATGCAGTGCCCGCCGACCGCGATGCCGGGCCGGTGCAGGTGGCTGTACGGCTGCGAGTTGCACGCGTCGGCGATCTCCGCGAAGTCCACCCCGACCCGGTCGGCGTACCGGGCGAACTGGTTGGCGAGCGCGATGTTGACGTCCCGGTAGGTGGTCTCGGCGAGCTTGGCGAACTCCGCCGCCTCCACCGAGGCCAGCTCCCAGACGCCGTTGGGCCGGGGCAGGTCGGGGCGCGGGTCGAAGTCCAGCGCGGCCCGGTAGAACTCGGCGCCGCGCCGGGTCGAGGCGGCGTCCACGCCGCCGACCAGCTTGGGGTAGCGCCGCAGGTCGGCGAAGACCCGCCCGGTGCGGACCCGCTCCGGGCTGAACACCAGCGCGAAGTCCGCCCCGGCGGCCAGCCCGGAGCCGGCCGCCAGCCGGGGCGCCCAGCGGCCCCGGGTGACGCCGACCGGCAGGGTGGTCTCGTAGCTGACCAGGGTGCCCCGGCGCAGCCCGGCGGCGACGGCGTCGGTGGCCGCGTCGAGCAGGCCGAAGTCCGGGGTGCCGTCGGCGACGGTGACCAGCGGGACGACCAGCACCACGGCCTCGGCGGCGGCGACGGCGGCCGTGGTGTCGGTGGTGGCCCGCAGCCAGCCCTCGGCGACCACCCGCTTCAGTGCCTCGTCCAAACCCGCCTCCCGAGGGAACGGCGGCACGCCCTGGTTGACGCTGTGGACGACCCCGGGGGCGATGTCCGCCCCCGTCACCCGGTGCCCCTTCAGCGCGAACTGCACGGCCAGCGGCAGGCCCAGCTTGCCCAGCCCGACCACGCAGACGTCCATCGCCCGACTCATCCCCGCACCCCGCTCATCCTCGCGTCCCCTTTCCTCCGGGGCGCCCAGCCTCCGGCGTCCCCGGCCTCCGGGGGCCCGCTCACCCCCGGCCCCCGTTCACCGTGTTGGCAAGCCGGCGCCACACCGGGTACCGCCGCAGCCCGCGCCGCAACTGGGCCGGCACGGCGCCGCGCCACACCTGCTGGGCCAGGTTGAGCGACGGGACCTCCACCGGCAGCCGCACCGGCTCCTCGCCCAGCAGGAACAGCTCGTCCGGCAGGCCCAGCCGGGCGTCCCGGAACGCCGGGTAGCCCGCGTAGTGCCGCCGCCCGTCGACGACCACCGGCGGGTCGCCGTGCGCGGCCTCGTACCGGATCAGGTCCCGCAGCGCCTCCGGCCGGACGGCGGCGGCGAGTTCGAGCCGCAGCCGCTCGGCGACGGGCAGCCGCGGGTAGACCGCGCGGGCGTCGAAGCGCTCGACCAGCCGGCCGACCTCGGCGCAGACCTGCTCCTGCACGGCATCGTCGAGCAGTAGGAAGTCGTCCTGGAGCAGCCGCGGCACGTCCCAGGCGAAGCTGCGGGCCCGGATCGCGTCCAACTCCCCGCCGGGCGCGGCCAGATCGGCGGCGACCTGCTGCAACGCCGCGATCCCGCACAGCCGGTCCAGCACCCCGGCCCGCTGGGTGACGTTGCCCAAGTCCTGGCGCAGCACCAGGAAGTAGCAGTCATAGTCGGCGAGGACGGATACCCGGCCGGC
The DNA here is from genome assembly GCF_040687675.1 of Kitasatospora sp. NPDC056731. NCBI lineage: Bacteria > Bacillati > Actinomycetota > Actinomycetes > Kitasatosporales > Streptomycetaceae > Kitasatospora > Kitasatospora sp. NPDC056731. The sequence continues at coordinate 128,231 of NZ_JBFBNR010000009.1, forward strand.
CCGCAGGCAGGCCTCCAGGGTGAACGGCTGGTCCGAGAAGACCTTCAACTCCTCGTCGCGGCGCAGCCCGTGGCGCCGGACGAGGTCCATCCGGAACAGCTTGGTGTCGGACAGCGCCCAGGCCAGCGCCGAGTCGGTGAAGCCGACGGACTCGGCGTTGGCGTGGAAGATCCCCTGCGGCACCAGCCGCCCGTTCACCCCGACCTGCTTGGGCACCAGCACGTCCGAACCCCAGGCGTCGGCCGCCGTGACCAGCCGCTCCAGCGCCTCGGCGCCGAGCCAGTCGTCCGCGCCGAGGAACAGCACGTAGCGGCCGCGGGCCAGCGCCAGGCCCCGGTTGGTGGGGGCCGCCGGGCCGCCCGAGTTGGGCTGGTGCACCACCCGGAACAGCCCGGGGTGGCGGGCGGCGTAGTCGTCCAGGACGACTTCGCCGCCGTCCGTGGAGCCGTCGTCGACGACCACCACCTCCAGCCGCCCGGGCGCCAGGGTCTGCCCGACCAGCGAGTCCAGGCAGGCGGTGAGGTAGGGCATGGTGTTGTAGACCGCGACCACCACGGTCACATCGGGTCCGGTCATCGAGAAGCGCTGCCCTCCGGTGTGCTGTTCGCCGAGCGATGCAACGTCAACTCGGCTGCCCGCCGGGGAGTCACGTGCCCTCCCCGGACGGGTGACAGCGCCCGAACGGACGTTTCAGGGCGTCCAGGGCGTCCGGAGCGTCCGGAGCCAGGACGCTCAGCCGATCGCCACCTCCGTGTACATCCGCGCGATCACGTCCTCGATCGCCGGCTCGCGCACCGACAGGTCCACCAGCGGATAGCGCGCGGCCACCGCCGCCACGATCGGCGCGGCGCTCTGCTGCGCCGGGAAGGCCAGCCACTGCCGGGGCCCCTCGACCTTCACCACCCGGGCGCCGGCCACCTCGATCGCGGGCCGGGCCTCGGCCAGGTCGACCACCAGGGTGCGCTCGCTGCGCCCGGTGGCGTGCAGGCCGTCCAGCCCGCCGTCGTAGACGACCCGGCCGTGGTCGATCACCATCACCCGGCCGCAGAGCTGCTCGATGTCGGTCAGGTCGTGCGTGGTGAGCAGCACGGTGGTGCCCCGGTCCCGGTTGACCTCGCGCAGGAACTCGCGCACCTTCCCCTTGCTGACCACGTCCAGGCCGATGGTCGGCTCGTCCAGGTAGAGCACCTGCGGGTCGTGCAGCAGCGCCGCCGCGAGGTCGCCGCGCATCCGCTGGCCGAGCGAGAGCTGGCGGACGGGGGTGTCCAGCAGCTCTTCCAGGTCGAGCAGTTCGACGCAGCGGGCGAGGTTCTCGCGATATCGGCGGTCGGGGATGCGGTAGATCCGGCGGGCGAGTTCGAAGGAGTCGCACAGCGGGAGGTCCCACCAGAGCGTGGTGCGCTGGCCGAAGACGACGCCGATCCGGCGGGCCAGCGCGACGCGTTCGCGGGCCGGGTCCACTCCGGCGACGCGCAGCCGCCCGCCGCTGGGCACGAGGATGCCGGTGAGCATCTTGATGGTGGTGGACTTGCCGGCGCCGTTGGGGCCGATGTAGCCGACGCACTCGCCGGCCTCGACGGTGAAGCTCAGCCCGTCCACCGCGCGCACCTCGCGCTTGACCCGGCTGAAGCGGCCGGTGCGGGCCCGCACGGTGAAGGTGCGGCGGACGTCCTCGAGTTCGATCAGTGCCATGGGGGTTCCTTGCGTAGGAGGGGGGTTCAGCTACCGGCGCCTCGGTAGGTTCAGCTGCCGGTGCCGCGGTAGGCGCGCAGCCCGGCCCGCCAGGCGAGCCCGGCGGCGACGACGCAGAGCGCGGCGGCGAGCGGGGAGGCGTACTGGAAGGCGCTGGGCAGGCCGAGCGGGTCGGGCCGGCCGAGGATGTGCAGGGCGGGCAGCCAGTTGACGAAGGCCAGCGGGACGCCGAAGACCACGCCGGCCACCAGTTCCTTGGCGAAGATGGTCGGCGGGTAGTGCAGCAGGGTCGCGCCGCCGTAGGTGAAGGAGTTCTGGATCTCCTTGGACTCGCCCCACCAGAACTGCACGGTCGCGCCGCCGACGTAGATCGCGCCGAAGATGACGCTGCCGCAGACCAGCAGGGCGGGCACCAGCAGCACGCGGTCCCAGGTCCAGTGGACGTCCAGGGTGGCCAGTGACCAGGCGAGCACGGCCAGGGCCTGGATCGGGCGGCCGAGCCGGCGCAGCGAGAAGCGTTCGGCGCACAGTTGGGCGAGCGCGGGCGCCGGCCGGATCAGCATGGTGTCCAGCGATCCGTTGAGGATCCGCACGCCGAGGCCCTCGACCGAGCCGACCAGCAGGTTGGCCACGCCGAGGGCGAAGGTCGCGGTGCCGTAGAGGAAGGCGATCTCCGGCAGGCGCCAGCCGCCCAGCTGGTCGGTGTGCCGGAACATCAGCACCAGGACGACGAAGTCCAGCGAGTGCGTGGCCAGGCTGGCCACCAGGTTCAGGGCGAAGGAGGCCCGGTAGGCCATCATCGAGCGCATCCACATCCGGGCGCACAGCCACCAGGAGCGGACCGCCCACGCGGTGCGGGGCACGATCGGCTCAGCCACCCTGCACCACCACCTTGCGGGTCGCCAGCCACTGGGCGCCCCGGCCCGCGGCGAGCAGGGCGACGGCCCAGGCGAGCTGGAAGCCGAGCGCGCCGAGCAGGCCGGCGCCGGTCGAGCGCTCCAGGAAGACGTCGGTCGGCACCTTCACCAGCGCCGCCCAGGGCAGCACCGCGGCGAGATCGCCGAGCAGGCCGGGGAAGAGCACGATCGGCAGCAGCATCCCGGAGAAGAACATCGAGACCACCAGCATCACCGAGCGCACCCCGTCCGAGTCGTGCAGCCAGAAGCCGGTGATCGAGGCCAGGAAGCGCAGCCCGAAGCTGACCACCAGCGCGAGCAGCACCGAGAGCAGGAAGACCGCCCAGGTCAGCGGCTGCTCGGGCATCCGGGTGCGGAACACCAGGGCGCCGACGAGCAGCGGCACGGTGCCGCGGACCAGCAGTTGGAAGGCGGCCCGGCCGAGGTCGGTGGCCAGCCACCAGCCCTGGAAGTCGACCGGGCGGTAGAGGTCGACGGCGATGTCCCCGCTGCGGAAGCGGTCCTGGAGGTCGTCCTGAAAGCCGCCGCCCCACACCGCGACGGTGACCAGCAGGGCCTGGCTGACCCAGATGTAGGTGACGGCCTGGCTCTGGTCGTAGCCGCCGAGGCTGGGGCGGGCCTGCCAGAGGGCGAGGAAGGAGGAGGCCAGGATGATGCCGAAGACGGTGTTGGTGAAGGTGCCGGCCAGGGTGGCGGCCCGGTAGGTGGAGTAGCGGCGGAAGGCGCCGCGGGCGACGGCCGCGTAGAGCCCGAGGACGGGGAGCGGTCCGGTGGGATCAGGAGGGCGTGCGGTCCGCGTCTCCGCGGGTGCGAGATTCAGCATATTGTCTCCTTGTCGACAAATACGGGCAGATGGATGCCCGCCGACGTCCGCGCACACCCCAGCGGCTCCGACCGGCCGAACCCGGGGGTACCGGGCCGAACGCGCGGAGCTGACGGAACTGGGTGCGCTGTGCGGGTGCGCTATGCGAGGGCGCCATGCGAGGCGCTACCTGGTTTGCACCTTTCACCGTAGCGCCGAGGACCAGCCGCCGCACCCGGTTTCCCCGAGCACGCCAACCCCCCGACCACCCCCTGATCGGCCATCAAATAGCACATAATCGCGGCATGACCTTGAGCACCCGACGCCAGGCCAAACGAGCCGCCCGCCGCGCGGCCCGCCGAGCCCTCCCCCGCTGGCGCCGGCTCCTGCCCACCTGGCGCATCACGCTCGGCGCCCTCACCGCCGCGCTCCTGCTCACCGCCGGCGCCTTCGCCGTGCTCTACGTCATCGTCCCGGTGCCCGACCCCAACGCCCACGCCGTCGCCCAGAACAACATCTACCTCTACGCCGACGACACCACCGAGATCGCCCGCACCGGCGCCGTCAACCGCACCGACGTCACCATCGACCAGATCCCCCCGCAAACCCAGCACGCCGTCGTCTCCGCCGAGGACCGCACCTTCTACCGCAACCGCGGCATCGACCTCAAAGGCATGCTCCGGGCCGGCTGGAACACCCTCACCGGCAAGGGCACCCAAGGCGGCTCCACCATCACCCAGCAGTACGTCAAGAACTACTACCTGACGCAGGACAAGACCATCGAACGCAAGGGCCGAGAACTCTTCATCGCCCTCAAGGTCGACCAGCAACGCGACAAGCCCGAGATCCTCGCCGGCTACCTCAACAGCAGCTACTTCGGCCGCGGCGCCTACGGCATCCAGAGCGCCGCCCACGCCTACTACGGCGTCGACGTCTCCGCCCTCACCCTCGCCCAGGGCGCCTACCTCGCCTCCCTCCTCCAGGCCCCCAGCAGCTACGACGTCAAGACCGCCACCCCCGCCAACCGCGAGAAGGCCATCGCCCGCTGGCACTACACCCTCGACGGCATGGTCCAACTCGGCTTCCTCACCGACGCCGAACGCACCGCCACCACCTTCCCCGAACCGATCGACCCCCAGCCCGCCACCGGCCTCTCCGGCCAGGCCGGCTACCTCGTCGGCGTCGCCGACGACTACCTCGTCTCCGCCGGCATCATCGACACCGCCACCCTCAAGGCCGGCGGCTGGCGCATCACCACCACCTTCGACAAGCCCAAGCAGGACGCCTTCCACAAGGCCGTCCAGGACGAACTCACCGACGAACTCGACCCCCAGCGCCGCCCCGCCACCGACACCGACGTCCGGGTCGCCGGCGCCTCCGTCGAAGCCGCCACCGGCCGCGTCGTCGCCGTCTACGGCGGCCCCGACTACGCCAAACAGCCCTACAACGACGCCCTGCGCCAGGACAACCAGATCGGCTCCACCTTCAAACCCGTCGACCTCGCCGCCGGCCTCATCGCCCAACACACCCTCGACGGCCGGCCGATCACCCCCGACACCCGCTACGACGGCACCAGCGAACGCCCCGTCACCGGCGGCCCCACCCCCTACGCGCCGCCCAACGAGGACGACGTCGACTACGGCAACATCACCCTGCGCTACGCCATGGTGAAGTCCGTCAACTCCGTGTACGCGCAGGAGGGCGTCGACGCCGGCCTCGCCCGCGTCCGCGACACCGCCGTCAAACTCGGCATCCCCGACAGCGTCCGCGGCATGGACCCGGCCAACACCTCGATGACCCTCGGCACCGCCACCCCCAGCGCCCTCGACCTGGCCGGCGCCTACGCCACCCTCGCCAACCACGGCCAGGCGAACGCCCCCTGGTCCGTCCTCAAACTCGCACGCGTCCACACCGGCGGCGCCGTCGACGCCCCCAAGATGCCCGACCACACCCCCGTCGACGCCATCGACCGGCCCTACGCCGACACCGTCACCGACGTCCTGCGCGACGTCATCGGCCCCCGCGGCACCGGCGCCGCCGCCCTCGACCTCGGCCGCCCCGCCGCCGGCAAGACCGGCACCACCGACTCCAACCTCTCCGCCTGGTTCGCCGGCTACACCCCCGAACTCGCCACCACCGTCGGCCTGTTCCGCGAGAACCCGAAGACCCACGCCAAGGAACCACTGGCCGGCACCGCCGGACTCGCCCGGATCAACGGCGGCACCTTCCCCACCCGGATCTGGACCGCCTACATGAGCGCCGCCCTCGACGGCACCGCCACCCAGCAGTTCGACCTCCAGACCGGCCGCGACACCCCCGCCCCCGGCTTCAGCCCCAACAGCAGCGCCACCACCACCCCCAGCCCCACCGCCACCACCCCCACCACCGGCGGCGGCAGCAGCGAGGAACCCCCCAGCAGCACCCCCGTGCCCGACACCCCCACCCACGCCCCCAGCGCGCCCGCCCCGCAGCCCACCACCACCCAGGAACAGCCCAGCCCGCAGGCACCCCAGCCCACCACCACCCAGGAGCAGTCCAGCCCCACCCCCCGACCCATCCAGACCCGGCCCACCCACCCGACCACGCCACCCAGCACCACCGGCGCCGCCACCAACCCGGCGACGAGCGCGACACCACCGGCCCAGCGGGCCACCCCGCCGGCCCAGTGAGCCGCTTCACCGGCCCAACGCGCCGTCCCGCCGGCCGCTGAACCACCCCGCCGATCGGTGAACCACCCCGCCGGCCGGTGGCCTACCCCGCCGCCAACTCCCGCTCCAACGGCGACCGGAACCGCGGCGTCACCCGCACCTCCCCCAGCCAGCCCGCCAGACGCGCCGCCTCCGCCGCGATCGCCGCCCCGGCCTCCGCCCCCACATCACCGAACAGCCGCCACACCACCTCGCCGTCCGGCCGCTGCGCCCAGCCGCCCACCACCCGGCCGCACCACCACACCGTCGGCCCGGCGTTCCCCGCCCGGTCGAACAGCGCCGGCACGTCCTCCGGCCGCAGGTACCAGTCCCGCCCCCGCCAGCCCATCACCGTCGGATCCAGCGCCGGCAGCAGCGCCGCCCACGGCTCCGGCTCCGCCACCGGCCCGGCATCCCCCGGCAGCACCAGCGCCGCCGCCCCGCCCGCCAGCTCCACGTCCTCGGCGCCCACGTCCGCCAGCGCCCGGCGGGTGTCCCCCAGCGTCCAGCCCGTCCACCACTTCACGTCCTCGACGGTCGCCGGGCCGTACCCGGCCAGCCAGCGCCGCACCACCTCCGCCTTCGCCTCCCGCACCGGCGCCTCCGGCCACTGCGGCACCGGCGCCCACGGGTAGACGTTGCTCAGCCAGGACCCACGCGGACGGCCCCGCCGCACGTGCCCGTCCGCGGCCAGCACCCGCAGCAGCCGACTGCCCACGCTCTGCCGGCTCTCGTACGGCTTGCCCGCCGACATCAGCATCGTCTCGCGCAACTCCGGTACGTCGTCCCCGAGTTCCTTGGTCGTCGCCTCGCCGCGCCGGGCCACGGCGGCCAGCACCGCGCGCTCCGCCCCGGCCAGCCGTGCCTCGTCCCAGCCGTCCGCGTGGTCCCGCAGGTGCTTGAGCAGCGTCGCCCGCTCCCTCGCCGCGATCGCCCGCGCCGTCGACGAACTCACGTGCGGCGCGAAGCCCTCCGTCACCGCGAACAGCGTCCGCCGCATCGACAGCAGCTTCACCAGCGTGACGTCCTCGTACAGCGCCCGGTCCACCTCCGCCGCCGACGGCTCCACCAGCCGCGCGCACGCCGACAGGTACACCGTCGCCGGGTCCGACGCGTGCAGCCCCACCAGCGCGTCCACCACCTGCTCCACCCGCGCCACCCGCACCGACGGCGCCAGCAACTGCCGCCGCCCCACCCGGGCCCGCCGCTCACCCTCGCCGATCACCGGCACACGCCTCGTCATGCCGGGACCCTAGCGCCCACCACCGACAGGCCCGGACCCCAGTGCCCCCACCACCGACAGGCCCGGACGCAAGGAGCCGGCCGGGGCACCGCCCCGACCGGCTCACGCCACGTCCGTGCTCAGAGGTTCAGAGGTAGAGCCCGGTCGAACCCTCCGTGTCGCCGAAGCGGGTCGCCGCCACCGCGTGCAGGTCACGCTCGCGCAGCAGCACGTAGGTGGCGCCGCGGACCTCGACCTCCAGCTTGTCCTCCGGGTCGTACAGGACGCGGTCACCCGGCTCCACCGAGCGGACGCTCTGGCCCACCGCGACGGCCTCCGCCCAGGTGCAGCGCTTGGACAGCTCCGCGGTCGCGGGGATCAGGATGCCGCCGGTCGAGCGGCGCTCACCCTCGCTGCCCTCGATCCGCACCAGCACGCGGTCGTGCAGCATCCGGATCGGCAGCTTCTCGCCCAGCCGGTCGTGCCGCGCCGCCTCGTACTCGGGTGCGGCGGAGGAGGCCTGCGGGGTCGGTTCGTCGTTCGTACTCACGATCCCGAAGGTACCGCCCCCGGGCGCGCGGCGTGACGCGGGCCCGGCATGCGGGAAGCCGCGGCACCCGCGAGGCCGGGCACACCCCCAGGTCAGGGCACACTCCCCGGACCTGGGCACACCTTCCGGGCCCGGGCACACCGAAAGCCGGACGCCTCCCGCGCCCGGCCCTCACCCCGCGCCCGTTCAGCCCTTGCGGCGCTTCCGGGCGGAAGCCACCAGCAGCAGCACGCCCACGCCGACCAGCGCGGCCGGGACGATCCGCTCCGTACGCGGCTGCCCCTTCTCGTCCACGAACTGCGCCCGCACCTTCTCCACCACGCCGTTGGCGGCCACGTACGCCCGGCCGGCCTTCTCCTCGACGGCGGCCACGGCCTTCGCCTTCACCTGGGCGCTGATCGTGCTCGGGTGGACGCGCACGGCCAGCTCGTCCAGGGTGGCCGCCAGCTGGGTGCGGGTCCGGGAGATGTCCGCCTCGATCTGGGCGGTCGTCCGCGCCGACTTGTCCTTCGTGCTCGCCTCGCCCACTCGGGCCACCCCATTCACTTGCTGATGTTGTCCTGTGCGACTGACCCAGTCTGTCAGTTGCCGAGCAGGGCCGCGCGACCCCACCCACCATCGGAGGTAAGTTTGCCGTGCTATGACCGCCCGCCCCAGCAACAGGAGATTTACCCGTGAGTGAGCGTCTCCAGCCCGGCGACACCGCGCCCGCCTTCAGCCTGTCCGACGCCGACGGCAACCAGGTGTCCCTCGCCGACCACCTGGGCCGCAAGGTCATCGTCTACTTCTACCCGGCCGCGCTCACCCCCGGCTGCACCAAGCAGGCCTGCGACTTCACCGACAACCTGGAGGTCCTCGCCGGCGCCGGCTACGACGTCATCGGCGTCTCCCCGGACAAGCCGGAGAAGCTCGGCAAGTTCCGCGAGGCCGAGAACCTCAAGGTCACCCTGGTGTCCGACCCGGACCACCAGGCGCTGGAGGCCTACGGCGCCTACGGCGAGAAGCAGAACTACGGCCGCACCTACGTCGGCGTGATCCGCTCCACCGTGATCGTGGACGAGCAGGGCAAGGTCGAGCGCGCGCTGTACAACGTGAAGGCCACCGGGCACGTCGCCAAGCTGCTGCGCGACCTCAAGGTCGAGACCGCCTGACGCCCCGGCGCCCGGCGCCCCGCTCGCCCGGCACCCCGCTGAACGAAGCGGTGGCGGCACACCCCCCGACCGGGTGCACCGCCACCGCCGTCTCTCACCTCAGGGCGCCGTCAGCAGGCCCCGAGGTCGCTCCAGACGCCCCACGAGCCGCTGGCCGCGGGGTCGTCGCCCTTGGTCCACCACTTGTTCTGGTAGTAGTGGCCCTTCCACGACACCTTGGTGGTGGCCGCGTACGTGGTGCCCGCGTCCCAGCTCGGGGCGGCCGTGCAGGCCCCCGTCGTCGGGGTGGCGGTCGCGGTGGCCGTGGCCGTCGCGGTCGGCGAGGCCGTCGCCGTCGGGGAGGCCGTCGGCGAAGCAGTAGCGGTCGCGGTCGCGGTCGCGGTAGGCGTCGGGGTCGGGGTAGGCGTCGGGGTCGGCGTGCCACCGTCCACCGCGCCCCGGGTCAGGTCGCCCTTGAGCCCGTACAGCGTGCCGTTCACGTTGACCGTCCAGTTCGACGGGGTCGAGACCGGCAGGTAGTAGACGAAGTCCAGGTCCACCGAGGCGCCCGGCGCCAGCGACTGCCAGCCCGGCAGCTTGACCGACACCCGGTTGTAGGTGCCCTTCAGGCCGCCCACGTTGCCCGGACCGGGGTTGTCCTGCCTGATGACCTGGAGGCCGAACCCTGACTGGTCCTTGGCGTTGCCCGGAGCCGAGTTGCTGTAGTCGAACTGGAACTCGGTGCCGCCCGGCAGGGTCGTCGTCGAGTTGTTGACGATGTGGATCTTCGGGTTGATCGGGTAGTTCGAGTCACCCAGCGCGAAGTTGGTGAACGACACGTCGATCGGCAGGGTCTGCTGCGGCAGCGGGACCGTCGAACGGGTCGCGCCGTACGGCGTGGCCGCCTTGAACTTGTCGTACATCAGCGAGGTCAGCGTCGAACCCGGCACGTACTCGCCCTTGCCGCCGTTGGCGCCCGCGTCCCACTTGTAGTCGCCCGCGAGCTCCCAGATCATCGCGCCGCCGGCGCCCTGGTTGACGATGTAGTCCGCCTTGGCACCCACCGACTGCTCGTCCTCGGTGGAGAGGAACACCTTCTTGGCGTCGTTCCACAGCCACGGCGCCACCAGGCTGCTGCTGTAGTTGCGGGCGTAGGTGCCCTGCAGCGCGGTGTCCTTCACGCCGTACTTGGCCAGGTAGTCGGGCAGGATGCCCTTCTCCAGGTTCTTCGCGTGCCACATCGGGTTCGACCCGGCCGGGGACTCCTTGCCCGCGTCGTCCTTGTCGTTCCAGATGTTGTCGATGCCGACCGCGCCGTCACCGCAGGAGGTCAGGCCGGAGCCGACCGGGCAGGTGGTCGCCGCCGCGGTGCCCCAGAGGCCGTTGGTGCCGCCCGTGACGTTCTTGAAGCCCCGGGTGTAGTACGGCAGGCCGACGTTGATCCGGCCGCCCGGCATCGCGCCGCGGAAGTAGTGGTACGACCAGTCGGCGTTCAGGTAGCCGATGCCGCCGTACTGGCCGGTGCCGTACACGTTGGCCGCCGCCAGCTCGCCGTCCTTGCCGTCGTCGAACAGCGAGGCGTTCGGGCCGACGTACTTGTTCCAGGCGCCGTGCAGGTCGTACGACATGATGTTGACGTAGTCCAGGTACTGTGCCACCTGGAAGGTCTCCATGCCGCGCAGCAGGTAGCCGGACGACGGGGCCGCGACCGACAGCAGGTAGTGCCTGCCGTCGGCGGCGCCGGCCCGGTCCAGGTTCTCGCGCAGCGTCTTCATCAGCGCCGCGTAGCCCTTCGCCAGCGAGCCGCGCTTGGAGTTGGCGAGCTGCCAGTCCAGCGGGTTGCCGGCGTCCTTCATCGAGGTCGGGTACTCGTAGTCGACGTCGACGCCGTTGAAACCGTACTTGCGGATGAAGTCGACGGACGAGGCGGCGAAGGTGTCGATGCCGGCCTGGTTGACGCTGCCGTCCGGGTTGACGGTCATCGAGTAGAAGCCGCCGGAGTTGACGCGCTTGCCGTCGTCCCCGAAATAACCGCCGGTCTCGGTCCAACCACCCACCGAGATCAGGGTCTTGACGTTCGGGTACTGCTTCTTGAACTTCGTCAGCAGATTGAAGTGGCCCTTGTAGGGCAGCGTCGGGTCCAACTCGGCGCCGGGCACGCCCGGGAAGGAGATCCCGGTGGCCTCGTTGGTCGGGCCGTCGGCGCCGACGGAGAGCTTGTTGTCACCGCCGACGTGGCCGAACGCGTAGTTGAGGTGGGTGACCTTGTCCCAGGGGATGTCGTTCACCAGATAGGGCTGGTCGCCGTTCTTGCCGGTGCGCCAGCCGGTGAAGTAGCCGATGATGCGGCGCTGGTGGTCCGCGCCCATCTTCTCGCGGCCGCCGGTGTCGTAGACCGAGCAGTACGGGACGTCCACGCCGGGCGTCTGGTACAGGCCGTCGGGGCGACAGGCCCCGTTGTCGACGGTCGCGGACGCCTGCGAGGGCACCGCGCCCAGCGTCGACAGCAGCAGACCGGCCAGACCGGCCGCCGCCAGCGAGATCGCGCCCGCCCGGGCAGCCGGGCTCTTGCGACGGAGTGCGGCGGTGGGACGCCGCTCCGCCGTGTTTCGGATCAACACTCGGTCCTCCGGGAGAGAGTGTCGGCGCGTGCCTGTGGGGGAGCACGCACGTGGGGGATTGCAATTGGCGCCGAAGCTATGTGGTCTGAACCACATAGGTCAATAGGTCTGTACCAATTGGTAATCAAACCCCCAACCCCGCCGGTCACCCCACCGACGACAACAAGTCACCCCCTGGCCGAAACCCCGTCACCCGTAACCAAATCCCCCACCGATCGTTCGCACACCGGGGGACGGGCGAACCACTGCCCGAAGGGGAACAACCATGCCGGTCAAGTACACCCGCGAACTGCTCGCGTCGCTCGCGGCCGAGTCCAGCAACGTCAACGACATGATGCGAAAGCTCGGCGTGCCGATGGCGGGCGGCACCCACAGCTACCTGAGCCGGCGGCTCCGGCACTACGGCATCGACACCTCGCACTTCAACCACAGCAGGCCCGACTACGGGCGGCGCCGGTACCCGCGGGACGTGATGGCCGAGGCGGCGGCGCACAGCGACAGCATCAACGGCATGATGGCCTACCTGGGCGTCACGCCGTACGACAGCCTCTACTCGTACCTGAAGAAGCGCCTGGTCGAGTTCGACATCGACACCGCGCACTTCACGTTCAGGGGCGACGGCCGCAACAAGGCCGCAGCCATTCCCAAGGAGGTGCTGGCGCAGGCCGTGGCCACGCATCGAAGCATCCGCGGCGTGATCCTTGCCGTCGGGATGACCGACTGCGGCAACTCGCGCACGCTGGTGCGGGAGGCCATCGACCACCACCAGCTCGACACCGGCCACTTCACCGGGCGGGCACACAACAAGGGCCGGAAGACCGGGCCCCGGCGCACGGCCGAGGAGCTACTGGTACGACGCCCGCCAGGAAGCCACCGCGTTCCGGGCGACCGGCTCCGCGCCATGCTCGTACACATCGGGCACCCGGACGTGTGTGAGCTGTGCGGCACGCCTCCGACCTGGCTCGGGCAGCCGATGACCCTGGAGGTCGACCACGTCAACGGCGACTGGCTCGACAACCGACGCGACAACCTCCGCCTGCTCTGCCCCAACTGCCACTCCATCACGCCGACCTACTGCGGCCGAAACAGGAATCGCGACGACGCGGAGAGGGATGCCGCCTAACGCGGCAGCCGACAGGGAAAGGTGGCCGCATCGGAAGCCGTCACCCGGTACGCTTGGCGTGGCGTGCGCCCGTACTCCAGCTGGCTAGAGAGGTGCGGTTTAGGTCCGCAGTGTCGTGGGTTCGAGTCCCACCGGGCGTACCAAGCGAAATGGCCCTCTGTCCTTCGATTCGAAGGACAGAGGGCCATCGCCGTTCCTGCGAGCTGTCAGCCCAGGAGGTCCTTGACGACCGGGGCGAGGCCGCGGAAGGCCTGGCCGCGGTGGCTGATGGCGTTCTTCTCGGCGGGGGTGAGTTCGGCGCAGGTGCGGGTCTCGCCGAGGGGCTGGAGGATCGGGTCGTAGCCGAAGCCGCCGTCGCCGGAGGGGGCGGTGCGCAGGGTGCCGAGGAGACGGCCCTCGACGACGCGCTCGGTGCCGTCGGGGAGGGCGAGGGCGGCGGCGCAGAAGAAGTGGGCGCCGCGGTGCGGGTCGGAGATGTCGGAGAGCTGGGCGAGCAGCAGGTCGAGGTTGGCGCGGTCGTCGCCGTGCTTGCCGGCCCAGCGGGCGGAGAAGATGCCGGGGGCGCCGTTCAGGACGTCGACGCAGAGGCCGGAGTCGTCGGCGACGGCGGGCAGGCCGGTGGCGCGGGCGAGGGCATGGGCCTTGAGGAGCGCGTTCTCGGCGAAGGTGACGCCGGTCTCCGGGACGTCCGGGATCTCGGGGTAGGCGTCGGCGCCGACGAGTTCGACGTCCAGGCCGGCCTCGCCGAGGATGGCGCGGAGTTCGGCGACCTTGTGCTGGTTACGGGTGGCGAGGATCAATCGGGTGGACATATCGCCCACCCTATCGGCAGCCGTTCCGGCGTCAGCCGGTGCAGACCGAGGTGAGGTTGCCGGCCGCGTCGCCGAGCGGCTTGAGGTCGGGGACCTCCTTCTTGTCGACGGCCTGCTGGACCTTGTCGGCCTGCTTCTGCAGGTCGGCGACGGCCTTGGCGACGTCGGTGTTCTTGGAGTTCCTGCCGACCTGGTTGAGGTCGGTCCTGAGCTTCTCCAGCGCCTTCGCGGCGGCCGCCGAGTCGTTGCTCGCGTTGCCGTAGGCGCTGGTGACGTCGGCGAGGTCGCCGGTGATCCTGACCGCCGTGTTGCCGCAGTCGATCGCCTTCTGGGCTGCGGAGCAACTGACCATGCTGAGCGGGAGGATGGCGATCAGGCCGGCCACGGCGAGGGCGGCGGGGCGGGCGATGCTGGACGGCATCCGGTCCTCCTGTGGGGCGCGCGGGTTCCGTGGGACGGGACGCGCGCCGGGGGGTGCGCGGTTCCCGCAGCAGGGGTGCTGCGGGAACCGTACGGGCTTCGGGCCCGGCGTGTACAGCGGCCCGTACGGCGGCGGGTACATCCGGGTCCACGGCGCCGTGGGCCGAACCGGTTCAGGCCTCCAGGGCCTTGCGCTGGATCTCGTCGAGCTCGGCGCAGCCCAGGGTGCCGAGGTCGAGCAGGCGGTCGAGCAGGGCGCGGTCGAAGGGGGCGCCCTCGGCGGTGCCCTGGACCTCGACGAAGCGGCCGTCGGCGGTGCAGACGATGTTCATGTCGGTCTCGGCGCGGACGTCCTCCTCGTACTGGAGGTCGAGCATCGGGACGCCGTCGATGATGCCGACGCTGACGGCGCTGACACCGCCGGTGATGGGCTGGCCCTTGGCGCGCAGGAGCTTGCGGTCGCGGGCCCAGGCGACGGCGTCGGCGAGGGCGACGTAGGCGCCGGTGATGGCGGCGGTGCGGGTGCCGCCGTCGGCCTGGAGGACGTCGCAGTCGAGGACGATGGTGTTCTCGGCGAGGGCGCGGTGGTCGACGACGGCGCGCAGCGAGCGGCCGATGAGCCGGCTGATCTCGTGGGTGCGGCCGCCGATGCGGCCCTTGACGGCCTCGCGGTCGCCGCGGGTGTTGGTGGCGCGCGGGAGCATGGAGTACTCGGCGGTGACCCAGCCTTCGCCGCTGCCCTTGCGCCAGCGGGGGACGCCCTCGGTGACGCTGGCGGTGCACAGCACCTTGGTGTCGCCGTAGGAGATGAGGACGGATCCTTCGGCGTGCTTGCTCCAGCCCCGTTCGATGGTGATGGGGCGGAGCTGGTCGGGGGTGCGGCCGTCGATGCGTGACATAGGCACTGAGCGTAGTCGCTCGGCGCGGGTGTTCCGGGTGCGCCTCGGCCCGCCGTTCCCGGGTGGGGCGGCGGGCCGGGGGTGGGGTGAGCCCGGTGGCTCAGCTCACATCATGTCCTCGATGTCAGCGGCGATCGGGTCGGCGTCGGTGCCGATGACGACCTGGATGGCGGTGCCCATCTTGACGACGCCGTGGGCGCCGGCGGCCTTGAGGGCGGCCTCGTTGACCAGGGAGGCGTCCTTGACCTCGGTGCGAAGGCGGGTGATGCAGCCCTCGACCTCTTCGATGTTGTCGATGCCGCCCAGACCGGCGACGATCTTCTCAGCCTTGCTGGCCATCTGATTTCTCCCTCTGTCTCGGCCCGCCGGCCGCTCTGCCGGGTGCCGTCCTGCGCTGTGCTGGGGTGTCCGCCGACCGGTGGCCGGCGTGGTCGGTACCGGTGCTGACGCGGGTTCAGCCGCGGTCGCGCCGCCGGGCAGCGCGACCAGCATCACCTGCTCCGGTCCGATCTGCCACGTTAGTCCACTTTTGGCCCATTCCGGCGCGCATGGTCCCGGCCGCCACCAGAGGATGACGAGCAGCGGGCTCGCGCCCGGCGTGCGGCCTGCGTCCCAAAGTGGTCTACACCAATATATGTGTACTCCGATGAACGCAGAAAGGACCCCGGGTGTTCCGGATCCCCGCCCGGGGGTCCCGCCGGGGGCCACCGGCCGGCAACTGCTCTCGGAGGGCGAAGGATGAGTTCGGCAGGCGCCACGGCCCCGCAGCGCGTGTGGTGGCACACCTTCTACGGCGGCCTCCAGAAGATGGGCCGCTCCCTGCAGCTCCCGGTGGCGGTGCTCCCCGCGGCCGGCATCCTCAACCGGCTCGGCCAGCCCGATGTCTTCGGCCAGGACGGCCTCGGCTGGACCGACGTCGCCAAGGTCTTCGCCGCGGCCGGCGGCGCCCTGCTGGACTCCTCGTTCGGCCTGCCGATGCTGTTCTGCGTCGGTGTGGCGATCGGCATGGCGAAGAAGGCGGACGGTTCGACCGCGCTGGCCGCCGTGGTGGGCTTCCTCGTCTACTACAAGGTCCTGCACGCGTTCCCGGAGAGCTGCAAGATCGGGACGGTCCTGGTCACCGACTCCTGGACCGGCCAGTGCGTGGACTACAGCTCGGCCAAGGCGGCGGCCGCGACGTACCAGAACCCGGGCGTCCTGGGCGGCATCCTGATCGGCCTGATGTCGGCCTGGCTCTGGGTCCGCTTCCACCGCACCAGGCTGGTCGACTGGCTGGGCTTCTTCAACGGCCGCCGCCTGGTGCCGATGATCACCGCGGTGGTGGGCCTGGCCACCGCCTGCGTGGCGCTCTGGGTCTGGCCGCCGATCGGCCGCGGGCTCAACGACTTCAGCCAGACCCTGGCCGACCTGGGCGCGGGCGGCGCCGGCATCTTCGGCCTGTTCAACCGCGCGCTGCTGCTGATCGGCATGCACCAGTTGCTGAACACATTCGTCTGGTTCCAGTTCGGCGAGTTCATCAAGCCGGACGGCACCATCGCGCACGGCGACATCCCGCGCTTCCTGGCGGGCGACCCGACGGCCGGCCAGTTCCAGTCCGGATTCTTCCCGATCATGATGTTCGCGCTGCCCGCCGCCGCACTGGCGATCGCGCACTCGGCGAAACCGCACCGCCGCAAGGAGATCTACGGCCTGATGCTCTCGGTCGGCCTGACCTCCTTCGTGACGGGCGTCACCGAACCGCTCGAGTACTCCTTCGCCTACGTCGCCCCGGCCCTGTACGGCGTGCACGCGCTGCTGACCGGCGCCTCGATGGCCGTCACCTGGGGGCTCGGGGTGCACGACGGCTTCAGCTTCTCGGCCGGCCTGATCGACTACGTCATCAACTGGGGGCTGGCCACCAAGCCGTGGCTGATCATCCCGATCGGGCTCTGCTTCGCCGCCGTGTACTACGCGCTCTTCCGGTTCATCATCGTCAAATTCAATCTGAAAACACCCGGGCGGGAGGACGAGAGCGAGGTCGAGGACGTCACCAAGCTCTGAAACCGAGCGTCACCGGGCAGCACCCGCAATGGCCTCCGGACCCGACGGCCCGGAGGCCTTCGGCATTTTTGGAAAGGACCAAATGCCCGGGCGGTAAAACAATTCCGATATGCGCCCCGGGGATTCCCCGGCGGGCCGTCGGCCGTGCCAGGCGGGGCCGGGGCGGCCCGCACCGCCCGGCCGCCGGGCCGCCGGGCGTGGGCGCGCCGGGGGTGGGGAAAGGCCGCCGCCGCCCGGCGCGGGCGGTGGCCGGCAATCGGCCGCCGCCGTTTCCGCGCCGGCCCCGACCATGCGCCGCGGGGGGTCGGAAAGCCGCGGATTGGCCGAAGCCGGACGGGGTGGGGCCCGGACTCCTCCCGGCCGACGGTCGTTCGTGATGTCCGACACCCCGGCGGGCCCCTCCCCCGCCGCGCGCCGCGCCCGACCCGGACCCCGGCGGGCGGGCACCCGAGCTCCGGGGGCCGCCTCCGCCCGGGCACCGCCGCGTCCGCCCGCGAACCCCGCCGGCCCGATCCCCGTTCGCGCACCGCCGGGCCCGCGGCGGACCCCTGACGAGGCCTCGGCGGGGCCTCCGGACGGGGCCGGGCCTTTTTGTTGCGCAAATAGCCAAAATCCCAATCACGGCGGGTAATCATGATCGTCGTTCCGCAACTAGGTTTCGATTTCATAGCGCTTCCCGGCAGGGGCGCTTTCCGGGGTTCCCCCCCTTCTCCACCCGTGCTACAAAACTGGTCTACACCACACGTGGTGTAGACCAGTTCGCGGTTCGGCCCCCTGTGCCCCTCCCCCGACCGCCATGCCGTTAGGAACCCACCCCAATGAGTCAGTCAGCGCAGGCACCGACGCCCGCCTCGGCTCCGGCCACGCCAAGCCCCGCCAAGAAGTTCGGCCAGAACCTCCTCCAGGGCCTGCAGAAGATCGGCCGCAGCCTCCAGCTGCCCATCGCCGTGCTCCCCGCCGCCGGTCTGCTGATGCGCCTCGGCCAGGACGACGTGTTCGGCAAGGACGGCCTCGGCTGGGACAAGGTCGCCGCGGTGTTCAACACCGCCGGTAGCGGGGTCTTCGACAACCTGCCGCTGCTGTTCGCGGTGGGTATCGCGATCGGCTTCGCCAAGAAGGCGGACGGCTCCACCGCCCTCGCCGCCCTGGTCGGCTTCCTGGTCTACAAGAACGTGCTGACCGCGTTCCCGATCGCCGAAGGCCACATCGCCGACGGCAAGTGGGTCGCCCCGACCTACCAGAACCCGGGTGTCCTCGGCGGCATCGTGATCGGCCTGCTGGCCGCCATCCTGTGGCAGAAGTACCACCGCACCAAGCTGGTCGACTGGCTCGGCTTCTTCAACGGCCGCCGCCTGGTGCCGATCATGATGGCCTTCGTCGGCACCGGCATCGGTGTCCTGTTCGCCCTGACCTGGGGCCCGGTCGGCGACGCCATCAAGAGCCTGAACGACTCCCTGATCGGTGCCGGCGCGCTCGGCGCGGGCGCCTTCGGCCTGGTCAACCGCGGTCTGCTGCCGGTCGGCATGCACCAGTTCGTGAACTCCTACGCCTGGTTCCAGACCGGTGACTTCACCAAGGCCGACGGCACCATCGTGCACGGCGACATCCCGCGCTTCTTCGCCGGTGACCCGACCGCCGGCCAGTTCATGTCCGGCTTCTTCCCGATCATGATGTTCGCGCTGCCCGCCGCCGCCCTGGCCATCGCCCACGCCGCCAAGCCCCACCGCCGCAAGGCCATCACCGGCATGATGGTCTCGCTGGCCCTGACCTCCTTCGTCACCGGTGTCACCGAGCCGATCGAGTTCGCCTTCGTCTTCATCGCCCCGGCCCTGTACGTCATCCACGCGGTGCTCACCGCCGTCTCGATGACCGTCACCTGGGCGCTCGGCGTGCACGACGGCTTCACCTTCTCCGGCGGCCTGATCGACTACGCGCTGGCCTGGAGCAAGGCCACCGACCCGTGGCTGATCATCCCGATCGGCCTGGTCTTCGCCGCGCTGTACTACTTCCTCTTCCGCTTCGCGATCACCAAGTTCGACCTCAAGACCCCCGGTCGCGAGGACGACGACGAGATCGAGGACGTGACCAAGGCCTGAGGCCCCGTCCGTCCGCACTCCACGACCCCGCCCCGCCGCTGCTCCCCCAGCGGCGGGGCGGGGTCGTCGTGCATCCCGGTCCGTGCCCGTCGCGCATCCCGGCGGGGCCCGTCGCGCGTTCCGCCCCGGGGCGGCGGGAACGGCGGTTGACGAACCGGCGGAGGCACTGGTCAACTGAAGCCGTGAACGCGTCCTGCCCGCTGGTGACCCGCAGCCACATCGACTTCGGTCGCGTGTGGTCCGCGGCGTGTCGCGGCTGAGCCGACCGTTCCCCCCGCCGCCCGGCTGACCTCCCGCCCGGCGCCGTTCCTCCCCTCCCGCCCGCACGGCCCCGCCCGCCTCCGGGCCGTCACCGCGCACCCGCGCGCGGCCGTACGCACCCGCACACACCCTGTGCGCGTTCGCCGGCGTCGCCCGCACGCGTCCGCACGAGGAAAGTCAGGCCTCAGCATGCCCCGCCAACTGCACCTCTCCGCCGCCCTGGACAGCCCCGGCCACGTCGACGCCGGGCACTACGCCGCCCTCGCCCGCCTCGCCGAGCGGGCCACCCTCGACTTCGTCACCCTCGACGACTCCTTCACCCCCGAACCGCGCCGCCCCGACGCCCTCGCCACCCTCGCCCGGATCGCCCCGCTGACCGAGCGGGTCGGGCTGGTGCCCACCGTCACCACCACCCACACCGAGCCGTTCCACACCTCGATCGCGGTCAACACCCTGGACTGGGTGAGCCGGGGCCGGGCCGGCTGGCTGGTCGGCGTCTCCGCCACCGAGGCCGAGGCCAAGGCCTTCGGCCGCCGCCCGACCGCCCCCGCGGACGCGCTCTGGGCCGAGGCCGCCGACGCCGTCGAGGTCGCCGCCCGGCTCTGGGACAGCTGGGAGGACGACGCGGAGATCCGCGACACCGCCACCGGGCGGTTCGTCGACCGCGACAAGCTGCACTACGTCGACTTCGAGGGTCCGCACTTCTCCGTCCGCGGACCGTCGATCACCCCGCGCCCACCGCAGGGCCGCCCGGTCGTCGCCGTCCCGGTGGCCGCCGTCGACCTCGCCCCGTACGCCTCTCCCGGCGGGCGCGCCCGGGTCGCGACGGCGATCCGGTACGCCGACGTCGTGCTGCTGGACGCCCCCGACCACGCCGCCCGGCTGGCGGCCGCCACCGAACTGCGGCTGCGCGCCGGCGAGCACCTGCGCATCCTCGCCCGGACCGACGCCGCCCTGCCCGACGACGCCGCGGCCGACCGTCTGCTCGCCGACCTCGCCGCGATCGGCACCGGCGTCGACGGCTTCCACCTCGTCCCCGCCGAGCCCGAACGGGACCTGGCCGCCCTCGCCGAACGGGTCGTCCCGGTGCTGCGCGCCCAAGGGCTGTTCCGCGCCGGGTACGCGGCCGGCCGCACCCTGCGCGACCACCTCGGCCTGGCCCGCCCGGCCAGCCGCTACGCCACCGCCGCCGACGCCACCAACACCGCCGCCACCGCCGCCCCGTCCGCTGCCGCTCTCGCCGAGGTGACCCGATGACGGACCGCCCGCTCAAGCAGATCCACCTCGCCGCGCACTTCCCCGGCGTCAACAACACCACGGTGTGGAGCGACCCGAACTCCGGCAGCCACATCGAGTTCGACTCCTTCCGCCACCTCGCCGAGACCGCCGAGCGCGGGAAGTTCGACTTCTTCTTCCTCGCCGAGGGCCTGCGGCTGCGCGAGAACAAGGGCCGCATCCACGACCTGGACGTGGTCGGCCGCCCCGAGTCGATCACCGTGCTGAACGCGCTGGCCGCCGTCACCACCCGCCTCGGGCTGGCCGGCACCGTCAACGCCACCTTCAACGAACCGTACGAACTGGCCCGCCGCTTCGCCTCGTTGGACCACCTCTCCGGCGGGCGCGCGGCCTGGAACGTGGTCACCTCCTCGGACGCCTTCACCGGGGAGAACTTCCGCCGCGGCGGCTACCTCGACCGCGCCGACCGCTACACCCGGGCCGCCGAATTCGTGCAGCTCGCCCGGGAGTTCTGGGACGGCGGAGCGGAGACCGTCCGGCACCGCGGCCCGCAGTTCGAGGTCGAGGGCCGGCTCTCGCTGCCCCGCCCGCCGCAGGGCCACCCGGTGGTCATCCAGGCCGGGGACTCCGACGAGGGCCGGGAGTTCGCCGCCGCGACCGCCGACGTCGTCTTCAGCCGGCACTCCACCCTCGCCGACGGCCAGGCCTTCCACGCGGACGTCAAGCGCCGGCTCGCCGCGTACGGCCGCAAGCCGGACGAGCTGAAGATCATGCCCGGCGTCACCTTCGCCCTCGGCGACACCGACGCCGAGGCCGCCGAACTCGCCGCCGAGGTCCGCCGGGCCCAGGTCGGGCCGCAGACCACGATCGCCTTCCTGGAACAGGTCTGGGGCATCGACCTGTCCGACCACGACCCGGACGGTCCGCTGCCCGCCGTCGACCCCGACCCGGACAGCGCCCTGGCCCAGGGCCGGGTCCGGATCGGCGACCCACTGGCCGTCGCCGCCCGCTGGCGGGCCCTGGCCGCCGAGAAGAAGCTCACCAGCCGCGAGCTGGTGATCGAGGTGACCGGCCGGCAGTCCTTCATCGGCTCCCCCGCGACGGTCGCCGAGCGGATCGACTTCTTCGTGCAGAACGACGCGGCCGACGGCTTCATCCTCGTCCCCCACCTGACCCCGGGCGGCCTGGACGCGTTCGTCGACCGCGTGGTGCCGCTGCTCCAGGAACGCGGGGTGTTCCGCACCGACTACAGCGGGACGACCCTGCGCGACCACCTCGGCCTGCCGCTCCCCGGTCGGCGCTGAGACGGCCGACGCTGGAACGACCGGGCCGGTCAGCGCCCGCTCAGATCCGGTACACCGCGCCGGCCCGGGCGACCTCGACGGGGCCCGGGTACGCGGCGGCGGCGTCGCGGCGGTTGTGCTCGGCGTCGGTCCACGGGGGGATGTGGGTCAGGACGAGCCGGCGGACGTGGGCGGCGGCGGCGTGCTCGCCGGCTTCCCGGCCGTTGAGGTGGACGGCCTGGTAGGTGTCCCGGCCGTCGATGTAGGCGGCCTCGCAGAGGAAGAGGTCGGCGTCGCGGGCGAGTTCGACGAGTTCGGCGCTCTCGCCGGTGTCGCCGGAGTAGACGAGCGCGCGGCCGTCGTGTTCGAGGCGGAAGGCGAAGGCGTCGACGGGGTGGTTGACCTGGGCGACCTCGATCCGGAACGGGCCGAGGTCGAAGGCCCCGGGGGTGAGGGTGTGGAAGTCGAAGACCTCCTTCATCCCCGGGTTCTCCGGCATGTCGTAGGCGCGGGCGAGCCGTTCGGCGGTGCCGGCCGGGCCGTAGACGGGCATCGGGTCGGGGCAGCCCTCGGCGCGGTAGTTGCGGGCGACCCAGTAGGCGCACAGGTCGACGCAGTGGTCGGCGTGCAGGTGGCTGAGCAGGACGGCGTCGACCTCGTAGAGGTCGACGTACTTCTGCAGGGCGCCGAGGGCGCCGTTGCCTAGGTCGAGCACGACGCGGTAGCCGTCGGCCTCGACGAGGTAACTGGAGCAGGGCGATTCGGCGGACGGGAAGCTCCCCGAGCACCCCACCACGGTCAGTTTCATCCGAGCCCCTCCGCCCCGACACGTCCTGGCTGCTGCTGGAAAACGGCAGGCCGGGCCGGTGAAACCGGCCGGTAGCACTGCTTCGCGTGTCGAGAGTAAGGGCGGAGCGGCACTTTGCCCCCGTCCCCGTGCCGGGCTGTGGCTGGAATCACCAGAACGCCGGGGCGGGGGCGGTGCCGTCCGTTCGGGTGCCGTCGGGTCAGCGGTGGCGGGGGCGGTTGCGGGCCCAGGCCTTGATCGTGTCGGGGTACCAGCGGGGGTGGCCGCTGCCGTCGAGGACGTCCGGGGCGGGCAGCAGACCGTGCCGCCGGTAGTTGCGGACGGTCTCGGCCTGCACGTTGATGTGGCGGGCGATCTCGGCGTAGGACCACAGCTCGGAGCTTCTCCCCACGAGGCACCTCCGGAGGGGCGGGGCGGGCGTACGTGAGGCAGCCTGTCCGGGCGTTGGCGACTCTTCACCACAGAACGGGCACCGTGGTCATTCCGTGACGAACCGGGAGCACGCTGCGGACAAATGCCCGGCCGTCTCGGCACTCACGGTGGTGGGGGCCGCCATGGGCCCGGTACGGTTCGCGCCATGAACAGTTCGACCGGGGTCTGGGTGGTCCTGGCGGTGGCGGGCGTCGCGCTGCTGGCCGCCGTCGTGCGGGCGCTGGTCCGGCGCACCCGCCCGGCGCCGCGACCGGCCGGGCCGACGGCTCCGCGACCGCGCCCGGCGGCGAAGGGCCGCCCGGGGCCGCAGCCGCAGGAGATCTGGTGGGCGGAGGTCCCGTTCGAGGACGGCCCGGGGTCGAAGGACCGCCCGTGCCTGGTGCTGCGGGTGCACGGCCGCACCGCCACCGTCGCGAAGATCACCAGCAAGCACCACGCCGAACGCCCGGGCGTGCTACCGCTGCCGCCCGCTTCGGTGGGCGACCGGCAGGGCCGCACCAGTTGGCTGGAGACCGACGAGCTGCGCGAGGTGCCGCTGTCGGCCTTCCGCCGCCGGGCCGGCACGGTGGACCGGCAGGTCTGGTCCCGCGCGCAGCAGGCCCTGCAGCGCGGCTAGGGCCTCAGGCCCAGAGCTGCCCCTGCAGCGCCTCGACGGCCGCCTCGGTGGTCTCCGCGGTGTAGATGCCGGTGGACAGGTACTTCCAGCCGCCGTCGGCGACCACGAACACGATGTCGGCGCGCTCCCCGGCCGCCGCGGCCTTGCGGCCGACGCCGAGCGCGGCGTGCAGGATCGCGCCGGTCGAGACGCCCGCGAAGATGCCCTCCTGCTGGAGGAGTTCGCGGGTGCGACGGACGGCGTCCGCGGAGCCGACCGAGAAGCGGGTGGTGAGCACCGCGGCGTCGTACAGCTCGGGGACGAAGCCCTCGTCGAGGTTGCGCAGCCCGTACACGAGGTCGTCGTAGCGGGGTTCGGCGGCGACGATCCGCACGCCGGGGACCTTCTCGCGCAGGTAGCGGCCGACGCCCATCAGGGTGCCGGTGGTGCCGAGGCCGGCCACGAAGTGGGTGACGGTCGGCAGGTCGGCGAGGATCTCGGGGCCGGTGGTGGCGTAGTGGGCGCCCGCGTTGTCGGGGTTGCCGTACTGGTAGAGCATGACCCAGTCCGGGTGCTCGGCGGCGATCTCCTTGGCGATCCGGACGGCGGTGTTGGAGCCGCCGGCGGCCGGCGAGGGGATGATCTCGGCGCCCCACATGCGGAGCAGTTCGCGCCGTTCCTCGCTGGTGTTCTCGGGCATCACGCAGACCATCCGGTAGCCCTTGAGCTTGGCGGCCATGGCGAGCGAGATGCCGGTGTTGCCGCTGGTGGGTTCCAGGATGGTGCAGCCGGGGGTGAGCCGGCCGTCGGCCTCGGCGCGCTCGATCATGTGCAGCGCCGGGCGGTCCTTGATCGAGCCGGTGGGGTTGCGGTCCTCCAGCTTGGCCCAGAGCGTCACCTGTCCGTCGGTGTTGCCGGGGACAGCTGCGGACAGCCGCGGCAGGCGGACCAGCGGGGTGTTGCCGACGGCTTCGAGCGGGCTGTCGTAACGCAAGGGAGGCCTCCGGCCACGGCGGTGAGGGTGCGGAAGGGCGCCCTCCCGCCCGCCGCGGGGCGGGCGGGAGGGCGGGAGGTCAGCGGGCTCCGCCGGCCACGGCGGGCAGGATGGTGACGCTGTCGCCGTCGGCGAGGGCGGTGGAGATGCCCTCCAGGAAGCGGACGTCCTCGTCGTTCAGGTAGACGTTGACGAAGCGGCGCAGCTCGCCGCCCTCGACCAGGCGGGCGGCGATGCCCGGGTGACGGGCGTCGAGGTCGGCGAAGAGCTCCCCGAGGTTGCTGCCGGTGCCCTCGACGGCCTTGGCGCCGTCGGTGTAGGTGCGGAGGATGGTCGGGATGCGGACCTCGATGGCCATGGGTGCGCTCCTGTGCGAGTCGTGAGGCGGGTGGGCCGCGACGGGCGCGGCGGGGAGGGTGGTCCCGGGGCTCGGCGTCGCCGGCAGGCGGTGGGCCCGGGTGGGGCGGGGCGGCTCAGCGCGAGCGCGCGGGCGTGCCGGGACAGATCGCACTGGCGAGCCGGCACAGGTCGACGTGCAGGCGCGCCACGAGGCGGGTGCCCGGGGCCTGGTTGCTCACATCGACGGAACGCATGGGCTCATCGTATAGATTCCCGGGCCCGCTCCTCCATGCCCGTCTCGGGATCCGGATGCTCCCGTTTCTCGGGCTGAGACGACACGGGCCCGCCGACCGCTCGCGGGCGGTCGGCGGGCCGCGCCCAGGTGGGTGCTGGTCAGGCCGGGTGGGCCTCGACGACCTGGACGTCTTCCTCTGTGATCTCGCCGTCCACGATGCGGAACGAGCGGAACTGGAACGGGTCGTCCTCGCCGTTGCCGTCGGCGGTGGAGACCAGGACGTAGTGGGCGAACGGCTCGGAGGCGTAGCTCACGTCGGTGCGCGAGGGGTAGGCCTCGGTGGCGGTGTGCGAGTGGTAGACGATCACCGGCTCCTCGTCGCGGTCGTCCATCTCGCGGTAGAGCTTGAGCAGGTCGCCCGAGTCGAACTCGTAGAAGGTGGGCGAGCGGGCCGCGTTGAGCATCGGGATGAACCGTTCGGGCCGTCCGCTGCCGGCCGGTCCGGCGACCACGCCGCAGGCCTCGTCCGGGTGGTCGGCGCGGGCGTGGGCCACGATCCGGTCGCGGAGTTCTCGGGTGATGGTCAGCATGCGGTCAGGATAGCCACGCCCCGGCGGGTGTCCGCCGGGGCGTCCGGAGCGCGGTCACCGGGTGTCCGCCACCTGGGCGCGGCGGCCCGGCGCCGGCGGTTCAGCCGCCGTTGCGCACGTGCAGGTGGTCGTGGGCGACGCCGTGGGCGGCCCGCGGGTTGCGGCGCTTGAGCACCTGGTAGCCGATCACCAGCAGGACGGCCCAGCCCGGGAAGACGTACAGCGAGATCCGGTTGACCGAGTCGAACGCGATCAGCACCACGACCAGGGCGAGGAAGGCGAGCGCGGTCCAGCTGGTCCAGGCGCCGCCGGGCGCCTTGAAGGTGGGCGGCGGCAGGTGGCCGGCCCGCCAGGCCTTGCGGTAGCGGATCTGGCAGATCAGGATCATCGCCCAGGTCCACAGGCCGCAGACGGTGGCGACGGAGGTGATGTACTCGAACGCCTTGGCCGGGACGAGGTAGTTGAGCACCACGCCGACGCCCATCAGCAGGCAGGAGAGGGTGATCGCGAAGGCCGGGGTGCGGTGGGAGTTGAGCTTGGTGAGCTGCCCGGGGGCCTGGCCGCGCAGGGCGAGGTCGCGCAGCATGCGGCCGGTGGAGTACATGCCGGAGTTGCAGGAGGAGAGCGCGGCGGTGAGCACCACGAAGTTGATGATGCCGGCCGCGGCCGGGATGCCGATCTTGCCGAAGGCGGCCACGAACGGGCTGACGCCGGGCTGGAACTCGGTCCACGGCACGAGCGAGAGGATGATCACCAGCGCGCCGATGTAGAACAGCATGATGCGCCAGGGCAGGGTGTTGATGGCGCGCGGCAGGGTCTTCTCGGGGTTCTCGCTCTCCCCGGCGGTGACGCCGACGAGTTCGACGCCCAGGTAGGCGAACATGACGATCTGCAGCGTCATCACGGTGGCGCCGATGCCCTTGGGGAAGAAGCCGCCGTCCTGCCACAGGTGGGTGATCGACGCGGTGTCACCGGCCTTGCTGAAGCCGAGGGTGAGCACCCCGATGCCGATCAGGATCATGCCGATGATGGCGGTGACCTTGACCATCGAGAACCAGAACTCGATCTCGCCGAACAGCTTCACCGAGATCAGGTTGGCCGCGTAGAGGATCACCAGGAAGGTCAGCGCACTGGCCCACTGCGGGATGTCGGGCGCCCAGAACCTCACGTACACGGCGGCGGCGGTGGTCTCCGCCATGCCGGTGACCACCCAGAACAGCCAGTACGTCCAGCCGGTCACGTAGCCGGCGAAGGGGCCGAGGAACTCGCGTGCGTACTCGGCGAAGCTGCCGGAGACCGGGCGGTAGGTGAGGAGTTCGCCGAGGGCGCGCATGATCACGAAGATCGCCACGCCGGCGACGGCGTAGGAGAGGATCAGGCTCGGGCCGGACCGGGAGATCGCGGTTCCCGCGCCGAGGAAGAGGCCGGTGCCGATGGCACCGCCGATCGCGATCATCTGGATCTGGCGGCTTCCCAGCCCCCGGTGATAGCCCTCCTCGTCCGGTTTCGCGTCGACCACGTCGTCGTACAGCTGCTCGGCCATGGTGCACCGTCCTGGGTGGGTCTCGTGGGGTGGAGAAGTCGTACCACGCAGGGTTCGGATAGCGGTGTTCATCTGAGCGTTATTTGAGCATGACCTGCTAGGGTTTGCCCGATTTAAAGAGAAATGCCCCGGCCATCCGTCCACATATTGGACGAATCGACCGGGGCCTGCCCGGAAGCGGGCAGGATCAGTCCGCGATCGCCTCCAGGAGAGTCTCCTGGAGCGCCCCCAGCCAGACGTACGCCATCACCAGCGGCTTGCGGTCGTCCTCGTCCGGCAGCTCGTAGAGCTCCTCGTCGTCCTCGCTGACCTCCAGCTGGACGCCCAGGGTCAGCCGCAGGTCGTTGAGCGCGCCCAGCCAGCGCAGGCCGTCGGCGGGGTCCAGCTTGAGCACCCCGCCCTCGCCGCCGAGCCGGTCGAGCATCCGGACGACGTGCAGGGCGTCCTCGCGCTTGCGGGTCCGCAGGTCCACCTCGGTGTAGCGGCGGAACTCGCCCGAGGCGGCCCGGCTCTCCTGGTCCTCCGGCCCGGCCGGGTCGCCGTAGGCGTCCGGGAAGAGCCGGGCGAGCATCGGGTTGGCCGGCGCCTCGGTCGGGCCCTCGGCGAACAGCGCGGCCAGCGGATCGCCGCCGTCCCCACCCGGGCCGGGCCCGATCAGCTGCAGGATCCCCACCTCCAGGGAGCGCAGGATGGAGGCCTCCAGCTCGTCCAGCGCGATCGTCGCGCTCCCGCCGCCGGCACTCTCGAACAACCCAGCCATGTCTATCGGTCAGCCCGTCTTCGTCGTCTCGGGTGGGGTACCGGCTCCGCGGCCGCGGCAACTCGCGCCGCGGCCGCCGCGCTGCTGCCGGTCGTGCTGCGGTCAGTCGTGCTGCAGCGTCGCCCAGAGGCCGTAGCCGTGCATCGCCTGGACGTCGCGTTCCATCTCCTCGCGGGAGCCGCTGGAGACCACCGTCCGACCCTTGGTGTGCACCTCCATCATCAGCTTCCTGGCCTTGTCCTTCGGGTAGCCGAAGTAGGCCTGGAAGACGTACTGGACGTAGCTCATCAGGTTCACCGGGTCGTTGTGCACGATGGTCACCCAAGGCGTGTCCGGCTCCACCACCGGTAGTCCTTCGACCTCCGGGCGCTCGATCTCCACGGGCGCGACACTCACCGCCGGGTCCTCCTCGCTGCGCAGTCCGTCCACGCCTCTTCAGCCCCATGCTGCCATCCGGGGGACCCCCGGGCGATTCCGGCCCGGCTCGCAGCACGAGAAATCGTCACTCTGACGCTAAGTGGTAGTAGCATCATCCGCATGGACGCCACTTCAGTGCGCGCGGCCGGTTCGACCGCGCTCCTCACCGACCGCTACGAGCTCACCATGCTGCAGGCCGCCCTGCGCAGCGGGGCCGCGCACCGCCGCTCCGTGTTCGAGGTGTTCACCCGCCGCCTGCCCAGCGGCCGCCGCTACGGCGTCATGGCCGGCACCGGCCGGGTGCTCGACGCCATCGAGGACTTCCGCTTCACCACCCCGCAGCTCGACTGGCTGGCCGGCCAGGGCGTGGTCGACGACGACACCCTGCGCTACCTCGCCGACTACCACTTCGCCGGCGACATCCACGGCTACCCCGAGGGCGAGGTCTACTTCCCCGGCTCGCCGCTGCTCACCGTCGAGGGCAGCTTCGCCGAGGCGGTGATCCTGGAGACGGTGATCCTCTCGATCCTCAACCACGACTCCGCGATCGCGGCCGCCGCCTCCCGGATGACCGCCTCCGCCGGCGGCCGCCCGGTGATCGAGATGGGCGCCCGGCGCGCCCACGAGCAGGCCGCCGTCGCCGCCGCCCGGGCCGCGTACGTGGCCGGCTTCGCCGCCACCTCCGACCTGGAGGCCGGCTTCACCCACGGCATCCCGACCACCGGCACCGCCGCCCACGCCTTCACCCTCGTCCACGACAGCGAGCGGGACGCCTTCCGCGCGCAGATCGCCTCCATGGGCAAGGGCACCACGCTGCTGGTCGACACCTTCGACCTGCGCGAGGCCGTCCGCACCGCCGTCGAGGTGGCCGGCCCCGAACTGGGCGCCGTCCGGATCGACTCCGGCGACCTCACCCTGCTGGCCCACCGGGTCCGCCGCCAGCTGGACGACCTCGGCGCCACGAAGACCCGGATCATCGTCACCTCCGACCTCGACGAGTACGCCATCGCCGCGCTCGCCGCCGCCCCAGTGGACGGCTACGGCGTCGGCACCAGTCTGGTCACCGGCAGCGGCCACCCGACCTGCGCGATGGTCTACAAGCTGGTCGCCCGCGCCGAGAGCGCGGACGGGCCGCTGGTGCCGGTGGCCAAGCGCGCGGCCGGCGGCAAGACCAGCATCGGCGGCCGCAAGTGGGCCGCCCGCCGGCCCGACGCCGACGGCGTCGCCGAGGCCGAGGTGGTCGGCACCGGAGCGGTCCCCGCCGACCTGGAGCCGCACCTGATGCAGGTGCCGCTGGTGCGGGCCGGCCAGGCCGTCGGCCGCGAACCGCTCACCGCCGCGCGCGAACGGCACATCCGGGCCCGGGCCGCACTGCCGCTGTCGGCCACCCAGCTCTCCAAGGGCGACCCGGTGCTGCCGACCGAACTCGTGCTCTGACCCCGCCCCGGCCGACCGGCGCGGACCGGGAGCCGGCCCCGGGGCCGTCCGGCGGTTCGCCGGTTCGCCGCGGTTCACCGGTCCGCCGGTTCGCCGCGGTCCGGCGGTTCGCGCCGGGAGCCGGCCCGGGGTCCGCCCCAGGCCTTCCGCCCCCGCACGCCACTCCCTAGAGTCAACCGTAGAGTTCCCCCGGAGCTCCCCGAGAACCCCCGAGCCCCGCCGCGGGCCGAGTACTCCCGAGGGCTCCCCCCCACCGGCGCGCCACCACGGCCGCCCCCCACATCCGAGGATGCGAGCCATGCACCGGGCACTGATCGTCGTCGACGTGCAGAACGACTTCTGCGAGGGCGGCAGCCTGGCCGTCGCCGGCGGCGCCGAGGTGGCCGCCGCCATCACCGACCTGATCGCCGAGTCCTCCCCCGGCTACCAGCACATCCTCGCCACCCGCGACCACCACATCGACCCGGGCGACCACTTCTCCACCGAGCCCGACTACGTCACCAGCTGGCCGGTGCACTGCGTGGCCGGCACCGAAGGCGTGGGCTTCCACCCCAACTTCGCCCCCTCCGTCATCTCCGGCGCGGTCGAGGCAGTCTTCGACAAGGGCGCCTACTCGGCGGCGTACAGCGGCTTCGAGGGGCTGGACGAGAACAACCGCGGCCTGGTGGAGTGGCTGCGCGAACGGCAGGTCGACGAGATCGACGTGGTCGGCATCGCCACCGACCACTGCGTCCGGGCCACCGCCCTGGACGCCGCCCGGGCCGGCTTCACCACCCGCGTCCTGCTCGACCTCACCGCCGGGGTCGCGCCGGCGACCACCGCCGCCGCGCTCACCGAACTGCGGGCCGCCGGGGTCGAGTTGGTCGGCGCCCCGGTGGTTCGGGGGTAGCCACGGCTCCGGGTCCGGGTGCGGATGGATCCGATCCCGAGCTAACCGACCATCAACTCCACCACGTCCGAACCGCCCACCCGGTGGGCCTCGCGCAGTTCGGCGCCGACCGCGTCCCGGTCGGCCGCGAGCCGGGCGCCGGAGACGTACACCACCCGGATCCCCAGGTACTCCATCCGGTGCTGGCCGCCGCGCACCCAGGCGGCCTCGCCCTCGCTGACGCAGCGCAGGTCCGAATCCACCTCCACGGCAACGCCCTGCTCCGGCCAGTAGAGGTCCGGGACGGCGATGTACGTGCCGCCGCGCATCCGCAGCTCGGGGCCGACCAGCGGGACGGGCAGCAGGCACTCGTCCACCAGCTCGCCGACCCGGTCCAGGACGAAGTCCCGCTCACCGGCCAGCAGTTCGTCCAGCGCGGCGCGCACCCGGGGCTCGCCGGTCAGCCCGGACTCGGTCAGCTCGGACGCCAACTCCCGCACGGTGCACGGGCCGTCGGGCCTGGAGACGGCTTCGCGCAGCACCTCCCGCACCGGCATCGGGGCACCCCCCTCCTCCACGGTCCACTCGCACAGCGCGTCCGCGACCGCCCGGGCGACCGGCGCGCAGGCCAGGCCGTGCACCGAGCGGGCCACCAACTCCCGCTCGGTACGCAGGATCCGCACCTCCCCGGCGTCCTTCAGCCGGCGCTGGCGGGGCACCAGGACGTCCACCCCGATCACCGCCGGCAGCCGGGGCACCGCGGCGAAGCCGTACAGCGCGAGCGCGGCCGCACCGGTGATCACCGCGCCCTCGCGACGACCCTCCTCGCGACCGTTCTGCGCCGCGTACAGCAGGGCGGCCCACATCCGCTGCTCCGGGGTCGGCCCGTCGGACTGCAGCAGGTACACCCGGGGCAGCAGCCGCCGCCAGGGCCCGCCGCTACGGCAGTGCTCGGTGATGACCCGGGCCGGCACGCCCCGGGCGCGCAACTGGCTCGCGGTGACGACGTTCTGTTGACGCTTCGCCAGCTCCTCCAGGGACGGCGGCGGCGTGGGAATCCGGTAGCTCATGCGGACACCATCCCCAACCGCTCCGACCCGCCACCGGCCACCTGACGCACTGTTACCCAACCGTCGCGAAACCGGGATCAGCTCGCACTAAAGTCCCCATACCCTCACTCAATCGGAGTAATTGACGGTCGTCAGGTTGTCATATCTGATCGAAAACGATCGCCCACCAGGCCGCCTGACCCAGAGTGACCAAAGGCATACGCCGGGAGACCCTCCAGGCGTCAAACCCGCCCCGGGAATTGCCTAGGCTTGCGTCATGTCACGTGACGAGACCGCCGGCCTCCGCGCGGCCCAGCTCCGCCTTGGCCGTCTGCCCGGATACGTCCGCCGCCCGGACCCGGCCCGCCGCAGCGGCGAACAGGGCCATACGTACAAGAAGGGCTGGGAGGTCCGCTTCACCGCCCGCAGCGAGGCCGAGATAGCCGAGATCCGCGACCTCGTGGTCGCCGCCGGGTTCGCCCCGGCCAGACCCTTCTTCAAAGGCCACCAGCTCATCCAGCCGGTCTACGGCATGGCCGCCGTCCAGGCCTACCTGGCCGCGAGACAGGCGGCCGAGGAACACGCCGCCCGCACCGCGCTCGGCCGCCGCCGACGAACCGCCGGCGGACACCCCGCCACCACCGGACACCCCGCCGGCGCCGCACACCCCGCCACCGCCGGGCACTCCACCGGACACCCCGCTGGCGCCGCACACCGGTGCGAACGCGAGGAAGCCGCCGCCGGGGCCGCTGCGGCGACTGCGGCCGCAGCCGCCACCGCCGCCCAACTCGCCCGGCGGCGGGCCATCGAATCCTTCCCCGCCCAGGTCGAACGGAGCAGCGCCGTCGACGACCGCCTCTCCCCGACGGAGGCCCGACCGCAGCCCTGACGGCAGATCACCCCGCCCGCGCCTCGGCCACCCGGGCCGGACGGCCCCAGGCCGCCGAGGCGTGGCCGACATGCACGGTGGCGGCCAGCAGGCGCGGGACCACCCGGATCAACGCCTGCTCCGCCCCCTCGGCCACCCGGTGCGCCGCCGCCACGGCGAGCGCACCGTCCACCCACCACCCCTGCCGCCACGCCCCCCGCCACACCCGCCTCGGCGCGCAGCGCGTCCACCTCGTACCCACCGCCCGCATCCACCGCCCGTACCCGGGCTGCGCGCCCCCGGCGGAGGCATGCACGGCGGTGCCCATCCGGCCCGTCGCGCCACGCCGGTACGGGCGCGACCGAAGGTGTGGTTGCGCGGATGGTTGTGCGGCCGCAGCTTCGCGCCGTGGGCGTGGACGCCAGCCTCCATAAGCCCTACGGTGGCACATCAACCGTCCTGCAACCACGGCCCTTCTGCACCCCCTGACCAGCCGCGACGCGCTCGCAACTACACCCCCCGCACCACTGCGCCACCCTCCCCCACCGATCCTCCGCCCGGCCGCCCCACCACCGCTGCACCACCGCGCCCCACCGGTCGACACCGGAACCGGCCGAGCGGCGGCGGGTTCCGGGCATTCAATCCGATTGGTAACCCAGCGCACCGAGGGCATATCGTAGAGTGAGCGCAGATGATCGACCGTCAGCCGTCCATCTCCCTTTCCGAGAAGCCGAGATGACCAACCGTCACGCGAGTTCCGCCGAGCCGCCCCCGAGGCCCGGTGAACCGGAGGACGTACCACTGGAGTTCGCCGCCTTCTGCGAACTCCACCGCCCCCGGTACATCAGCTACGCCCGGGTGTGGCTGACCGAGCACAGCAGCGCGGCCACCGCCGTCCAACAGGCATTCGCCGAAATCGCCGTCCAATGGCGCGAGTTGCTGGGCAGCTCCAACCCCACCGCGAACGCCTGGCAGATCCTGCGCAGCACCGTCGCCGACCACACCCGGCACGTGCCCGCCGCACCGGACCGCCACCCCGCCGACGACGACCTGGCGATCCTGCACTACGTCGTCGGCCTCGCCGCCCCCGAGATCGCCGACGTCATCGGCACCGACACCGCCAGCGTCGCCGGCCGGCTCCGGCGCACCATGCTGTGGGAGGCCTCCGGCTGGTGAGCCCCCTCAGACCCGCTCGCCCGTCACGTCGAACAAGTGATGCACCGGGTCGTGGATCAGATAACGGGCGAACGACTCCACCGTGAACCGCGCCCCGTCACTACGGCCCCCG
The DNA here is from genome assembly GCF_040687675.1 of Kitasatospora sp. NPDC056731. Taxonomy (NCBI): domain Bacteria; kingdom Bacillati; phylum Actinomycetota; class Actinomycetes; order Kitasatosporales; family Streptomycetaceae; genus Kitasatospora; species Kitasatospora sp. NPDC056731. The sequence continues at coordinate 162,245 of NZ_JBFBNR010000009.1, forward strand.
GTCCGCCCCCACTGCTCGCCCGCCACCCGCCCGAACGCCGCCGCCAGCACCTCCGCGGCCGCCGCCAACTCCCCGGCCACCACCGCCGGCACCTGCTCCCCGTACCGCTCGGCGACCGCCGTCTCGTCCTGGTCCCAGTTCGGGAACAGCGGGGCTTCCTCGGCCAGCATCAGGTCCAACCGGACCCGGAACAGCCGGAACACGTCCCGGACATGGCACGCGTACTCCAGCCCCGACCACACCCCCGGCCGCGGCCGCCGGCGCAAACCCTCCTCGGCCCCGGCCAACAGCGCCACCCAGGCCTCCGCATTGGCCCGGACCATCCCCGCGACGTCCTCCCGCACCACCGCCGCAACATCCAGCCCACAATCCGGACACGGGCGTTCCAACACCCACGTCCAGTCCTTGCCGTCCGGAACGACCACACCCACCGGATCCACGCCACACTCAGAAGCACTCATGGCCCCAGCATGGCCACCCCACCACCCACCCCACCAGCGGCAAGGACGCCAACCGCCACCAAAATGCTGCCACCCCGCCCGCCGCCCTCAGCCGCCCGCACCCCTGCGCCGCCGCACCCGCACCACCCACACCACGACCGCCACCACCCCGCCGACCAGCACCCCCCACAACGCCACCCCCACTGCAACCCCGACCCCGAACCAGCCGCCCCCGCCCGCCCCACCGGCCCCCGCCGCAGGCACCACAGCCTCGCCACCCGGCTCCTCCGTCACCCCGCCCCCCGCAGCCCCCTGCGACTCCCCCCGCCCCACCAACGGATTCACCCGAGACCCACCGTCCACCACCGGATCGGCCTCCAACGCCTTCGCCGGCGCCAGCACCCCGAAGCCGTATCTGCTCCCCGGCACCGCCGACCCGTCCCGCGGCGGCGTGGCAGTCCTGATCATCCGATTGATCACCTGCCCAGCCGAAAGCTCCGGATACTTCGCCCGGATCAACGCGGCGGTGGCGGAGACGTAGGCGGTGGCATCAGAGGTGCCGTTGCCCACGCCGTAGCCGGCAGAGGTCTTCGCACTGGCCCGGTAGATCTCCGCCCCGGGGGCGACCAGTGTGGTCTCCGGTCCGTAGCTCGACTTCTCCCACAGTCGCCCCTGCCGGTCCACCGCGCCAACCGCCACCACTCCGGGGAAGGCCGCCGGGTACTGGACACCGCTCAGGCTGTCGCCGTTGTTCCCGGTGGCGGCAACCAGCACGACGTCCTTGGAGGCCGCGTAGTTGACGGCTTCACGTGCCGGGGAGTCGAACCTCGACGTCCCCCCTACCGACATGTTGACGACCTTCGCACCGTGATCCACAGCAAAGCGGATCGCCTCGGCGAGGCCGTTCTGCTGGAGATCCTGATTCTCGCCGTCGGTCCGTACCTTCACCGGCAGGATCTTCGCCTTCGGCGCCAAGCCCATGATCCCCGCCTGCGCACCGTGCCCGTGCCCTGCGATCAGGCTCGCCATCCCGGTGCCATGGCCGTCGCCGTCGGTACGGCCGTCCGTGTTCGTACCGGAGAAGTCACCCCCCGCAAGCACCTGTCCGGTGAGGTCCTGATGGTCCTGGTTGACCCCACTGTCGACCACACCGACGATCACGCCCTCGCCCTGGTTGACAGTCCAGACTTTCGTCTCGGCCTCGAAGGTCTTCAGAGCCCACTGCTCGTCTCTGATCTGATCCGCCGATGCCGTCGGTGCCGCGACACTCCAGATCAATGCCCCGGCGGCAAGGGCCGCTGTACCACGCGCCAACCGACGGCTCGTCAAGCCTGGTCACCCCACTCAGCGAGGCGTCCCGCAGATCACCGATCTGCGGGACGCGATCAGATCACCCATCCGTTTCAGGACCGGGCTCATTCCACCACGTTCGGATTGGCCGGCTTGTCCGCCGCCCAGGTCTCCTCGTCCTCGACGAGGTAGTCGGGTCTCCGCCGCCCCTTCTCCCGGTCCTCCTTGTGCCGTTGCACACCGGTGAGCGGCAGGCCAGGGGCCATGCCGCCTGGGCCGCCAGCGCCGGGTTCGCCCCAGGGCCGGTTCCGAGCTCCCAGGCCGGAACCGCCTTCCGTGAACGCCTGCTTGCCGCGCATTCCCTCGACCGGTCCTACCGTCCCACCGACGATCCCACCAAGTCGGCCTGCAGACCCACCCACCGGCCGGGCACTGGAGCCACCTCGGCCCCCGGCGCCCCCGCCCGGTCCGGGGCCGCCCATCGGATACGCGCCGTCCGGGAGTCCCCGACCGCCGAATCCGACCCCGGCCTCGCCGATGCCGGAACCGACAGGTAGACCAGCCGCCGCCGGGCCTGCGGGATTGGAGATCCCCTGCCCGCCGTTGCTTCCCGGGAGGCTGCCCGCAGCGCCACCAGGCGGCACAACACCAGCCCCGGACACCTCAGTTCCCGGGGCGACGGTGGTGACCACGGTCCTGTTGGGGACGACCGCTGGCGTGCCCGCGATGCCCGTGCCCGGGCCGTAGTTCACCGAGCCCAGAGGCTTCGGCGGAGTCTGCGCCGTACCACCCCTGATCCCCGAATCGGTCGGAACAGGCGCACTCCTCGACGTGGAGCGGGCTGGCATCTCCGGTCCGGAGGTCTTCGGACTCTGTGGTAGTGGGCTGGTCGTCACCCGCCCTGATGTTCCCGCGACGCCCATCGAGGTTCCCGACATCATCGCGCTCGCCACCGCCGCCCCGGCCGGATCCTCCTGTGGTGTCACATCGCGTGTCTCATCCGACTTCTGCAACGGCGGCAGATTCGGTGGGGGCTTCAGGGTGGGGGTGGCGATGCGGTAGTGCATGGCGAGGGTTTGCATGACGGTGGCGGCTTCGGCTTTTCGGCGGTCGGCGACGGGGATGTGTTCGTCGTCGCCGCCGAAGACGGAGGAGACGCCGTCGCCGACGGTGTCCTTGACCTTTTCCCAGGTGCTGGGTTCCTCGGGCATGTCGCGTTTGGCCTTGGCGATGGCCTCGGACATGTTGTGGAGGGTGTTGGCCGCGTCGTTGGCGTAGGAGGCGGCGTTGTTGATGCTGTCGGCGAGGTGGAGCATGCGGGTGTGGAAGGCGTCGCTGGTGGCGCCTTCCCAGGTGACGGCGGCTTCGGTGCTGGCGCGGGTGAGGGTGGCGCGGATGGCCTTGAGGGTGTCGGCGGCGTGGCGCCAGGGGTCGCCGGCGGCCATGACTTCGCCGGGGTTGAGGGCCTGGGCCATGGTGCGGAGTTGGGCGTGGCTGTAGGTGGTGAAGTCGGTGTAGGCCATGGGGGGTTCGCCTCCGTTCGGGCTCGGCCGGGGGTGGCCGGGGGTCAGGGGGCGGGTGGGGCGACGGTGTGCTCGTAGGCGGCCTTGCTGCTGGCGGAGGGGTTGGCGACGGACCAGCCGTCGTCGCCGAGTTTGAGTTTCTTCGCGGTGTGCTGGTCGTGTTCTTCGTAGGTGGTGGCGGTGAGTTCGGCGTTCTTCTGGGCTTCGTCGACGGCTTGTTGGAGTTGGTTGAGGACGTCGCGCAGGCCGTCGCGCATGGTGTTGTAGCGGTTGTGGATCTCGGTGGCTTCGGCGAAGGTGCCGAAGGCGGTTCTGCCGATGCCGCTGCGCCCGTGGGTGCCGGTGCCGTCGGCGTGGTGCTGGAATTCGGCGAGGAGGAGCCGGACTTGGGCGGCGAAGGCGCGGAGTTGTTCGACCTCGACGCGGTAGCCCTGGCCGGCGCCTCCGGTCGTGCCGGTTCCTGTTGCCACTTCGGCGCCTCCCCCGTGCGTCCGTGGGTCGCTGTCGGGGTTGGGCCCCGGTGTCTCATGTCTAACACACGGGGCCCGAATTCCGCCTGGTACCTGGTCAGTTCGCAGGCGTCCTCGTGTGGAGGGCGTCGGCGAGGGCGCGGCGGCAGAGGGAGTCGGCGTGCCGGGTGGTTTCGGGGAGCCGGTAGTGGGGGGCGAGTTGGAGGGTGGTGCGGACGGCGGTGTCGAGGCTGATGCGGTGGCCGATGGAGACGTAGACGGGTTTGACGCCGGGCCGGGTGCGGAGGGCGCGGCCGACTTCTTCGCCGGTGGCGGGGTCGGTGAGCGGGGTGGTGGAGCCGCGGGGGGTGTCGGGGTCGTGGTGGTGGAAGGTGAACGGGGTTTTGGCGACGCCGAGGGTGCGCAGGCCGGTGAGGACGCCGAGGTGGCTGGCGAGGCCGAGGCGGCGGGGGTGGGCGAGGCCGTAGCCGTCGCAGACGACGGTGTCGGGGGTGCGGGTGAGGGCGGCGAGGGCGTCGAGGACGGCGGGGAGTTCGCGGAAGGCGAGCAGTCCGGGGGTGTAGGGGAAGGGGATGCGGCCGACGGCGGTGGACTGTTCGACGACGGCGAGGGTGTCGTGGTCGAGGAGGACGGCTGCGGCGGCGACGAGGTCGTGTTCGTCGTCGTAGGCGACGTCGACGCCGGCGATGAGCCGCCCGACCCCGCTGCCGGAGCCGGAACCGTCGGAGCCCCCGGAACCGTAGGCGTCGTCGGGGTCGTGGGTCTGGACGAGGGGGCGCAGGCGTTCCTGTTCGGCGAGTGCCTGGGCTTCGGTGGTGGGCCAGTCGGCGGGGATGGGCACGGGTGTTCCCCCGGGTGGGTGGGGCGGGCGCGGTCGGGTTCACCGTACCGAGGGGCGGACGACCCCGGGGTGAGCCTGTGCGCCCCCCGTGCTCCCGGTCCGGCGGGTTAGCCTGGACTTACCGAACTCCCTTGCCGGGAAGCACTTCTGGGACCGGCACGATTCCCGCTCGTTCCCCCCGACGCGCGAAGGACCCCCCGCCATGCCTCGTCCGTCCGCTGCCCAGTACTGCCTCGGTTCGTTCACCGTCGTCGCCGCCACCGTGGCACTGCTGGCCGTTTCGGGCGCCTCGGGCGTCCTGGAGGTCATGGTGCTGGAGGGGTTCGCGCTGGCGCTCGGCACCGTGGTGACGGTGTTGTCGCTCGCCGTGTCCGGCCGGTCGGCGGCGAGGGCGGGAGCGGCCTCCCCGGCCGCGGCCGGACACGAGTACGCCCGGCAGCGCTAGCAACGCTAGGTCCTGTCCGCCGCCGGGCGTCCGCGGCCCGCTCGGCCGGTCAGTCGGTGGTGACCACCACGGTCTTCGCGGCCTTGTCGTGGATGCACTGCCGGTAGGGCTTGTCGAAGACGCCGAACATCCCGTCGATGATCCACCAGAAGGCGGCGCAGCAGATCACGGCGGGGAGGATGTAGACGGCCGCGCGGGTCCAGGCGGCGCTCTGGGTGGGCTTGTTGCCGTCGATCAGCATGGCGACGCGGACGTGCATCGCCTTCTTGCCGAGGGTCTGGCCGTCCCGGCCGAGCATCAGGCCTTCGTAGAGGAGGTAGATGCCGCAGCCGAGCCAGAACGCGCCGACCTCGCCGGAGCGGTTGTTGAAGTCGGCGAAGGGGGCCACCAGGATCACGGCGACGGCCTGGACGAGGAGGTAGTCGATCAGGCGGGCGAGGATGCGCCTGGGCCAGCTGCCGATCGGCGGCATGCCGGGGACGGGCCCGGCGCCGGGGGTTCCGTAGCCGGTGGGGCCGTAGCCGGGCGGGGGCTGGTCGTAGGGGTTCTGGCCGGGCGGGCTCTGACCGCCGGTCGGGCCGCCGTAGGTGCCGCCGTACGCGCCGGGGCCTTCGGACGGGGTGCTGGAGGTGCCGTCGGACGGGCCGCCGGTGGGCGGCGGGGCGGGCGACGGGTTCGGGTCCGACGGCCGGTCTTCCGGCGTGCCGCCGCCCGGCTGCGGGGACTGCTTGTCGAAGGAGGGCTGGCCGCCCCCCTCCGGCTGGGAGCCTGAGGGGTCGTGAGTGCTCATCCGTCGAGTAGAACATCACACATTCTCGCGGTTTGGGACATTCTATCCGTTTTGCCGCCAGGGCCGGATGGCGCCTCCGCGCCCGGAGTCGGCCGCCACGCCGGGAGGCCTCAGTCGCGGACCACCCGGGTGCGGGCGGCCCGGTCCTGCCAGCCACGCCGGGCCGGGCGGTCGAACGCGGGCCAGACCAGGCCGAGGAGCAGCAGCAGGCCGAGCTGCCTGACGGCCCATCGGAGCAGCGAGCGGCCGAGGCTCAGCCTGGTCCGGGCGCCGGGGGCAGTGGCGTCCGCCACCCGGATCCGGGCCAGTCGCTTGCCGAAGGTCTGGCCGGTGCGGGCGGTCGGCAGCACCTCGTAGAGCAGGCTGACGAAGAGCAGGATGCCGAGCAGGACCGCGACCTTGCCCAGCACCACGTCGTCCACCAGCCAGACCTGGACCTGGCGCCGGGTGAGGGAACTGGCCATCCGGGCCTGGTCGAGCTTCTGCTGGAGGTGCTCGGACGCCGAGCGGCCGAGCGGGATTCCGGCGGCGACGGCGACCACGAGGAGTACGACGGTGTCCACGGCGCGCGCGGCCAGCCGACGCCCGAGTCCGGCGGGCGTCGCGGAGGCGGGCACGGTGGGGGCGGGCGCCGTCGGGGCGGGTCGGCGCCGTGCGACGGCCTCCCGGGCCGGGCGCGCAGCCGGCAGCGACGCGGCGGGCGCGGGGGGCCGGCCCTGGGCCCGGGCCGGAACCGCTCCGGCGGCGACCGGCGCGGCCGGGGCCGGCACGGCAGGCTCGGGCTCGGACGCGGGCTCGACGGCACGCCCGGCCCCGCGCACAGCCGCCGGAACGGACGCCGCGACGGGCGTCTCAATGGGCGACGGCGCCTCCCGCACGGCCACCGCCGCCGGGACGGTCGCGGGCACTCCGGAGACGGCGGCCACTTCCACCCCGACCGAAGGCCCGGCCGAGGCCCCGACCGGAACAGCAACCGAAGCGCGGACCTCCCTCGCGCGCCCCTCCTCCCCGTCGGGCGCCCCCGAAAGCACCCCCCAGGAGACCCGGTGCGGCTCGCCATCCGTCTCCATCGGCCCCCGTTGCGCCTGCGGAACGACCTGCCAGCTGAGCTCCTCCACCTCGCCCTGGCCTGCCGCACCCCCGACCGCCGAAACCTCGACCATCGGCTCGCCAAGGACCGCTTCGCCGAGGACCACCTCACCGAAGACCGACACCTCGACCGCCGCCATCTCCAGTCCAGACACCTCAGGGCTCTCGGACGCCCCCGGCTCCCCGACCGTCCGGAACACCGGCCCGCCGATCACCTCCGCCGCCCGCGACCCGAGGACGAACTTCGCCCCGCCCGTGGTCTGGTCGAAGTACACCGGCCCGGTGTCCCCGCCCCTGCCCCCACCGTGCGCGGCCCCGCCCCAGGACGGCTCCGGGGCCGCCGTCTCCGGAACGGCTGGCTCCGGCAGCACCGGTGGCGGCACCACCCGCGCCGTCCCGGCCGCGCCGGCGGCGGGCCGCCGGGACGCGAACCGGGGCGGCTCCATCACCTCGCCCTCGGCGGGTGCGAGCCGGCTGGTGCCCGGCACCCAGGCCGAGCCGCCCCAGTACCGGACGAAGCCGGGGATGGAGGGGTCGGGGTAGTAGCCCGGCTCGGGTCCGACGGCCGGGTCGCCGGCGCCGGCGAAGGGGCGGTCCGTCATGGGGGTCTTCTCTCCTGGCGGGTCCTGGCGGGGCCGACACGGCACGCCCGCCCGGCGCACCCGCGAGCCGCCCGGCGCGCATGGGTGGGGGCACCGCTGGTAGGCGGACAGTCGCCGGGTAGTCACAAAGGGTAGTGCCTCGTCGTGGCGCCGACGGAAAGTTGGTCAATCACCTGACAGCGGCGGGCCCTCCGGGGTAGGGGCGGCCGAACCGTCCCGGCGTGCGGCGGGTGTCCGCGCGCCGCGGTCCCCACCGGTCACCACCCCTCGCCTCACCCCCCTCGTCGAACTTCCCGAAGAAATCCCGGAAACGTGTGTAAGAGCCGGCGTGGACCGCCCTCTCAAAGGTCACCGGGCCCGGAACCGGGCAGGAATCGAAGGCAGAGAGGAAGACGATCATGGAGCGCCCCACCAGCGTGGTCGAGCACGAACTGGAGCTGAACCTGGTGCTCTCCCCCGAGCACAGCGTCCCCGTCCCGGCCCGGCTGTCCTACGGCAGCCACGACCCGTACGCGGTGCACATCACCTTCCACCTGGACACCGGCTCCCCGGTGACCTGGGTGTTCGCCCGCGAGCTGCTGGTCGAAGGCACCTTCCGGCCGTGCGGCCAGGGCGACGTGCGGATCTGGCCGACCCGCTCGGGCCGGCGCAGCGTGCTCTGCCTGGCGCTGAGCTCCCCGGCCGGCGACGCCCTGCTGGAGGCGCCGCTGCCGGTCGTCGCGGCCTGGCTGGAGCGGGCCCACCGGCTGGTCCCGCCGGGCAGCGAGATGGCCGCGCTGGACATGGACGGATCGCTCGCGGACCTGCTTGCGTGAGCACGCGCACGCCCGCGAACGGGCACAAAGCCTCGGCCGCGCACCCGGCCGGGACCGCGCGACGCGACGGGAGCCGCGCCCCCGCCGGCTCAGCGGGCCGCGGGGGCCTGCTGACGGCCGCGGGTGGCGTCCGGGCCACCGCCGTCGCGCTGTCCGGGCAGTCGGACCAGCGGTGCCCCGGCGGAGCGTCGCCGGGCCCTTATCCGGATGGCGGCGGCGAGCAGGAAGCAGAGCCCGACCCACGGGTAGACCGAGGTCGGCAGCTGGCGCAGCGGCGCCATGTGGAGGACGGCCGGCCCGAGCGGCTTGGCGGCCCACATCGCGAAGGAGAGGAACGCGAGCAGCGTCGCCCAGAAGGCGGCCCGCCAGCGCAGTCGGCGGACGCCGACCGGGCGGGCGTGCTCGACGGAGGCCTCGGTGGCGAGCAGGACGAGCACCGGCACGCACCAGACCCAGTGGTGGGTCCAGCTGATCGGTGAGATCAGCACGGCGGTGACGGCGGCGCAGCAGACGCCCCAGGCCTCGGCCCGGGGCAGCCAGCGGGCGCTGCGGTGGGCCCAGGCGGCGACGGCGAGGCCGGCCACCGCGACGAGGCCGGCCGCGAGGGTGGCGAGGGTGCCGGGGTCGGCGGTGTGCAGCAGCCGGGCGAGGGCGCCGCGCAGCGACTGGTTGTCGACGATCTCGGTCTTGCCGACCCGGGAGGAGTCGTAGAGGTACTTGGTCCAGAAGCCCCAGGTGGCGTCGGGCAGGACGAGGGCGCCGATCAGGAAGGTGCCGAGGAAGGTGAGGCCGGCCACGAAGGCGGCCCGGACCCGGCCGGTGATCAGCAGGTAGACGGCGAAGAGGCCGGGGGTGAGCTTGAGGCCGGCGGCGATGCCGATCGCCATGCCCTTGCTGCGGCGGGCGTCCGAACGGGTGAGGTCCCAGAGGATCAGGCAGGCGAGCGCGAGGTTGATCTGGCCGTACCGGAGCGTGGTGAAGACGGGTTCGAGCCAGACGCCGAGGCCGGTCACCAGGATGACGCCGATCGGCCGCAGTTCGCGGCGCGGCCAGCCGACCAGCTTGAAGGACAGGTGGGTCAGCAGGGCGAGCAGCCCGAGGTTGCCGAGAGTGATCGCCACCCGGAGGAACGGGACCGGGAACCAGGTGGTGGGCACGAACAGCATGGCCGCGAACGGGGGGTACGTCGCGGGCAGGTTCCACTCGGTGACGCGCAGTGCGTACAGGTCGGTGCCGTTGGCCACGGCGGCGCCCTCGGCCCGGTAGACGATCATGTCGACCATCGAGGTGTTGACGAAGTGGCGGACCACCGCGTACACGACCAGGGACAGGAGCGCCAGGGCCGAGGCGGCCAGCAGCGGTCGGCGGGGGGCCTCGCGCAGCGCGCGGACGGGGGCGCCGAGCGCAGTCCGCAGCCGGTCCGACAGGGGGGCGGGCGCGGGGTCGGGTGCGGTCCGCACCGGGCTGCGCTCGTCTTGCACCGCTGTCACCAGTCCACTCCGTCCACCGCTCGACCAATCGCCGACGATACCGGATGCGGGCCGACCGGGCCTGGGCACGGATGATCACGCAGGGTGACGAATGGGCCCCGACCGGCCGTACTCCGTTGCGGGCGGAGCACGGACGGCCGGGGCCACCGGGGGGAAGGCTCAGAGCCTCAGTGGTCCCGCACCTCAGCCGGTGTAGGCGCCGAGGGCCCGGGTGAAGTCCAGCGGCTGCTGGACGATGCTGCTGCAGCTGGCGTCGGCGTAGGCCTTGGCCCCGCCGTCGCAGGCCTTGTCGCGGGTGCCGGACCACATCGCCAGCCAGGCGAGGTGCCTGGACGCCGCGAAGTCGGCGAGCTGCTTGGCGTCGGCGACGGTGAAGACCTCGCTGGCGACGTCGTTGACGCCGATCATCGGGGTGACGGCGACCTTGCGCCAGGCGGCCGCGTCGTCCAGTCCGAGCACGCTCTTGACCTGGGCCTGGGTGGCGGTGGCCGCGGCGATCGCGTACTTGCCCATCTGGCCCTGCGGGTTCGGGGCGACGCCGTCGCCGAAGTCCATGGCCATGATGTTGACCGCGCCGATCGCGACGCCGTTGTTCTTGGCGTCGGCGACCAGGTTGACGCCCTCCTGGGTCAGGCCGGAGGGCAGCGCGGGCAGCGTGAAGGAGACGTCGAGCGCCTTGCCCTGGGCGGCGGCGTTCTTCTGCAGCTGGGCGATGGCCTGGGCGCGGCGGGTGTTGGCGGCGGTGTTGGCGATCGCGCCGCCCTCGACGTCGAAGTCGAGCCTCGTCAGACCGTAGGCGTCGACGGTCTTCTGGTAGGCGGCGGCCAGGTCGGCGGTGGAGCCGCAGGCGAGGGCCAGCTCGCTGCCGTTGGCGCCGCCGAAGGAGACCCGGACGTCGCCGCCGATCGCCCGCAGGGAGCCGATCTGGGCGGCCACCGCGTCGGCGGACAGGTCGCTGACGCCGCCCCACTTGGGCTGGCAGCCGCCGCCGGACACCACGAAGGCGAGGGTGTAGTTCTTGACCCCGGTGGCCTTGGCGGTGGCGACCAGGTCGTACGGCGGGTAGAGCGAGGTGTCGACGTACGGGGCAAAGCCGGCCCCGGCGCCGGCCGGGGGTGCGGGCACACCGGTCGCCGTGGGGGTGGCGGTCGGGGTGGTCGGCTTCGCGGTGGCGGTGGCGGTGGCACTCGCGGTGGCCGTCGCCGTGGGAGCCGGGGTGCCGGTCCCGGTCCGGGTCGGCACGGGAGTGGTCGGCACGGGGCTGGCCGACACCGGACTGGTCGGCACGGTGGTGGGCGTCGCCGTCGCGGTCGGGCGGCCCGAAGGGGTGGGCACGGTGCCGTCGCCGGCCTTGCAGGAGGTGTTGTTGACCAGGCAGTTGCCGGGCTCGGCCTGTGCGGCGCCGGTGCCCTGGGCGACGAAGCCGACCACCACGCTCTTGCCGGGCTCCAGCCGCTTGCTCCACGCCTCCGGCTTGACGGTGACGTGCTGGCCGGCGGCGGTGAAGGTGGCGTTCCAGAGCGAGTCGATCTTCGCCCCGGCCGGGAGGTCGAAGCTGAGCGTCCAGTCCTCGATCGGGCCGCTGTCCGGGTTGGTGACCAGGTACTGGCCGGTGTAGCCGGAGTCCCAGCTGCTGGTCCGGCTGTAGACGGCGCCGAGCGAGGCGGCGCTGGCCGAGGAGGCGAGGACGACGACACCGCCCGCGACCAGGGCGGCGGCGACCGCCGAGGCCCCGACGATCGCGCCCTTGCGGCTGCGCCTGCGGCGGCCTGGGCGGCGGTTGGGCTGGGTGGTCATGGCGCGTTACCTCCGGGGTGCCGTCGGTCGGCCGCGGTCCGGGCGCGGGTGCGTGCGGACGTCCGGGCGGCCGGCCCGGCTCGGTCGGGTGACCGGCGCGACCGACGCTAGCGGCGGCCGGGGGGCCGAACCGGCGGGCTGAGCGAGGGGAAGAACTCCCTTAGGACGCGCTTAAGGAAGATCCGGAAACTGGCGGCGCATCAGGCGCGTGCGTGCGAAACCGGCCACCACGATTCCCCCGGGCGCCGAGGGAGCGGCCGAGGAAGCGGTCACTTCTGGAACAGCGCGCCCCGGCTGCGCCGCCGCCCCGCCCGCGCGGGGGTGCCGTCCGGGCGGGTCCGCAGCCGCAGCCGGATCTCCGCGCCGCCGAGCACGGCGGAGCGGCCGAGCGCCAGGTCGCCGCCGGTGGACTCGGCGAGTTTGCGGACGATGTCGAGGCCGAGCCCGGTGGAGCCCTCGCCGCCGTGGCCCTCGCCGCGCTTGAGGGCGGCGGCCGGGTCGCTGAAGCCGGGGCCGGCGTCGCCGACCAGGACGATCACCGAGGTCTCGGTGGCGAGCACGTCCACCGAGAAGGCGGTGCCGACGGCGGTGTGCCGGAAGACGTTGCCGAGCAGCGCGTCGACGGTGGCGGCCAGGTCGGCGCGCTGGACCGGGACGGGCGTCGCCCGGTCGGCGCCGGCCAGTTGCCAGCGGCGCCCCTCGTCCTCGGCCAGCGCGGACCAGAAGCCGACTCGTTCGCGGACCACCTCGGCGACGTCGCAGCCGACCGCGACGGCGGGCGCGTCCTCGGGGTCGCGGCGGGCCGAGCGGATGATCTGGTCGACCTCGCGCTCCAGTTGGGAGACCGCGTGCCGGGTGGCGTCGGCGGCGTCGCCCTCGCCGAGCGAGGCGGCGTTGAGCCGCAGCACGGTCAGCGGGGTGCGCAGCCGGTGGGACAGGTCGGCGGCCAGTTCCCGTTCGGCGGCGAGGAGTTGGACCACCCGGTCGGCCATGGTGTTGAACGCGTGGGCGGCTTCGCGCAGTTCCTCGGGGCTGCCGGCGGCCTGCTTGCCGTCCACCGGGACTCGTACGGCGAGGTTGCCGGCGCCGAGCGAGCGGGCGGCGCCGGCGAGCCGCCGGGCGGAGGCCACGATCCGGCCGCCCATCCGGTCGGCGACCAGGACCGAGATGGCGACCAGGCCGAGCGCGACGCCCGAGAGCACCAGCCAGGCGGTGGAGACGCCCCGGGTGAGGTCGCCGTCGGCGACGAACACCTCGACCACGGCGGTGCGCCCGGTGTCCACCGCGACCGGCTGGAGCAGCGCGTAGCCGCCGGGCACCTCGACGGTGAAGGAGCGGCCCTGGCCGCCGGCGGTGGACACGTCGCCGGCGGCGGCACGGGCCTCGCCGATGGTGGGCCCGCCGGGGCCGCCCGCGCCGGGGAGTGCGTCCGGGGCGGCCGGGGCGGGCAGGTGGACCGCCATCCGGCCCTGCCCGCCGGCGTCGGTGCTGGCCAGGGCGCGGTCGATGGCGATCTGGTCGGTGGTGATGGCGAGGGCCGGGCCGAGCGCGGCGGCCTGCCGCTCGGCGGCGGTGAAGGCGTGGTCCCGGGCGGTCTGCTGGACCATCAGGCCGAGCGGGATGAGGAAGGCCAGCGCGACCATGGTGGTCCCGGCGACGGCGGCCTTGATCAGGGCCCAGCGCAGCGAGCGCCCGAACCTCCTCATGTCTGGTGCTCCGCCAGTCCCCCGGCGGCCTCCAGCCGGACCCCGACTCCGCGGACGGTGTGCAGGTAGCGGGGGCTGGAGGCGGTCTCGCCGAGCTTGCGGCGCAGCCAGGACAGGTGGACGTCGATGGTCTGGTCGCCGCCGTAGGTCTGCTGCCAGACCTCGGCCAGGATCTCCTTGCGCGGCACCACCACGCCGGGGCGCCCGGCCAGGAAGGCCAGCAGGTCGAACTCACGGCGGGTCAGGTCGAGCAGCCGCCCGTCCAGCGAGGCCTCGCGGCGCTGGAGGTCGATGGCGAGGCCGCCGACCCGCAGGACCTGGGCGACGGGGGCGGCGCCGCCGCCGAGCCGGCGCAGCACGGCGGCCATCCGGGCGCTGAGGTGTTCCCCGGAGAAAGGTTTCACCAGATAGTCGTCGGCGCCGTCGTTGAGCAGCCGGACGATCTCGGCCTCGTCGTCGCGGGCGGTCGAGATGATCACCGGCACATTGGTCAGGCCCCGGATCATCTTGAGCGCCTCGCTGCCGTCCAGGTCCGGCAGGCCAAGGTCGAGGATCACCAGGTCACAGCCGACCTGGGCGACCTCCCGCAGCGCCTCAAGTGCCGTGCCCACGCTGCGGACCGCATGACCGGTGTCGGTCAGGTGCCGGATGAGGGCGGATCGTACGAAGGGGTCGTCCTCGACCACGAGCACTGTTGCCATGGCCCTGCACGGTACGCCATCGACGGGCAGTGGTCTGTACCTCGGGGTGGCCTCCGGACATTGTGCAACTCCCCTGACTAATAACGGGGCTGCCCGGCTGCGCAGGCCCGCAATACGGCAGGATGAGCGGACGATGCGGAACGGACTGGTACAGCTCGGCGCCTGGGCGGCGGCCACCGGGGCAGCGGTGGCGCTGTCCTGGCTCGGCGTGCACGCGGTGCTGACCGGCGCCGCGTTCGAGCAGCCCACGGCCCTGCCGCTGCCCTCGCCGAGGGCCGACGGCACGCCGCACACCGCGACCGTCACCCCCGAGCAGCCGCGGTCGGCCACCCAGACCGGGGCCCCGGCCCCACCACCGGCCTCCCCGACGGCCGCCACGACGACGACGCGCGGGCCGGCCCCCGCCACCACCCTCTCCGCCGCCTCCCCGCCGGCCACCCGCCGCCCCACCCCCGCCACCACCACCGCGGCGACGTCCTCCGTGACGTCCTCCGTGAAGAGCTACCCGGTGCCGGGCGGCAAGGTCGCCCTGGACATCCGCCCCGACAAGGCCTCGCTGGTCTCCGCCACCCCCGACCCGGGCTGGCAGATGCAGGTGTGGAACGGCGACCAGTGGATGCGGGTGGACTTCACCAAGGGCGAGCAGGCCAACTCGGTCTTCGTCTACTGGAACGGCCACCCGCCGGTGGTCGAGACGGCCATCCGCTGAGCCCCCCTCACCAGGTCTCGAACGGCAGGTACCCCGGAAGGTACGGCCCGGCGTAGCCGGACCGGTCGACCAGGGTGTGCCTGGTCCCGCCCGGCACCCCGATCGTCGCGAGCACCACCGTGCCGAAGCGGTCCCGCGCCTCGTACGGCTCGGCCAGCGACAGGGCGCCCCGGTCCACCGCGTAGTCGTACGCGTAGAAGACGTCCGGCACGCTCACCGCGAGGTCCAGCACCCCGTCCCCGTGCCGGGCCAGGTGCGCGGCCAGCTCCCGGCCGCGCGGGCCGATCACCTGGACCAGCGAGGTGAGCACGATCCTGGTCCCGGGCGCGTCCAGCACGTACGAGACCGTCTCCGGTTCCCCGGTCTCCGGCCCGGCGTACGCGGTACAGCGCAGCCCGAGCGCGGCGGTGTAGCGGCGGGCGGCCCGCTCGGCGTCGCCGACCGCGAAGACCACCGCGTCGGCGCGGCCCATCGGGAGGGGGGCGGACTCTCCAAGCCCTGCGGCGAGCAGGACGGGTTCGGCGGCGGTGTCGGTCATGACGGCCCTCCCGGTAGGCGTGCGGACCACGGCGGGTGCGACCGTGCGCCGGTGTGGGGCCCGGTGCACGGCGTTGTGGCTGGAGGGTGGCGCCGAGCCGACCGGCGCGCAACTGTTCCGTTTCCTCCTGGTCAAGCTGTGCGCCGGGGCGGGAGAATCGGCGGCGCCGCTGTACACAATGCCCACCGGAGGACGGAGCCGCGATGCCCCACGCCCAGTCCCCGAGCTCCCCCGGCTCGCCCAACTCCCCCGCTCCGCCGGGCGCTTCGGCCGCCCCCGGGACAGGCGGCGGGAACGACTCGATCGACGCGCTGGACGGCCGGCTGATCCGGCTGCTCGCCGAGGAGCCCCGGATCGGGGTGCTGGAGTGCTCGCGCCGGCTCCAGGTCGCCCGGGGCACCGTGCAGGCCCGGCTGGACCGGTTGCAGGCCAAGGGGGTGATCGGCGGCTTCGGCCCGGAGGTCGACCCGGCGGCGCTCGGCTACCCGGTGACGGCCTTCGCCACCCTGGAGATCTCCCAGGGCCAGGGCGCCGACGTCCGGGCGCACCTGGCGAGCGTGCCGGAGGTGCTGGAACTGCACACCATCACCGGGGCCGGGGACATGATGGTGCGGATCGTGGCCCGCTCCAACGCCGACCTGCAACGGGTGATCGACCGGGTGGTGGGCTTCGACGGGATCGTCCGCTCGGCCACCGCGATCGCGCTGGAGAACCCGGTGCCGTACCGCATCCTGCCGCTGGTGGACCAGGCCGCCGCCGAGTAGGGCCCGCGCCCGGCGGCAGCGGCCTGCGCCCCGGTCAGCAGCTGGGGACGCTGCCGCCGCTCTTCAGCGCCTCCAGTGCCGAGACCGCCTCGCCGAGCGTGCCGACCGGCACCAGGCGCAGCGCCTTGGGCGTGTTGACCTTGGCGTCCGTGCACTCGTCCTTGGGCAGCAGGAACACCGTCGCGCCGTCCCGGGCGGCCGCCTGGGTCTTGAGCGGGACGCCGCCGACCGCGCCGACGACGCCCTGGTCGTCGATGGTGCCGGTGCCCGCGATCGTGAGCCCGCCGGTGAGGTCGCCGCCCTTGCCGTCGCCGGCGAGCTTGTCGATGATGCCCAGCGCCAGCATCTGCCCGGCGCTCGGGCCGCCGACGTCACCCAGGTCGACCTTCACCTTGACCTGGTCCGGCGAGAGGTGGAGGTAGCCGAGCGCGGCGGCGGTGGCGCTGTTCTGCGACTCGGCCATCTGCTGGGCGGTCTGCTCCTCGGCCTTGGCCGGGTTGCCCGGCTGGTAGACCGTGTCGGTCGGGCGCACCGCCTCGTCCTGGTCGAACCAGGCCTGGAGCGCGCGCCAGAAGGTGGTCTTCTCGCCCGGGTTGGTGGCCGAGATGGTGACCATCCGCAGCTCGCCCTCGGTGGTGCGCAGCGGCGCCCCGGTCACGGTGAGGACCGGCTTGTCCTTGTACGTGCCGAGGGTGTCCGCGGTCAGGCCCGGCCAGGTCAGCGTGTACGGCAGCGGGACGAAGGCGGCCACGCCGAACAGCGCGGCGACCAGCACCCCGCAGAGCGTGAGCGCGCGGGTCCGCGGGGAGGTGAGGGCCTTGGGCAGCTTGGTGTCGGACACAAGGGGAATCCAAACACACCGGGGCCCGTGCCGGCCTACCGCAGCGCGTCGGCCACCTCGGTCGCCGCCTCCACCACCCGGGGGCCGACCCGCTCGGGGACCATCCCGTTCAGCATCACCACGCCGACGCTGCCCTCGATGCCGCTCAGTCCGATCAGCGCGGCGGCCGCGCCGCAGGCCCCGGACTGCTCCTCCGCACGGGTGATGACGAAGCCCTGCTCCGGCCGGCGCTGGCTGGGGAAGGTGCGCGCCTCCAGGATGGCCCGGCCGGCGGCGCTCTCGCCGAGCGGGTGGCGCAGCCCGGTGCGGTAGGCGACGTGGAAGTCGGTCCAGCTCGGCTCGACGACGGCGACGGCCAGCGCCTCGTTGCCGTCCACCAGGGTGAGGTGGGCGGTGGCGCCGAGGTCCTCGGCCAGGCTGCGCAGGGCTGGCAGCGCGGCCTCGCGCAGCAGCGGGTGCACGCGGTGGGCCAGGCGCAGGACGCCCAGGCCGACCCGGGCGCGGCCGCCGATGTCCCGGCGGACCAGGCCGTGCTGTTCCAGGGTGGCCAGCAGCCGGTAGACGACGGTGCGGTTGACGGCCAGTCGGGCGGCCAGCTCGGTGACGGTGAGCCCGCGCTCGGAGTCGGCGAGGAGTTTGAGGACCCGGACGCCACGGTCCAGGGTCTGGGAGGTCTCGGCAGTCACGACGGGCATCCTTTCCGCGGCGCTCGCGGGGGCAGGCGGCGCCGGACCGGGTTCGGTGTCGCGCGCAGGTGGGGTGGCCGCGCTCGGACCGCTCGCGGTGTCGTCCTTGACGTGCGTGCGGTCCTGCGGCGCCCGTCCTGTGGGGGTTGCCCGGTGGAAGAGCGTGGGGGAAAGGTAGTGAAGGAAATGTCGTGACGGAAGTGGTTGTCCAAAATTCGGGCGTGATCGTTCTCAACAGCGCGACGGAACCGGGACAAATGCCTGCATTTCTCCGGGCCCGTCAGCGCGCGGGTCCGGCCGCGCTCCGGAGTCCGGACACACGGGAGCGGGACGGCCGGCCCGCGGCCGCGCGCCGTACCGTTCCCGCGACTGATTCCGCGACCGATTCCGCGGCTACTTCGCCCACTCGCGGATCTTGGCGATCCGCGCCTTCAGCTGGTTCGCGGTGGCCTGCGCGGTCAGCGGGCCGCCGCACTGGCGGCGCAGCTCGTTGTGGACGGTGCCGTGCGGCTGGTCGGTGCGGTGGTGCCAGGCGGCCACCAGCGCGTTCAGCTCCTTGCGCAGCTCCCGGAGTTCCTGGTGGGTGACGACCGGCCGCTGTTCGGCCGGCAGCTCCAGCAGGTCTGCCTCCTCGGCGGGCTTGCCCTTGCTGCGCTGGATCTGCCGGTGCTGGCGCTTCT
Organism: Kitasatospora sp. NPDC056731; assembly: GCF_040687675.1. NCBI lineage: Bacteria > Bacillati > Actinomycetota > Actinomycetes > Kitasatosporales > Streptomycetaceae > Kitasatospora > Kitasatospora sp. NPDC056731. The sequence continues at coordinate 180,462 of NZ_JBFBNR010000009.1, forward strand.
GCAGCAGCATCTGCACCTGGTCCGGCTCCAGCAGGCCCGGGATGCCGAGGTAGTCGTCCTCCTCCTCGCTCCCCGGGTGGGCCTGCATGCCGAACTCCATGGAGTTGTACAGCACCCGGTCGAAGACCGCGTCGGAGCCGATCGCCTCGTAGGAGAACTCGTCGCCGCCCGCGCCGTCCGGCCCGTCGTTGGCCCGCTCGGCCTCGGCGAGCAGCCGGTCCTCCTCGTCGAAGAGGCCCTCGCCCTCCTTCTTCGGCCGGTCCAGCACGTGGTCGCGCTGGACCTCCATCTCGTTGGCGAAGCCGAGCAGCGTCGGGATGGTCGGCAGGAACACCGAGGCGGTCTCGCCGCGTTTGCGGGCTCGTACGAAGCGGCCGACGGCCTGGGCGAAGAACAGCGGGGTGGAGATCGAGGTGGCGTACACCCCGACGCACAGCCGGGGCACGTCGACGCCTTCGGACACCATCCGGACCGCGACCATCCAGCGCGAGTCCCCGGCCGCGTAGTCGGAGATCCGCTGGGAGGCCTCGGTCTCGTCGGAGAGCACGACGGTGGCCTTCTCGCCGGAGATCTCGCGCAGGATCTTGGCGTAGGCGCGCGCGGTGTTCTGGTCGGTGGCGATGACCAGCCCGCCGGCGTCCGGGATCGCCTTGCGGACCTCGGACAGCCGCCGGTCGGCGGCCTGCAGCACGGACGGGATCCACTCGCCCTGCGGGGCCAGCGCGGTGCGCCAGGCCTGGGCGATCAGGTCCTTGGTCATCGGCTCGCCGAGCCGGGCCTCCAGCTCGTCACCGGACTTGGTGCGCCAGCGCATGTTGCCGCTGTAGCTGAGGAAGATCACCGGGCGGACGACGTGGTCGGCGAGCGCGTGCCCGTAGCCGTAGGTGTAGTCGGCGACGGACTTGCGGATACCGTCGCCGCCGGCCTCGTACTGGACGAACGGGATCGGGTTGGTGTCGGAGCGGAACGGCGTCCCGGTCAGCGCCAGGCGGCGGGTGGCCGGCTCGAAGGCCTCGAAGCAGGCCTCGCCCCAGGACTTGGAGTCGCCGGCGTGGTGGATCTCGTCCATGATCACGAGGGTCTTGCGTCCCTCGGTCCGGTTGCGGTGCAGCATCGGGTTGACCCCGACGCCCGCGTAGGTGACCACGATGCCGTGGTAGTCCCGGGAGAGCGGGCCGGAGGAGTAGGCCGGGTCGAGCCGGATGCCTATCCGTGCGGCGGCCTCGGCCCACTGCTTCTTCAGGTGCTCGGTCGGCGCGACGACGGTCACCTGCTGCACCAGGTGGTTGTGCAGCAGGTACGAGGCCAGGGTGAGCGCGAAGGTGGTCTTACCGGCGCCCGGGGTGGCGACCGCGAGGAAGTCGCGCGGCTGCGTCTCGATGTACCTGTCCAGCGCGCCCTGCTGCCAGGCCCGCAGCTTGCCCGCGGTGCCCCAGGGGGCGCGGCCGGGGAAGGCCGGCGAGAGGTGGTGCGAGGCGGCGGACGCGGCAGGTCCGGCACCCCGGGCGGGCGCCTGCGGCTCCGACACGTCGGAGAACAGCGGCATCGAGGAGGCGGCGGCAGTACTCACGGTCTCCGAGGGGGGGATCATCGCAGGTCAGGGGCGGTTTCTCAGCCCCGCCCCGCGGAAGGGCGGCGATCGGACAACCCGCCCAGCGTACCGGCCCGGCGCCGTCGGGGCGGCCAGGCGAGGCTCCGCGCCGGGCCCGGGCGGCCGGAAATCGACGTGACCCGGATCACATCCGATCGGTTCCGAAACCGAGTAATCACGGCCGGTCCCGGGACTCTCACCAGGGTGAGGCCGCCCCAACCCTCCCCCTTGTCGACCGGCCTCACACCGACCCGAAGGGACTCGCCGTGCACACCGCCGCCGAAGAGACCGTCCAGGCCCGTCTGATCCTCTCGCTCCACCGCTCCGTCCGGCTGCGGGTGGTCCTGAGCTACCTGCCGGAGGACCCGCTCGCCGTCCGGATGGCCTTCCCCGCCGAGTTCTCGCTGGACGAACCGGCGGACGGCGGCGCGGGCCCGGGCGCGGACGGCGCCGACGACATCGTCTGGGTCTTCGCCCGCCAGTTGCTCTCGGCCGGCCTGGAGCTGCCGGCCGGCGTCGGCGACGTCCACGTCCGGCCCGCGGTCGGCCGGCGCACCATGGTCGAACTGCGGGCGCCGGAGGGCACCGCGCTGCTCCAGTTCGACACCACCGACCTGCGCCGCTTCCTGTGGCGCAGCCGGCTGCTCGTCCCCGAGGGCGAGGAGCACCTGCACCTGGACGCCGACCGCGCGCTCGCCGAACTGCTCGGCTGAGCGGCGCGCGGGGCCGGCGTCCGGGGGCGTCACCGCGCTTCCGGCCGTCACCCGGGTCCGGGGCCCGGGGCGCCTCAGCCCGACAGCCTGCGCATCAGCCGGACGCCCTGCGCCGGCGTCAGGTGCGGCAGGTACGCCTTGCCGATCGCCCTGGTGATGCTCGGCAGCGCGGCGGGGTCGGGGTAGGCCATGTACATCGGCCGGTACTCCGGCTGGAACTTCGACTTGAACGCGAGCAGCGAGCGGAAGCCGTAGACCGGCTCCAGCACCCGTCCCATCCAGTCCAGCATCCGCTGCAGGCCGGAGGGCTCCTCGTCCTGCCCGGAGCGGGCCAGCGGCGCGCCGGACAGCGACAGGAAGCGCGCGCCCTCCTCCTTGAAGCCCAGCGCGGCCGAGGCGATCAGGAACTCGTTGACGCCGCGGAAGCCGTCCGAGCGCCGGCGCATGAAGTCCAGCGTCCAGCCGACCGGCACGCCGTTCTCGTACACCGGCATCCAGCTGGTCAGCCCGTGCACGACGCGCTGCTCGTCCACCGCGATCAGCACCCGTACGTCCGGGTCGTCCAGCTCCTCCAGTCCGCCGAGCGTGAAGCCCATCTCGGGCAGGCCCTTCTCGGAGACCCACTCCTCGGAGATCGCCCGGATCTGGTCCCGCAGCGCGCGCGGCGCCTCGTGGTGGGACCACCACTCGGCGGTGATGCCCTGCTTGCCGGCCTTGTTCAGCGCGGTCCGGATGTCCTGCCACTTGCGGCCGGTGAAGGCCAGCTCGGGCAGCGCCACCACGGTGTCCTCGGCGACCTGCACCGAGCGCCAGCCGAGCTGCGCGGTGGCCTCCCGGGTCTGCGGGGAGACGCTGTAGAAGCACGGGGTCCAGCCGCGCTGGTCGCAGAACCGGGCGAACCCGGCCACCGCCCGGGCCCGGGCCTCCGGCGCGCCGAACGGGTCGCCGGTGGTCAGCGCCACCGTGTTGTGCACCCGGTAGGCGACGGCCGCCCGGCCCTCCTCGTCGAACCAGTAGTGGTTGCCGTCCCAGGTGGTGATGAAGGACAGCGTCCCGCCGCCGTACGCGGTGAGCAGCGCCCTGGCCCGGGCGGCCGCCTCCGCGTCGGTGTGCAGCACCGGCCGGCGGAAGGCCAGCAGCAGCGCGGTCAGCGCGACCACCCAGAAGGCCAGCCCGCAGTACGTCTCCAGGAACAGCGCCACCGGGCCGACCGCGATCGGGTAGTCCGGCAGCAGGTCGTTGTAGGCGGGCGGCAGGAACTGCGCGGGCAGCCCGTGCAGCAACCGACGGATGTTCGCCCCCGGCTCGAACTGGTCGGCCGCGAGGCGCCCGAGCCCCACGTACGCGGCCGAGGCCGCCAGGGCGGCGCCGCCGAGCAGCGCGCCCAGCCGCAGCACCGCCCGGCCGGCCAGCCGCAGCCGGAAGCGCTGCCGGGTGGCCAGCAGCAGGCCCAGGGTGAGCAGCGGCAGCAGCAGCGCCTCGACGAAGTACTGGACCACGTCGCCGCTGACCGGGCCGGAGTCGAGGTACAGCCAGCCCAGCAGCGCCGCCCAGAGCAGCTCGGTGGCGACGGTGATCCGCCAGGCGAGCCGCAGCCCCCGGCGCAGCCCCTCGGCCAGGACCAGCAGCAGCGCCGGGAACAGCGCGGCCATCAGTCGGCCCGGGGTGTCGAAGATCCGCTCGACGGCGTGCGCGCGGGCGCAGTCGTGCGCCGACAGCGCGCAGAAGTCGGCCACCTCCTCCGGGCTGAGCCGGTGCGAGAAGTACAGCTCGGAGAAGGTGTTGAACGGCCCGCTGGCGTTGTCGTACAGCGAGGCGATCAGCGGCCCGAGGGCGGCGGCGACCAGGCAGAGCGCCACCAGCACCCGGGTCTCGGAGTGCGAGGAGCGGTGGGTGCGCAGGTGCAGCCCGCCCCGGGCGAGCAGCGCGCCGGCGCCCAGCCCGACGAACGCGGCGGCGCACCGCTGGACGCTCTGCAGGTGGCCCACGTAGAGCGTCATGACCAGCGGGGCGAGCAGCACCAGCAGGTGCAGCCGGCGGCGCCAGAGCACGGTGAGCCGGTAGCCGAGCACCCCGGCCAGCGCGAACAGGCCGACGCCGGGGCCGACCGAGGTCTGGTCGGCCACCGAGACGGTCCACTGCTCGCCGACCCGGGAGCCGACCGCGATCAGCCCGGTGCCGAGCAGGGTGCCCGCCAGCTGCCCGCCGACCAGCACCGCGAGCGTGCGCAGCCACCCGAGCCGGTGCTCGGCGGCCGGGCCGACCAGGACCAGCAGCAGGCTGGTGAACACGTACGAGCCCAGGCCGGAGCACCAGAACAGCGAGGTGAACGGCGTCCACCAGTGGCCCTCGGCGAGCGTGGGCACGCCGACGCCGACCCGGTCGAGCAGCCGCTCGGACGGCCCGTGGGCCAGGCTGCCGGTGGCCGCGCCGAGCGCCCAGAGCCCGGCCAGCAGCACCAGGGTGAGCGGCGCCGAGCGCAGCCACACGCCGAACGTCCGGGTCGCCCGCCAGGCCCGCTGCGGGCGCGGCTCCGGCGTTCCGGCGACCGGCGCGCGGTCCGACGGCCACTCCTGCTCCTTGGCCGGCGCGGGGGCCGCGGGGAGCCGGATCACCGGATCAGTCCGGTCTGCTGGGAGAGCCAGGTCAGATTCTGCTCGAAGGCCTGGCGGAACACCACCCAGCTGTGCCAGCCGGGGATGGTCTGGTAGCCGACCTTCATTCCGGCCGCCTGTGCCGCCGCATAGGCCTTCTCCTGCATGGGTCGGAAGTCCGGGTCGTTGGCGCCGACCACGAACATGCCTGCGGTGTCGGGGAACTTCTGCCGGGCCATGACGTGCACCGGGTCGACGGCGTCGAACGCGGCCTCGTCACCGCCGAAGGCCTTGTCGACGGTCTCGCCGCGGTCGCCCAGGGTCGGCTCGTCCTGGCCGGAGATGTCCAGGAAGGTGCCGTAGACCCCGGGTGCGTTGACGGCCAGCTGGAGCGAGCAGGTGCCGCCGAGCGAGAGCCCGCCGATGGCGAAGGCGCCCCGGCCGGTGGCGGTCTGCAGGTTGTGGTGGATCCAGTCCGGGACGTCGGTGGCCAGGTAGGTGTGCGCCTTGGCGATCCGGGAGTCCATGCAGAGCGTGTTGGTGAACGGGCTGCCGGTGGGGTCGGCGACCACCACGATCGGGGCGAGGCCCTGGTGGTCGGCGGCGAACGCGTCCAGGGTCTCCTGGATGGCCCCGGAGGTGATCCAGTCCACCGGGGCGCCGGGCTGGCCGGGCAGCAGCACCACGACGGGCAGCAGCGGCCGGGGATTGGCCTGGTAGGCGGGCGGCAGGTAGACGTACCCGTCGCGGGCCGTGAAGCCGGACTTGGCGCCGGGGATGGTCACGGTGGAGAGGGTGCCCTTCGCGGGCAGGCCGGGCGGCGCGTGCCAGAGCTCCTCGACGGGCTTGCCGGGCGTGGCGGCGACGGTGCTGGCCACCTTGCCCGTGGTCAGCGCCTGGATCTCGGGCACCAGCATGGCCCGGGCGGTCGGGTACTGGTCGAAGCCCCGGTTGACCTGCGAGGCGGCCATCAGCAGCACCAGGACGGCAGCTCCGGTCGCCAGCAGCCGCCGGCGGACGGCGAGCAGCGGCGCGCGGAAGCAGACCAGGGATATCGCGAACAGCGCGACGGCTATCCAGCGCAGGACGAAGTCCGGTGTGCCCTCCGGGAAGGGGTGCCACCAGCCGTCGACGCCGAGCTTCACCAGGGCGGTGAGCGTTCCGGCCAGCATCAGGGCGCCGAAGAGGCGCGGGGCCCGCCAGCGTTCGTGGCGGGAGAACGCGAGCAGGACCAGCGACCCCCAGCCCGCGGCGAGCACGGCGTACGGGATCGGGCCGTGGGTGAGCGGCCAGTCGATCGGGTTCCAGCGGGTGGCGAGGGTCAGCGTGGTCATGCGGCTTTGCCCGGCCGGGTGGTGTCGGCCAGGAAGCCGTAGGCGACGACGTTGCCCTCGTAGCCGTGCTCGGCGCTGTACGCGCCGCCGCAGGTGATGACCCGCAGCTGAGCGTCGGCGGCCTGGCGGTAGACCCGGTCGTCCGGGAAGTCCTTTCGGTCGTGCACTTCGATGGCGTACAGCTGGTAGACGGCGACGGCGCCGTCCGCGCGGGCGATCTCGATCCGGTCTCCGCGCCGGAGCGCCCCCAGGTTGTAGAAGACGGCCGGGCCGGCCTTGTTGTCGACGTGCCCGGCCAGGATGGCGGTGCCGCGCTGCCCGGGGCTGGCCCCGCCGCGGTACCAGCCCGCCAGGTTGCGGTCCGCCTCGGGCGGGGCCTGGAGGTGGCCGTCGGGGTCGAGGCCGAGCGCGGTGACCGGGGCGTCCAGCCGGACGGCCGGGATGCGGATGCGGGTGGGGTCGGACGGGCCCAGTGGCGGGGCGACGGAGACCGGGGCGAAGCCGGACAGCGTCTGCGTGCTGCCGGGGGCGGGCGGCAGCGCGCCCTGCCCGCCGTCGTGCAGCAGCCAGGCGCCGAGTACCAGCGCGGCACCGGCCGCCAGGGTGCCCGGCCACGGGCTCCTGCTCTGCTGGACGCCCACGGGCGCTCCCCTCTACCGACGGATTCCCGATCCTGGGAGTTTCCTGGGAAACAATTCAATCGGATCGGACCTTAAAGCACGTCCACACGATGGGCGTAATGACACCCCCCGTTCGGCAGGGCAATCGCCCGAATCCGTGCGCCCAGTGGGCACCCGGTGACGGAACGCGACGGCCGTTTCCCAGGTGACGGCGCCACCGGAACGCCTCGGTACGAGCTTCGACGGCGCGGGGGGCCTGTCCGGTTGCGTCAATCGGGCGATCGATGACGACCGCGGGTGGCGCCTCGTCGACCGATCGGGCCCAGCTGGCATGCTGACCCGGTCACGGGTTCTATCACCCCACTTGTCCGACCGGATTTCCGCACGCCTGTACGCCTGTACGCCTGCCGAACGCCTCATGAACGGAGTGACCATGGCCGCTCTCTCCCGCCGCACCCTGCTGGCCGCCGGTGCGGCCTCCGCCGCCACCCTGGCGACCGGCTGCGGAAGCAACAGCGCCGACAAGCCGATGGTCGGCTCGGCCGTCCCCCCCACCGGCGCGGCCGTCGACGAGAGTGCCGGCCCCACGGACACCGCCGAGCCGCAGGCCGTCCTGATCGGCGACGGCTCCACCTCCGACACCGGGGCCCAGCCCCACCAGCCCACCCCCGAGCGGCTCAAGGCCGGCGAGAGGCCGCCGCAGTTCGTGGTCTTCTCCTGGGACGGCGCCGGCGAACTCGACAACGGCCTGTTCGCCCGCTTCCGCCGGCTGGCGCAGGAGCACAACGCCTCGATGACCTTCTTCCTCAGCGGCCTCTACCTGCTGCCCGAGTCCAAGAAGGACCTCTACCGCCCCCCGCAGCACAAGGTCGGCGCCTCCGAGATCGGCTACCTCACCGACCAGCACATCCACGACACCCTGGAGAACGTGCACGCGGCCTGGCTGGAGGGCCACGAGATCGGCACCCACTTCAACGGCCACTTCTGCGGCTCCACCGGCGTCGGCAAGTGGTCCCCGGAGGAGTGGGACAGCGAGATCCAGCAGGCCATGGACTTCGTGACGAACTGGCGCACCAACACCGGCTTCACCGACCTGCCGGCGCTGCCCTTCGACTACCACAGGGAGCTGGTCGGCAGCCGCACCCCCTGCCTGGAGGGCCAGCGCAACCTGCTGCCCACCGCGGTCAAGCGCGGCTGGCGCTACGACAGCAGCGGCAACGGCACCCAGGTGTGGCCGCAGAAGATCCAGGGCGGCGCGCTCTGGGACCTCCCGCTGCAGTCCATCCCCTTCCCCGGGCACACCTTCCAGGTGCTGTCGATGGACTACAACATCATGTACAACCAGTGCGGCCCCAACACCAAGGCCGACCCGGCGCTCTACCCGGGCTTCCAGGCCCAGGCCCGCGACTCCTACCTGCTGGGCTTCGACCGCACCTACAACGGCAACCGGGCGCCCTACGTCATCGGCAACCACTTCGAGGAGTGGAACGGCGGCATCTACATGAACGCCGTCGAGGACGTGCTCCGGACGATCGCGGACAAGCCGGAGGTCCGGCTGGTCTCGTTCCGCCAACTGGTGGACTGGCTGGACGCCCAGGACCCGGCGGTGCTGCGCAAGCTCCAGGGCCTCGCCCCGGGCCAGGCGCCGACCGGCGGCTGGGAGGCCTTCCTCGGCACCCCCGGGACGCCGCCGGTGCCCGCCGCCGGCTGACCCTCAGGACCGGGTCCGGACCCGGCCGGAGAGCAGCGCCCCCAGCAGCGCCACGCCGGCCATGGCCAGCAGGATCACCGCGAACGCCACGGGCGACCCGGCGGCACCGGAGGAGCCGGTGGCCCCGGCACCCTCGTGGGCGGCGGCGAGCGAGCCGCCGCCCAGCACCGCGAACATCACTCCCGCCAGGCCCGTCAGCAGGACGTTGCCGAGCGCGTCGCTCATCTGCAGGGCCGCCGAGTTCACCCCGGCGTCCTCCGGCGCGGAGAGCTTCATCATCAGCACGCTGACGCTCGCGACCGTCAGTCCCATCCCGATGCCGCCGACGCCCCAGGCCACCGCCGCCACCCAGGCCGGCACCGCCGGGACCAGCACCAGCGCGGCGCCCGCGATCGCCACCGCGGTCAGCACGAACCCGCCCCGGATCATCGCCTCGCGGTAGCGCTCGGCCCCCGGCCGCCCCTGCAGCCAGGAGCCCAGCGCCCAGGTGAGCCCGCCGCTGGTCAGAGTGAGCCCCGACATCGTCGGCGAGAGGCCTCGCTCGGTGGTCATCATCAGCGGGACGAAGGCCTCGGCCCCGAGGAACGCCCCGGCCGCCAGTCCGCGCAGCAGGATCACCGCCGGCAGCCCCCGCCCGGCCCGCAGGGTCCGCTCGGGCAACAGCCCCAGGACGGCCGGCACCAGCAGCGCCGCCCCGACGGTCCCGGGGAGCAGCCCGATCAGGTCGTGCCGCCCGCCCGCGTACTGCAGCAGGCCGGCACCGAGCGCCGCCATCGCGGCCAGCAGGGTGCGCCGGCGGTCGAACTCCGCGCCCCTGGCCACCGGGTGCTCCCGCTCGGAGCGGGTCAGCGCGGGGCCCATCACGGCCAGCGGCAGCAGGATCAGCACCGGCACGGCCAGGAACACCCAGCGCCAGCCGAGGTGCTGGGTGATCGCGCCGGAGACCAGCGGCCCGATGATCGAGGGCAGCACCCAGGCCGAGGAGAAGGCCGCGAACACCGCCGGCCGCAGCCGCTCCGGGTAGGCCCGGCCGACCACCACGTACAGCGCGACGATCACCAGCCCGCCGCCCAGGCCCTGGATCGCCCGCCCGGCCACGAACACCCACATGCCCGGCGCCGTCCCGGCCACCACCAGGCCCACGCCGAACACCGCGATGCCGGTGAACAGCGGCTGCAACGGTCCGCGCCGGTCGCACCACTGCCCGGAGACGACCAGCGCGAACAGCGTGGTGGTGAAGTAGCCGGAGAAGGCGAAGGCGTACAGCCCGATGCCGTTCAGCTGGCGGGCCGCGGTCGGCATCGCGGTGTTGACGGCGGTCGCCTCGAAGGCGATCACCAGGACCACCGACACGATCCCCAGCGTCAGAGCGCGGTAGCGGCCGCTGAGGACCCCGCCACCGGGGTCGGGTTCGGAGGGTATCGAGGCGGAGTCGACCGAGGTGGGGGAGGCAGTGGTCATACGTAACATCGTAAGGGCCGTCTGCCTTCATGACCCCTGACCCGAGTCGGTGATCAGCTAGTCCGCAGGGCTTAGGACCAGGGTCAGGGGAAGCTCAGGCGGCGGTCAGTGGAGCACCTTCAGGCCGACCACGCCGGAGACGATGAGCAGCAGGCAGCCGATCCGGGCCGCCGTCACCGCGTCCCCCAGGACGGCCATGCCGTAGAGCGCGGTGCCGACCGCACCGATGCCGACCCAGACCGCGTAGCCGGTGCCGATCGGAATGGTGCGCATCGCGTACGCCAGCCCGCCCATGCTCAGCAGCAGGGTCACACCGAAGACGAGGCTGGGGGTGAGCCGGGAAAAGCCCTTGGACGACTCCAGGGCCACCGCCCACACGGTCTCCAGGACACCCGAGATGATCAGAACGAGCCATGCCATGACGGCCTACCTCCGCAGTCCACAGCGGCCGGATTGCCGCTGAACTGCGCCGTCTTGTCGTCACCGGGTACGACGCGCTCGTCCGGGGCGGCCGGGCAACCGACCACCTGGTTCCGACCGTAGCACAAGCCGCCATACAGAATTTACATTCCACCGTTGACGGCCCCCCGCGCATTCCGCCACTATGAATTCACTGGCCGTGTGCCCGAGTGGCTTAGGGAACCGTCTGCAAAGCGGTGTACACGGGTTCGATTCCCGTCATGGCCTCGCCGGAAATGGAATTGCCGGTCGACATTCCGTCGACCGGCAATTCCTGTTTCCGCCATTTCCGGGGCGGTCGGCCGAAACCGCCGCCCCCGCCCTTCAGACCGCGACCGCGTCCTCCGGCCGGATCGGCAGCCGGCCGACCGGCAGGCCGGTGGCCGCCCGGACGGCGGCGGCCACCGCCGCCGGGGCGACCACCGCGGGGGCGGCGCTGACCGCCTTGGCCCCGAAGGTGGCGACCACGTCCCGCTCCTCCAGCAGGGCGGCGATCCGTACCTGCGGGGTGTCCAGCGCGGTGGGCAGCCGGTAGCCGGTGAGCGAGGGGTTCAGCAGCACGCCGCCCTCGGTGCGCAGGTCCTCCAGCAGCGCCAGGCCGACGCCCTGGGCCACGCCCGCCTCGATCCGGTCCTCGATCTGCCGCGGGTTCAGCGCCCGGCCGACGTCCTGGGCGACCGTCATCTCGACCACCCGGACGGCGCCCAGCTCGATGTCCACGTCCACCACCGCGCGCATCGCGCAGAACGCGATCGACACGAAGGCGTCGCCCTGCCCGGACTCGTCCAGCGGCTCGGTGGGGTGCGGGCGGCACTGGGCCGTCGCCCAGAGCTCCTTGCCCTCCAGCGCCTCGGCGACCGGCATGCCGAGCACCCCGTCGTACGAGGTGATCTTGCCGTCGGCGATCTGCAGCAGTTCCACCGACATCCCGAAGTTGGCGGCGATCGGCTGCAGCAGCTGGTGGCGGACCATCAGCGCGGCGCGCTCGACGGCGCCGCCGGAGACCCAGGTGTGCCGGCCGCGGGCGGAGGGACCGGCGATCGACTGGTCGCTGTCGGCCGGCGCGATGTACACCTCGCTGACGCCCAGCACGGTCTGCACGATCTGCCGGGCCAGCGTGGCGAAGCCCTGTCCGGAGTCGACGGCCGCGCAGATCACCGTGGCGTGGTCGCCGCTGACCCGCACGGTGGCGGTGGAGACCTCGTCCTCGCCCTCGGCGCCGAGCATGTGCACCATGCCGACGGCGTAGCCGATCCCGCGCCGCACCGCCGCCGGGTCGCCGGCGCCACCGGGCCCGCCCGGCAGCAGCCACTCGGCGTCCGGGTCGTCCACCGGCAGGGCCGGCAGCGGCTCGGCCGCGACGGCCTCCAGCAGCGCGCCGACCGGCGCCGGGCAGGTGACGGCCTGTCCGGTGGGCATCGGGTCGCCGGTGGCCATCGCGTTGCGACGGCGGATCTCCACCGGGTCCACGCCGATCCGGGCGGCCAGCTGGTCCAGCTGCGACTCGTAGGCGAAGCAGGCCTGCAACGCGCCCTCGCCGCGCATCCGCCCGGCCGGCGGGTTGTTGGTGCGCACCGCCCAGGCGTCCACGAAGACGTTCGGGCAGACGTACGGGCCGACCGAGAACGCGGTGGCGGCGGCCAGCGCCTCGGCGGAGACGTCCGCGTACGCGCCGCCGTCCAGCAGGATCTGCGCCTCGACCTTCACCAGGGTGCCCTCGGCGTCGGCGTGGTGGCGGTAGCGCAGCAGCGCGGGGTGGCGCGAGGGATGGGTGTGGAAGGACTCCTCGCGGGTGAGGGTCATCTTCACCGGGCGGCCGGTGCGCAGCGCCAGCAGCGCCAGGGTGACCTGGAAGGAGAGGTCCTCGCGGTCGGTGGTGGCCCCCGGCACGCCGGTGACCACCAGCCGGACCCGGTCGGGCTCCAGGCCGAGGCAGGCGGCGGTGCGGTCGCGGTCGCCGTGCGGGTCGGTGGAGGACAGGTGCAGTTCGACGCCGCCGTCCGGGCGCGGTACGGCCAGCCCGGCCTCGGCGCCGAGCGGGGCCGGGTCCTGACGGCCGACCTGGTAGAGGCCCTCGATGATGATCTCGCCGGCCGCGTCCGGGTCCCCGGTGCGCAGCGGCAGGTGGCGGAACAGGTTGCCGTCCGGGTGCAGCGACGGGGCGGTGAAGGCCTGCTCGGGGTCGGTGACGGCCTCCAGCGGCTCGTAGTCGACCGCGATCAGACCGACCGCCAGCCGGGCGGTGTCCGGGTGGTCGGCGGCCACCGCGGCGATCGGCTCGCCGTGGTGACGCACCACGCCCGCGGCCAGCACCGGCCGGTCGGCGACGATCGGCCCGGCCGGGGCGCCGTCCGGGGCGCCGTCCGGGCCGGGCGGCAGGTCGGCGGCGGTGACCACGGCGTGCACGCCGGGCAGCGCGAGCGCCGCCGCGGTGTCGATGCCCCTGATCCGGGCGTGCGGGTGCGGCGAGCGCAGCACCGCACCCCAGAGCAGCCCCTCGGCCCACAGGTCGGCCGCGTACGGGTAGATGCCGAGCGCCTTGGGCAGCGCGTCGCTGCGCAGCGGTGAGCTGCCCAGGCCGAACGGCTCCGGTGCGCCGCCCTCGCCGCCGTCCTGCTGGAGTGCTGCGCCGATGTCGGTAGGCGACGTCATGATGCGTGGTCGTCCTCGGGGAGCCGGATGCCGTGGGCGGGGGTGGCGCCGTACGGGACGCCGGCCGGGGCGGTGCCACCGGCCGGAGCGCCGTGCGGGGGCGTGGCGACGTAGGGCGTGCCGTGCGGGGGCGTGCCGTCGAAGGCGGCCCCGGGCAGCGGCGTGCCGTGCGCGGGGGTGGGTTCGTAGACCGGGGCGTCGTACCCGGCGTCGTAGCCGTTCTGCTGCGGGTAGCCGCCGGGCACGTAGGTGCCGTGGGCGGGGGTGCCCTGGTACGGCTGCTCGGGGTAGCCCTGCGGCGGGTAGTACACCTGGTCGTCGGCGGTCTGGGCGGGGATGCCCTGGACCGGCGTCAGGACGGCGGTGTCGTACACGCCGGTGTCGTAGCCGCCCTGGCCGTCGCCGTACGGCTGGTCGGCGCCGGCCGGGGGCTGCTCGGCGGGCGGCTGCGGGACGTGCTCGATCCAGGCGTCGGCGTCGGCGTAGACCGGCGGTTCGGCGGCCTGCTGCGGTCCGGCGGCCGCTTCCCCGGCGGGCTGGTCGGCGGCCTGGTCGGTGGCCGGTGAGGCGGCCTGGGCGGCGGTCGCGGCGGCCGTCTCCTCCGCCTCCTCGACGTCCTCGGCGCGCGCGTCGGCGATGCTCTGGACGGCGGCCAGCACGCCGCGGTAGCCGGTGCAGCGGCAGAGGTTGCCGCAGAGCGCTTGGCGGGCCTCGACCTCGGTCGGGCGGTGGTTGCGCTGGAGCAGGTCGTGCACCGCCATCGCCATGCCGGGGGTGCAGTAGCCGCACTGCACCGCGCCGGACTCGGCCAGCGCCTGCTGGACGTCGCTCGCGCCGCCGGCGGCCGACAGGCCCTCGACGGTGTTGATCTCGCTGTCGGCGGCCAGCGCGGCGGGCACCAGGCAGCCGGCCACCAGCTGGCCGTCCACCTGCACCGAGCAGGCTCCGCACTCGCCCTGCTCGCAGCCGTCCTTGGCGCCGGCCAGGCCGAGCCGCTCGCGCAGCACGTAGAGCAGGCTCTCGCCGATCCAGGCGTCGGTGACGGGCCGTTCGAAACCGTTGACCCGCAAGGTGTACGAGGCGCACGGGCGCAGCTCGCGGCTGACCTGCGGGGTGAGGCCGAGCGGGTCGGCGTCGAGGGTCTCGATGGGGTCTGTGGTCACTTCAGCGCCCTTCCCAGTGCCCGTCGGGCCAGCACCGATACGGTACGCCGCAGCCGAACGGCGGCCGCGCTCGGCCCCTCGGTCGCGGCCTCCCAGGCGCCTTCGGCGCCGTAGCTGTCGGGGACGCAGGCGGCGGCCACGTACTCGCCGAAGGCGGCGGTCGCGGCCGGGTCGATCTCCCGGCTGCCGTCCCAGTCGATGCAGCCGGCGACCCAGGCCTCGGCCTCCAGCGGGCGCAGCGGCACCGGTGCGACGGCGCCGACCGCGCAGCGCACGGCGCGCCGGGCGGGGTCGAGGACCAGCGCGACGGAGGCGGTGGCGCGGGCCGGGCCGCTGCGGCCGGTGGCCTTGAGGAAGACCTGCGGGGCGTGCAGCAGCGGGACGCGCACCCAGGTGAGGAGTTCGCCGGGGCGCACCGGGTCGAGGCCGGTGAGCAGGTGACTGACCGGCACCTCGCGGCTGGCGCCGGCCCGGGCGAGGGTGACGCTGGCCTCCAGGGCGGTGAGCACCGGGAGGGTGTCGCCGGCCGGGGCGGCGGTGACGATGTTGCCGCCGAGGGTGCCGACGTTGCGGACCTGCGGCGGGCCGGCGGTGCGAGCGGCGTCCGCGAGCGCGGGGATGAGCGCGGCGAAGTCGGGGCGGTCCATCCGGGCGTGGGTGAGTCCGGCGCCGAGGACGGCGGTGCCGCCGTCCTCGTAGCGCCAGCCGCGCAGTTCGGTGATCCGGCCGAGGCCGACCAGGGCGGCGGGGCGTAGCCGTCCGGCGTTGACGGCTTCCATCAGGTCGGTGGCGCCGGCCACCGGTACCGCGGCCGGGGTGGCGGCCAGCGCGTCGACGGCCTCGTCGAGGGAGGCCGGCAGCATGATCGTCCGGTTCACCTGGGTCCCACCGTGCTCCACTTGCTCATCGATCGGCTGCCGCCCGCGGCCTTCGGCCGTGGTGTCCGCGTCAGCAGCCCGGCCTGGCCCGTAGGGTACGGGCGATCGGGCCGGGTTGGGCAACTCTGGCACACAATGCTCGATGATCATTTCGGGGCAGGTGAACGGGACTGCCCGATTGGGACGGATACCGGGCGGTATCTGCCCAGGCCCGAACCGGACCTGGGCAGATGTTCATCTGTTCTTGACGTCAGATGACCACTCAGAAGTTCCCGCAAGAGCAAGTCCGTCGCGCTCAGCGCACCGGCGGCGGGCCCTCGATCGGCCGGCCGGCCACCCCGGGCCAGCGCTGCCACGGGCGCGGGCCGTCCGCCGGGCGGTACTCCACGCCGAGCGCGTCCAGCACCTTCAGGTGCGCCTCCAGCCGGTGCTCGAAGCCGGCGTAGTCGCGCTCGGCCGGATCGGTGGGCAGGTCGGACCAGGCGACCTCGGCGAAGGCCACCAACCGGGGGAAGGCCCGGTAGTCGATGTCCCGGGCGCTGTCCATGAACTCGCTCCACAGGTTTGCCTGGGTGCCGATCACGTGCCGGGCGGCCGTCTCGTCCAGCTGCCCGGGCACCGGCTCGAAGCGGTACACGTCCTCCAGCGTGCGCACGAAGCCGACCGGGATCGGCTCGTCCGGGCCGTCGGCCTGCCGGTGGTCGAAGTAGACGTGCTGCTCGGGGCACATCACCACGTCGTGCCCGGCCTTGGCCGCGGCGACCCCGCCGCCGAACCCGCGCCAGGAGGAGACGGCGGCGCCCGGGGCGAGCCCGCCCTCCAGGATCTCGTCCCAGCCGATCAGCCGGCGGCCGCGCTCGGCCAGCCAGCGGTCGAAGTGCCGGATCACGAAGCTCTGCAGCTCGTCCTCGTTGGCCAGGCCGAGCTCGCGGATCCGCGCCTGGGCGGCCGCGCTGTCCTTCCACTGCTCCTTGGGGCACTCGTCGCCGCCGAGGTGGATGAACTCGGACGGGAAGAGCTCCAGGACCTCCTCCAGCACGCCCTCGAAGAAGCGCAGGGTGTCCTCGGAGGCGTTGAGCACGTTGTGGCTGACGCCCCAGTCCGTCCAGACGCCGAGCGCCGCGGTGTCCACCACGTCGGTGTTGCCCAGCTCGGGGTAGGCCGCGACGGCGGCCTGGGTGTGCCCGGGCAGGTCGACCTCCGGGACGACGGTGACCCCGCGCGCGGCCGCGTAGGCGACGATCTCGCGCAGGTCGTCCTGGGTGTAGTAGCCGCCGTGCGGGCGGTCGTCGCGGCGCTGGCCGGCCCGGTAGCCGACCATCGAGCGGTCCCGCCAGGCGCCGCGCTCGGTCAGGCCGGGGTAGCGCTTGATCTCCACCCGCCAGCCCTGGTCGTCGGTCAGGTGCAGGTGCAGCACGTTGAGCTTGTGCGCGGCCAGCAGGTCGACGAAGCGCAGCACGTCCGACTTGGGCAGGAAGTGCCGGGCGACGTCGAGCAGCGCGCCGCGCCAGCCGAACCGGGGGGCGTCCTCGATGTCCGCGCCGGGCAGCACCCAGCCGGTGCCGCGCAGCGGGGACCGGCGGAAGGCGTCCGGGCCGAGCAGCTGCCGCAGGGTCTGCGCGCCCCACAGCGCACCGGCCGGCCCGCCCGCGGCCATCAGGGCGTGGCCGGGGCGCACCGTGATCCGGTACGCCTCGGCGGCCAGCGCGTCGTCCTGGACCAGTTCGATGCCCGTGCCCGGCCGACCCGGGCCGAGCGGCAGCCCGGTGGCCGCGGTCAGCGTGGTGCGCAGCCACCGCTCGGCGTCGGCCAGCCCGGGCGGAGCGGTCAGCGTGGTGGCGTCGTCGAGGGGGAAGTCCTCGTCCGGGCGGCGGACGGCACTCGAAGGCACGGGAATGAGGTCCATTCCGACATCCTGCCCCCGCCCCGGACGACTGGCATAGACCACTTCGGAAACTCGGCACTATGCAAAACGGCACTGTGCACAATCACACCGTGCACAACGGCGCCGGGCACCGGCCCGCGGCGGCCGGTGCTACTTGCCGCCGTTGTTGTCGTCGCCGCCCTGCGGCTTGCCGATGCCGTCGTAGATCTCCTTGCACATCGGGCAGACCGGGTACTTCTTCGGGTCGCGCCCGGGCACCCAGACCTTGCCGCAGAGCGCCACCACGGGCGAGCCGGAGAGCGCGCTCTCCATGATCTTGTCCTTCTGGACGTAGTGCGCGAAGCGCTCGTGGTCGCCGTCCCCGTGGGACACCTGGGGGACTGGCTCGACCAGGGTGCCGGTGCCGAGGCCGCGCTCGGGCTCAAGAGTGCTCATAGGTGCCAAGTCTATGGGCGCCCCGCGAAACCCGGCCAGTATCGCGACGGCGGCCCGTACGTCAGTTCAGCGTCGGGTCGTCCGGATAGGTCGCGAGCAGCGCCAGCGGGCCGCGCTGGCGGCGCAGCACCGAGCGCCACAGCCGCTCCGGCTCCGGGCTGGAGATGTCCCCCGGCTCGCAGTCCACCAGGTACCAGGCGCCGCTCCCCAGCTCCGTCTCCAGCTGGCCCGGCGACCAGCCGGCGTACCCGGCGAAGATCCGCAGCGCGCCCAGCTCGCCGGCCAGCACCTCGGGCGGCGCCTCCAGGTCCACCAGGCCGATCGCGCCGTGCACCCGCCGCCAGCCGAGCGGCTCGCCGGTGCCCGGCTCCCCCGGCGCCACGGCGAGGCCGAGCGCCGAGTCCAGCGCCACCGGTCCGCCCTGGAACACCACGGCGGGCTGCCCGACCAGCCGCCCCCAGCCGTCCAGGACGCTGCCCACCTCGACCGGCGTCGGCCGGTTGAGGACCACGCCGAGCGCCCCCTCGACGTCGTGGTCGAGGAGCAGCACCACCGCCCGGGCGAAGTTCGGGTCGGTGAGCAGGGGCGTCGCGACGAGCAGACGGCCGGTGTGGGACCGTCCTGCGTGCGAGTGGGCCGCCGTCATGCCCACATGATCCCGCAGAACGGCCGGGGTCGGACACCTCAACGATCGAAACCCCGCCACGCCGGACAAACACCCGAACGGCCCCTCCGGCGGGCGGGAGCGAGCCCGGAGAGAGGACCATCACGGGAGAGGCTCACGGGAACCATCGGCACGCCCACTACCATCTACGGATGGTGGACGCCCTTCTACGGTGCCGACTCGGTTTTGCCGGGGGCCCGAGCGCGCCCGTACCAACCGGTCCACCACCGGCTCTCTACCGGAGCCTTCCCACCCCTCTGGCACCCCGGATTGCGAGAACGATGACCGACGACGTCCTGCTGGTCCACGGCGGAAACCCGCTCGAAGGCGAGATCCGCGTCCGCGGTGCGAAGAACCTGGTGCCCAAGGCCATGGTCGCCGCCCTCCTCGGCCAGGGCCCCAGCAGACTGCGCAACGTCCCGGACATCCGCGACGTCAAGGTGGTCCGCGGCCTGCTCCAGCTGCACGGGGTCACCGTGCGGACCGGCGACGAGGACGGCGAGCTGATCCTCGACCCGTCGCACGTGGAGAGTGCGAACGTCGCCGACATCGACGCGCACGCGGGCTCCTCGCGGATCCCGATCCTGTTCTGCGGCCCGCTGCTGCACCGCCTCGGCCACGCCTTCATCCCGGGCCTGGGCGGCTGCGACATCGGCGGCCGCCCGGTCGACTTCCACTTCGAGGTGCTGCGCCAGTTCGGCGCCACCATCGAGAAGCACCCGCAGGGCACCTACCTGGTCGCCCAGCAGCGCCTGCGCGGCACCAAGATCGAGCTGCCCTACCCCTCGGTCGGCGCGACCGAGCAGGTGCTGCTCACCGCCGTCCTCGCCGAGGGCGTCACCGAGCTGCGCAACGCGGCCATCGAGCCGGAGATCGTCGACCTGATCTGCGTGCTGCAGAAGATGGGCGCGATCATCACCCTGGGCACCGACCGGACCATCCTGATCACCGGCGTCGACGAGCTGGGCGGCTACACCCACCGCGCGCTGCCGGACCGCCTGGAGGCCGCTTCCTGGGCCTGCGCGGCGCTGGCCACCAGGGGCGACATCTACGTCCGCGGCGCCCGCCAGCTGGAGATGATGACCTTCCTGAACACCTTCCGGAAGGTCGGCGGCGCCTTCGAGGTGGAGGACGAGGGCATCCGCTTCTGGCACCCGGGCGGCGAGCTCAAGGCGATCGCCCTGGAGACCGACGTGCACCCGGGCTTCCAGACCGACTGGCAGCAGCCGCTGGTCGTCGCCCTGACCCAGGCCACCGGCCTGTCCATCATCCACGAGACGGTGTACGAGTCGCGGCTCGGCTTCACCGGCGCGCTCAACCAGATGGGTGCGCACATCCAGCTGTACCGCGAGTGCCTGGGCGCCACCCCGTGCCGCTTCGGCGCGCGCAACTTCCTGCACTCGGCGGTCGTCTCCGGCCCGTCCAAGCTGATGGGCGCCGAGCTGGTCATCCCCGACCTGCGCGGCGGCTTCTCGTACCTGATCGCGGCGCTGACGGCCGAGGGCACCTCGACCGTGCACGGCATCGACCTGATCAACCGCGGCTACGAGAACTTCATGGACAAGCTGCGCGACCTGGGCGCCCACGTCGAGCTGCCGTCCGAGCAGCTGGTCGACGCCTGACCCGCAGGGCCCGTAGGCCTACGGGCCTACGGGCCTACGGGCCCGTAGGCCACGACGAGAGGCCGGGCTCCCCCAGAAGGGGAGCCCGGCCTCTCGGGCGTTCAAGGGGTGGTTCAGGCGCCCTTGGCGGCTTCCTTCAGCTTGGAGCCGGCGCTCACCTTGGCGCTGTAGCCGGCCGCGATCTGGATCGGCTCACCGGTCTGCGGGTTGCGGGCGGTGCGGGCGGCGCGGTGGGTGCGCTCGAAGGTCAGGAAACCGGGGATGGTGACCTTCTCGTCGCCCTTGGCGACGACCTCGCCGACGATCTCGGCGAAGGCGGCCAGAACGGCGTCGGCGTCCTTGCGGGTCACCTCGGCGCGCTCGGACAGCGCGGCCACCAGCTCACTGCGGTTCATGTGTACTCCTGTGGTCTGTTCGCTTGCGGTGTGCGGGGGCCCATCGGTACTCCCACCGGGGGGCACCCGGATAGGCCGCAGGTCCGCACACTGTGCTCATGCAGGCAATGCGTGGTCGCAGGCCGGGTCCGTACCCGATGCCGCGCGCCGGTGCCGTCGAAGGCCCGTCCGCCTGCCTGGATACGAATCCTGCCCCGACCGGCCCCGAGAAAGCCAATCGGGCCCCGGCCACGACACCCGAACGAACCCCGCCCGTTGGAGGTGTGACGCTCCGTCGGCTCCGGCGGACCGGGCCCGGGCGGCGGTCGGGACGACGCGCCGGAAGACCAGGGGGACGTTCCGTACTTGTCGGACACGCCTGCCCCGTGCAGGGCTACCGTACGCCCTAGGCACGACAAGCCCAAACACGCCCCTCGCCCTTGTGTCGCAAGGGTTCGGGGCGGACTCGGACGGGTAAGGCCGCTATTCGGACATTTGACCGATCAGCGACACGTCGGCCGCCTCGCCGGTCAGAGCTTGACGGTGGGGAAGGAGGAGGCGTCGAGCGTGCCGACGATGCCCGGGGTCGGACGGGCCGGCTCCGTGCTCTCCTGGACGCCCGCCAGCGCCGCCTCGCGCACCGCCGAGGCGACCGTCTTGGCGACGTCCTTGTGGAAGACGCTCGGGATGATGTAGTTGGCGTTCAGCTCGTCGTCGGCGACGGTGGTGGCCAGCGCCCGGGCGGCGGCGATCATCATCTCGGTGTTGACGGTGCGGCTCTGGGCGTCCAGGAGGCCGCGGAAGACACCCGGGAAGACCAGCACGTTGTTGATCTGGTTGGGGAAGTCGCTGCGGCCGGTGGCGACCACGGCGGCGGTCTGCCGGGCGATGGCCGGGTCGACCTCCGGGTCCGGGTTGGCCAGCGCGAAGACGATCGAGTCCTCGGCCATGGTGGCCAGGTCGTCGCCGTCCAGGACGTTCGGGGCCGAGACGCCGATGAAGACGTCGGCGTCCGCCACGGCCTCCTTGAGGCTGCCGGTGCGGCCCGAGCGGTTGGTGTGCTCGGCGATCCAGCGCAGGCTGTCGTTGAGGTCCTCCCGGCCCTGGTGGACCACACCGCGCACGTCCGCCACGGTGGCGTGCTCGACGCCGGCCGCCAGCAGCAGCTTGAGGATCGCGGTGCCGGCGGCGCCGGCGCCCGACATCACCACCCGGATGTCGCTGATCTCCTTGCCGACCACCTTCAGCGCGTTGGTGAGGGCGGCCAGCACCACGATCGCGGTGCCGTGCTGGTCGTCGTGGAAGACCGGGATGTCCAGGGCCTCGCGCAGCCGGGCCTCGATCTCGAAGCAGCGCGGCGCGGAGATGTCCTCCAGGTTGATGCCCGCGAAGCCGGGGGCGATCGCCTTGACGATGGCCACGATCTCGTCGGTGTCCTGGGTGTCCAGGCAGATCGGCCAGGCGTCGATCCCGGCGAAGCGCTTGAACAGGGCCGCCTTGCCCTCCATGACCGGCAGCGCGGCGGCCGGGCCGATGTTGCCCAGGCCCAGCACCGCCGAGCCGTCGGTGACCACGGCGACGCTGTTGCGCTTGATGGTGAGGCGGCGGGCGTCCTCGGGGTTCTCGGCGATCGCCAGGCAGACCCGGGCGACGCCCGGGGTGTAGATCATGCTGAGGTCGTCGCGGTTGCGGATCGGGAGCTTGGACGACATCTCGATCTTGCCGCCGAGGTGCATCAGGAAGGTGCGGTCCGAGACCTTGCCGATCGACACGCCGTCGATCGCCCGCAGCTTCTCGACGATCTCCTCGCCGTGCGCGACGGAGGAGGCCGCCACCGTGACGTCGATCCGCAGCGCCTCCAGGCCGGAGGCGGTGACGTCGAGACCGGTCACCGAACCGCCGGAGGACTCCACGGCCGTGGTGATCGCACTGACGGCGTTGCCCCGGGCCGGGACCTCCAGCCGCACCGTGATCGAGTTGGAGACACTGGGCACCGTCGCCATCGACGCTTCCTTCTTCCGTCCGTGCGGCAGGTTCAACATTTTGTTGAAGGCATCGCCTGCGCATGCTAGACCTCGATCGTCGCACCTTCCAAGGGGTAGCCAGAAATAACGTTCATTGAGTGTGTGGACCCGACAACTTCTTGCCTCTCCGGGCCGATGCGTTACATTGGACGGGACACCGGCTCGATCCAAGCCCCCGGGCCCAACCTTCGTCCCTTCGAGGGACCACTTGCCGCGAGGCGAGCATGGCGGGTCGGTGTCACTAACGTCTGAAGGCCCCTCACCATCCGGTGAGGGGCCTTCTTCGTCCGGCGGACCGGCCGTCAGCCGTGCAGCAGCGCGGGCACGCCGGCCGCGTCCGGCAGGTCGTCCGGACCGGACAGCACGGTCAGCCGCTGGGTCGCCCGGGTGAGCGCCACGTACAGCACCCGCAGGCCGGCCTCCGACTCGCCGGCGATGCCGGTCGGGTCGGCCACCACGGTCGCGTCGTACTCCAGGCCCTTCGCCTCCAGGCTGCCCAGCACCACCGCCCGCTCGCCCAGGCCCTCGGCCCAGCCGGCCGCCTCGGCCCGGCGGTCCATCGGCACCACGATCGCCACGGTGCCGTCCACCTCGCCCAGCAGCCACTCCAGCTCCGCCCGGGCCGCCGCGCCGAAGGCCTCCGGGGCGGGATCCACGACGGCCGCGAAGCGCGGCTCGACGCCGACCCGGCGCACCGCGGTCGGCGACGGGGTGCCCGGCGCGGCCAGCGCCAGCACCTTGGCCGCGACCTCGGCGATCTCGGCCGGGTTGCGGTAGTTGACGGTCAGCGTGAAGCGGCGGCGCGGCTTGCCGGACAGCACCTCGTCCAGCGCGGCCTGCGCCTCCTGCGGGAACGGCCAGGAGGACTGCGCCGGGTCGCCGACGATCGTCCAGGTCGCCATCCGGGCCCGGCGGCCGATCATGCGCCACTGCATCGGGGTGAGGTCCTGCGCCTCGTCCACGATCACGTGCGCGTACTCGGTGCGCTCGACGGGGACGCGCTCGCGCTGACGGGAGCTGCGGTCGGCGAAGGTGGTGACCTCCTCCAGCCCGCTCAGCAGGTCCACCGCGTTCACCTCGCGCACCTTCGGCCGGGCCGCCTCGCCGAGCAGCACCTGGAGCTCGTCCACCAGCGCGACGTCGTGCGCGGACAGCGCGCCCTCTCCCTTCGGGGACAGCTGGCGCCAGGACGCCGCCAGCAGCCTCGCCTCGTCCGGGGAGACGGCGCGGCGGGCGATCCGGTTGATGTGCCGGTGCTGCTTGAGCGTGCCGAGCACCCGGCGCGGGGTCACGGCGGGCCACCAGGCGTCCAGGAAGTCCAGGAACGGCGCCTCGTCCGAGACGTACTCGTCGAAGGACTCCTTCTCCTCCTGGCGCTGCTCGCGGGCGTAGTGGTCGGTCGGCTTCGGCAGGTGCCGGGTGAGCTCCTGCCACAGGGCGTCCAGCAGCAGCCGGCGGGCGCGCGGGCGCAGCAGGTTCAGCGGGGTACCGCCGGCGCCGATCACGTTGCCGCGCACGGCCTTGAGCCGGCCCGCGTCCAGCTTGAGCACCTCGCCGCGGGCGACCACCTTCAGCTCCTGCGGCGCGCCCAGCTCCAGCGCGGCCCGGGCGGCCCGGTGCAGCAGCTGCACCATCCGGCCCGAGCCCTTGACCCGGGCCGCCTCCGGACTGTCGTAGGTGCCCGCCTCGATGCCGTCCACCAGCGAGCCGACCGCGCGGATGGCGACCTGCCCCTCCTCACCGAGCGAGGGCAGCACGCCCTCGGTGTAGGAGACCAGCAGCGGGGTCGGCGAGACCACCAGGATGCCCCCGGCGTAGCGGCGGCGGTCCTGGTACAGCAGGTACGCGGCGCGGTGCAGGGCGACGGCGGTCTTGCCGGTGCCCGGACCGCCGGTGACGAGCGTGGCGCCGGCGGCGGCCGCCCGGATCACCTCGTCCTGCTCCTTCTGGATGGAGGAGACGATGTCGCGCATCGAGTGGCTGCGGGCGCGGCCGAGCGAGGCCATCAGTGCGCCGTCGCCGACCACCGCCAGCTCGCGGCCGTTCAGGGTCGGGGTGAGGTCGGGACGCAGCAGGTCGTCCTCGACGCCGATCACCCGGCGCCCCTTGGAGCGGATCACCCGGCGGCGGACCACCCGGCCCGGCTCGACCGGGGTGGCGCGGTAGAACGGCGCGGCGGCGGGCGCCCGCCAGTCGATCACCAGCGGCCCGTACTCGGCGTCCAGCACGCCGAGACGGCCGATGTGCAGGGTCTCGGCGACGGCCGGGTCGGCCGGGTCGAGCGGCGTGTCGGAGGGGATGCCGTGTTCCTCCGGGGCGTCCGCCCGCTGGAGGTCGATCCGGCCGAACAGGAAGTCCTCGAACTCGTTGTTCAGGCGCTGGAGGTGGGCACCGGCCCGGTAGACCTGGGCGTCGCGCTCGGCGAGCGCGCCGGGGGTGCCGACCTGGACCCGCTTGGCGGCGTCCTCCAGGATGTACTCGGCCTCGGCAAGCTTCTCCTCCAGCCGGTGGTAGACGGTGTCGAGGTGCTGCTGCTCACCGGCGATCTCGCGCTCGCGTACGGTCTCGCGGTCGGTGGCGGCGGTGGTGTCCGTGTTGCTCTGCATGGCCTCGGTGGTAGCGGCGGAATCCGGCTCCGGAAAACGAGCGGACGGATGATCCTACGCCCCAACCGGGGTAAACGTGAAGGCCGCCCACCGCAAAGCGGTGGACGGCCTTCACTGTCAACATGGGGTGGTGGAGATGCCGGGAATCGAACCCGGGTCCAGTGGAGTTAATTCAGGGCTTCTCCGAGCGCAGTCCGCTGTGATTTTCTCGGCCCTGGCAGTCACACGGACAAGCCGCCAACAGGCCCAGCTGCTGTTTGATTTCCCATCCGCCCTCGCAGCCCGGGCGGACGGTTGAGTTCCCTAGATTATGCCAGGGTCCGGGTCGGGAACTCCCCGGTCTGACACCCAAGCGCTATCGGTGCTTATTAGGCAGCGAGAGCGAACTGCTGGGAATCGCGCTTAGAGTTGGCGATTATTTTTTTGCGACACGTGGTTAACGAGATCATTGCCGCGTTCCTCGGCTCGCTTCCCCTGTTTCAACATCCCCTGTCGAAACCGATCATCCCCATGTTTTGTTGAGAAACAGCCGGACGGTGACCGTCCGTGTTGCTGACGCCATAGTACGCGAGGCGGCGGGTGAGGGTCCAGCGGATTAACCCTGGCGCCGCCGGGCGGCCGCCACCGCGCGGGCCGTCTCGCGGGTGTCCTGCTTCTCGCGCAGCGTCTGCCGCTTGTCGTACAGCTTCTTGCCGACCGCGAGCGCGAGTTCGAGCTTCACCCGGCCGTCCTTGAAGTACAGCGAGAGCGGGACGAGCGTGTGGCCCGCGTCGCGGACCGTGCTCTCGATCTTGCGGATCTCCAGCCGGTGCAGCAGCAGCTTGCGCTTGCGCCGGGCCGCGTGGTTGGTCCACGTCCCCTGGGTGTACTCGGGGATGAACACGTTGTCGATCCAGGCCTCGTGGTTCTGGATGTAGGCGTAGCCGTCGACCAGGTTGGCCCGCCCCTCGCGCAGTGACTTCACCTCCGTGCCGGTGAGCACGAGGCCGCACTCATAGGTGTCGAGGATCGTGTACTCGTGTCGCGCCTTCTTGTTCTGCGCGATCAGCTTCTGTCCGGTTTCCTTTGCCATAGCGCGGCCATTCTCGCACTTCGGCCGGTTCGGGGCAGCCCCTTTAGGCCCGGGTGCCGAGCCCGGCCAGCACCCGCAGGGCGAGCGCGTCGGCGTCCTCGCCGGCCGCCGCCGGGACGTCCGGGGTCAGGCCGGAGCCCTCCGGGGAGCGGCCGGCCGGGGTGTAGTAGCGGCCGACGGTCAGCTCCAGCACGGCGCCGTCGGCGAGCCGGCTGGGCTGCTGGACGGTGCCCTTGCCGAAGGTCCGGGAGCCCACCACCACGGCGCGGCTGCGGTCCTGGAGCGCGCCGGCGAGCAGTTCGGCGGCGCTCATCGTGCCGCCGTCGACCAGCACCACCAGCGGGGTGCGCTGGTCGCCCCCGGGCGGGGCGGTCAACTCCCTGGTCTCGCCGCGCTCCTGGTACGAGCCGACCGGGCCGCCGTCCAGGAAGATCCCGGCGGTGCCGGCGGCCTCCTCGACCAACCCGCCCGAGTTGCCGCGCAGATCGAGCACCACACCGGCGTGCGGAGCGCGCAGAGCGGCGCGCACCTGATCGGTCACGCCGCTGGTGAAGGCCCGTACGGCGATCCGCAGCACGCCCTTCTCCACCTGCTCGGCGGTGACCTGCCGACTGTCCAACAGGGCGCGCCGCAGCCGCAGTTCGCGGACCTCGCCGGCACCGCGCCGCACGGCGAGGGTGACCTCGGAGCCCACCCCGCGCTCGCCGTCGCGCCCGCGCAGCCGGGCCACCACCTCGGTGACCGGCAGGTGGTCGGCCTGGTCCTGGTCGATCCGCAGCAGCCGGTCGCCGGCCTCGATCCCGGCCGTGGCGGCCGGCCCGGCGGGCGCGACCTGGGAGACCGCGGTGGCGCCGTCCTCGCCGCGGCCGACCGAGAGCCCGACGCCCAGGTAGCGGCCGTCCAGTCCCTGGCTGAACGCGGCGTACTCCTGGGCGCTGTAGTAGGCGCCCCAGCGGTCGCCGTTGGCCCCGAGCAGGTGCTCGGCCTGCTGCTCGGACAGCGCGGTGCCGGCCGGGTCCGCCGGGAGGCCCGGGGCGGCGCCCGCGACCGGGGCGGCGCCGGCGGCCGGGTGCCGTGGCGGGTCGCCCCAGGCGCCGGTGGCGGCGCCGGCGATCAGCACGACGCCGAACACCAGGCTGAGGGTGGCCACCTGACGTGCCCTGCGCGGAGTTTCCAGCATGGCACCGGAGTGTAGACACCGTGTCGGGCGCGACGGGCCACAACGGCGGGCGAAACGACGGCGGCCCCGGACGGCGCAGTGCCGTCCGGGGCCGCCGGGGCCGGAGGTGGTCAGACCTTGAGGTACTTGCGCAGGGTGAAGAACGCCGCCACGCCGGCCATGCCCATACCGACCACGATCAGCAGCGGTATCACCGCGAGCACCGAGCCGAGGCCGATGAAGTGGATGAACTGCACCCGGTCGGCCAGCCAGTTCTGGACGAAGAAGTGCCCGCCGACCAGCAGCCCGGAGGCCATGGCCGCGCCGAGCAGCGCGGAGAACGCGGCCTCGGCGATGAACGGCATCTGGACGTAGAAGTTCGAGGCACCGACCAGGCGCATGATGCCGGTTTCGCGCCGCCTGCTGTACGCCGACACCCGGACGGTGTTGACGATCAGCAGCAGGGCGACGAACAGCATCAGCACCATGATCACGAAGGCCGCCGTCTGGAGGCCGTTGAGCAGGCCGAACAGGTTCTCCAGGATCTTCCGCTGGTCCTCCACCGACTTGACGCCGGGTTTGCCCGCGAAGGCGCTCTGGATGACGTCGTACTTGGTCGGGTCGTTCAGCTTGACCCGCCAGGACTGCGGCATCGCGTCCGGGCCCAGGACGGAGATGAGCGGGTTGTCCGGGTTCATCTCCTTCCAGTGCTTGTACGCCTCGGCGGAGCTCTCGAAGGCCGACGACTGGACCACCGAGTCCATCTTGTCCAGCTGGGCCTTGATGTCCTGCACCTGCTGGTCGGTGGCCGCACCCTTGTCGCACTGCGGCGAGTTGCGCGCGTCCGACTTGGTGCAGAAGTAGATGCTCACCTCGACCTTGTCGTACCAGTACCCCTTCATGGAGTTCACCTGGTCGCGGACCAGGAGCGAGGAACCGGCCAGGGCGAGGGAGAGCGCGACACTGACCACGACCGCGATGGTCATCGTCAGGTTGCGGCGGAGACCCACACCGATCTCCGACAGGACGAACTGGGCACGCATGCGGGTAACAACTCCAGGGTCGGTACTGCTGGTCTGGCGACGCGGGCGGACGGCCCTACGGGTTCAGCGCCGGCTGCGCCGGTCGGTCAGTGCTGGTATCCGTAGACGCCGCGGGCCTGGTCGCGGACGAGCAGCCCCTTGTCGAGCTCGATGACGCGCTTGCGCATCTGGTCGACGATGGCCTGGTCGTGGGTGGCCATCAGCACCGTGGTGCCGGTGCGGTTGATACGGTCGAGCAGCTTCATGATGCCGACCGAGTTCTGCGGGTCGAGGTTGCCGGTGGGCTCGTCCGCGATCAGCAGCATCGGACGGTTCACGAACGCGCGGGCGATCGCCACGCGCTGCTGCTCACCACCGGAGAGCTCGCCCGGCATGCGGTCC
The DNA here is from genome assembly GCF_040687675.1 of Kitasatospora sp. NPDC056731. Taxonomy (NCBI): domain Bacteria; kingdom Bacillati; phylum Actinomycetota; class Actinomycetes; order Kitasatosporales; family Streptomycetaceae; genus Kitasatospora; species Kitasatospora sp. NPDC056731. The sequence goes on from NZ_JBFBNR010000009.1 coordinate 208,903, forward strand.
TCCTTGCCGCCGAGGCCGACCAGCTCCAGCACCTCGGGCACCACCTTGTTGATGGCGCTCTTGGGCTTGCCGATCACTTCGAGGGCGAAGGCGACGTTCTGCGCGACCGTCTTGTTGGGCAGCAGGCGGAAGTCCTGGAAGACGGTGCCCAGCTGGCGGCGCATGTGCGGCACCTTCCAGTTGGACAGCTTGCCGAGGTCCTTGCCCAGCACGTGCACCTCGCCCGTAGAGGGGCGCTCCTCGCGCAGGCACAGGCGCAGGAAGGTGGACTTGCCCGAGCCGGACGAGCCGACCAGGAAGACGAACTCACCCTTCTCGATCTCCAGCGAGACGTTGTCCAGGGCGGGACGGTTCTGCTTGGGATAGGTCTTGGAGACGTTGTCGAATCTGATCACGGCTGCATCACGGAGGCCATCCTAGGCGGCGCCAGTCCTCGGTCGGTCCACCCCGGGCGCCCGGCCCTGGGGCGGGTGGCGGGAGCGGAAAGGGCCGCTCCCGGTCTGGGACCATACGCGAATCGGCGGTCGGTGCGCAGGGCCCGCCCAGGACAGCCGTCGAAATCTGGGGGAGAATGTCTGGTTATGCCCCGAAAATTGGGAGGCATCTCACAGCCCGGGAGCCGGAACGGTCAGAACCTGGCAGAGTGGAGGTGGCGTCCGTGTTCGGGCGCTCCCCCGCACAGGGCAAGAAGAGGAACCAAAGCCCCGTCCGGTGCGTTGGCTGTAGCAGCGAGGAGGAGATCGCATGACCTGCGACCATCTGGTGTGCGCCAACTGCAACGGCCGCGTGAGTGACGGGCGCTGCGCGGTCTGCCGCGCCAACCGGGCCCGGCTGCAGGAGCAGCAGGGTCCGTTCGCGGCGCTCTCCCCCGCGATGCTGCTGGCCCTGCTGGCCGGTCTGCTCGCGGTGGCGCTGATCGCCCGACAGGCACTGGCCTGACCCCACCGAGGCATACGAAAGGGCCCCCGACCACTGCGGTCGGGGGCCCTTTCATATGCCTGCGCCTACTGCGCGGCGGTCTCGCGCTGCTTGCGCCAGCGGATGCCGGCCTCGATGAAGCCGTCGATGTCGCCGTCCAGCACGCCCTGCGGGTTGCCGACCTCGTACTCGGTCCGGACGTCCTTGACCATCTGGTACGGGTGCAGCACGTAGGAGCGCATCTGGTTGCCCCAGGAGCTGCCGCTGTCCTTGAGCGCGTCCATCGCCGCCCGCTCCTCCTGGCGGCGCCGCTCCAGCAGCTTCGCCTGGAGGACGTTCATCGCGGACGCCTTGTTCTGGATCTGCGAGCGCTCGTTCTGGCAGGAGACCACGACACCGGTCGGGAGGTGCGTGATGCGCACCGCCGAGTCGGTGGTGTTGACGCCCTGGCCGCCGGGGCCGGAGGCGCGGTAGACGTCGATCCGCAGGTCGCCCTCGTCGATGTCGACGTGGTCGGACTGCTCGACGACCGGGAGCACCTCGACACCGGCGAAGGAGGTCTGCCGGCGGCCCTGGTTGTCGAAGGGCGAGATGCGGACCAGGCGGTGGGTGCCCTGCTCGACCGACAGGGTGCCGTAGGCGTACGGCGCCTTGACCGTGAAGGTCGCGGACTTGATGCCGGCCTCTTCGGCGTACGAGGTGTCGTACACCTCGGTGGGGTACCCGTGCCGCTCGGCCCAGCGCAGGTACATGCGCATCAGCTGCTCGGCGAAGTCGGCGGCGTCGACGCCACCGGCCTCGGCGCGGATGTTGATCAGCGCCTCGCGGGCGTCGTACTCGCCGGACAGGAGGGTGCGGACCTCCAGCTCCTCGACCGCCTTCTGGAGGGAGACGAGCTCGGACTCGGCCTCGACCCGGGTGTCCGCGTCGTCCTCGGCCTCGGCCAGCTCGAACAGCACACCCAGGTCGTCGATGCGGCTGCGCAGGCCCTCGACCTTGCGCAGTTCGCCTTGGAGGAAGGAGAGCCGGCTGGTCACCTTCTGCGCGTTCGCGATGTCGTCCCACAGGTTGGGGGCGCCTGCCGCCTCCTCCAGGACAGCGATGTCGGCCCGGATCTTGTCCAGGTCGAGGACGGCCTCGATCGACCCCATGGTCGTTTCGAGGTTCTTGAGCTCTTCGGAAGGATCGACGGCTGCCACGCCCCCAGGGTAATGGTTCCGGGGGTGGTCATGACGACACCGGGGTCCTCCGGCTCTCTCGGGACCCGCCCGACGGCCCGCTACGGCGCCCGCGGGGCCGTGCCGGACACCGTCGGGCGGGCCGGGTGACCGGCGTCCGGGGCGGTGGCCGCGAAGGCCGTCCAGGCCGCGGCGGCGCCCGCCAGCAGCAGGACGGTGGCCAGCAGGACGGCCAGCACCCGGCGGCGGCGCAGCAGCGCCTGCCGGTCCCGGCGGTGCCCGGTGCCCGGGGCGGTGCGCTGGGCGCGGGACTCCGCGGCGTACGCGGCCAGCTCGTCCGCGGAAGGGCGGCGCAGGCTGGTGTGGGTGTCCCGGGTGGAGTCGGGGGCGACGCCGGGCACCAGCGGGACGGCCGGGCCCCGGCGGCGCTTGTGGATGCCCGGGCCGGCGTCCACCTCGGCGTACACGGCCTCACCGGGGGTCAGCGCCTCCTCCGCCGGGGCGCGGCCCTGGGAGGGGACGGCCAGCACCGGCAGGCCGGCCAGCGAGGGCAGCTGCTCGCGCAGCCGGGCGGCCAGCTCGGCGGCCCGCAGCCGGGAGGCCGGGGCCTTGGCCAGGCACTCGGAGATGATCCGCCACAGCCCGTCCGGCAGGCCGGGGATCGGCGGCACCTGCTCGGTGACGTGCCGGCGCAGCACCGCGCCGGTGTGGCCGCCGCCGAACGGGGTGAACCCGGCCAGCAGCTCGTACAGCACGGTGGCGAGGGCGTAGATGTCGACGGCGGCGCGCGGCTCCAGGCCCTCGATGATCTCCGGGGCGAGGTAGTCGGGGGTGCCGATGATCCGGGTGGCCCGGGTGCGGCGCGGGGCGTCGACCAGGCGGGCCACGCCGAAGTCGGTGAGCTTGGCGCGCGGGGCGCCGCCGGGGCCGGGGGCGGCGGCGAGGTCGAGCAGGACGTTCTCCGGCTTGACGTCGCGGTGGACGATGCCGGCGGCGTGCGCGGCGGCCAGACCGTCGGCGACGTCCGCGATGACCGAGGCGGCGGTCTGCGGCGGGAGCGCGCCGTCGCGCTCCAGCCGGGAGCGCAGGTCGGTGCCCTGGACCAGCTCCATCACCAGGGCGAGGTCGCTGCCGTCCACGACCATGTCGCGCACGCCGACCACCCGGGGGTGGTCGAGGCTGGTCAGCGCGGCGCGCTCCTGGACGAAGCGGCCGACCAGCACCTGGTCGGCGGCCAGGTCCTCGCGCAGCAGCTTGACCGCCACCGGGCCGTCGGGCCCCTCACCGAGCCAGACCGTCCCGGCCGAACCCCGGCCGATCACCTGGTGGACCGTGTACCGGCTGCCGATCTTGCGTGCCAATGCTGCTCCGTGGGCGGCGCGGGAGCGCGCCCGGGGGTCCGGTGCGCTCGATGGGGCGGGACAACAGCGACCAACCTACGCGCCCCGGCGCCCCGCGCGGGCCGCCCGAGGGCCCTGGGCGGGCAGCCGCGGGCGAGAAATCTTGCGGATTGTCGACAAAGCGTCAATCCCGCCGCGCGGGCCCGGCCCTGGACCGGGCGGGCCCGCGCGGCAGGGCCTGGCCCGGCGTCAGTTCTTCGAGCTGCCGAACAGGGCGTCCGCCCAGTCGCGCACGGTGTTGAACCAGCCCTGGATGTTGTCCCAGTAGTGCGGCAGCGGCGTGAAGTTCCACAGCGCCACCCCGGCCACCACCAGCACCACCAGCACCATCAGGCACCCCTTGAGGCAGCCGAGCCCGGGGATGTACATCCGGTTGCGGCTGCGCGGGCGCCGCTCGCGCGGCGGGGCGGGCTCGCGGCGGTCCTGCTCGCGCGGCTCGTCCCGGCGCTGCTCGTCCCGACGCTGCGGGGGCTCGCGGTGCTGCGGCGCCGGCGGCTCGGCCCGGCGCGGGACCGGGGCGGGCGGGGGCGGGTAGCCGCCCTGCGACTGCCCGTACGCGGCCGGGGCCGGCCGGTAGCCGCCGGGCGGCTGCGGGCGTCCACCGGGCCCGGGCTGCGGCGGGCCGCCGTGACCGGACTGCCCGGCCTGGTAGCCCTGGCCTCCCTGACCGCCCTGGTAAGGCGGCGGGGCCACCGGCGGCCGCTGGGCGTACCCGGGCGGCGGCGGGCCCTGGCGCCGCTGGTCCGGGTGGTAGCCGGCCGGCGGCTGCGGCTGGTAGCCGGGGGGGCCGGCCGGCCCGGCCTGGAAGGGCCGCGGGGCGACCTGCGGGTCCTCGAAGTCCTCCGGGCCGAAGTAGCCGACCTGGGTCTGCTGGTTGCGGTCCCGGGCCGCCCGCAGCTGCGTCTGCCACGGGTGCGGCGTCTCCTCCGCCGGAGCGCCCGGAACACCCGGAGCACCCGGCGGGGGCGGCGGCACGACGGTGGGCGGCATCACCTGGGTGCGGTCAGGGGCCCCGAACGGCGGGGCGGGCGGCGGCTGGGTGCCCATCACCTGGGTCGCCCCGGCCGGGTCGTACTGCGGGGCCGCGGGGGCGGCCGGGGTGGTCGGCGTCAGGCCGGGGACGCCCGCGCCGGCGCTCGGGACGGAGGTCGGGCGCGGGTCCGGCAGCAGCAACGAGCCGACCGCGAGCGCCTCGTCCACCGCCGACGGGGAGGCGTGCACCCCGACGCCGGCCGCCACCACCCGCAGCGCGCGGGCCAGCGAGGTCGCGGACGGCCGCTGCGCCGGGTCCTTGCGCAGGCAGCGCTCGATCACCGTCCACAGCGGCTCGGGCATGGTGCTGGGCCGCTGCGGCTCCTGCGCCAGGTGGGCGTGGAGGAGCGCGATCGCGCTGTCGCCCTGGAACGGCTGGCGGCCGGTGACCAGCTCGTACAGCATGATCCCGGCGCCGTAGACGTCCACCGCGGAGGTCTGCGGGCGGCCCTCGGCGGACTCCGGCGCGATGTAGGCGGGGGTGCCGACGAACTCGTGGGTGCGGGTGATGCCCGGGGAGTCGGCGAGGCGGGCGATGCCGAAGTCGGTCAGCATCGGGTGCATCTGCTCGGTGCCGTCCAACACCGTGGAGGCGAGCAGCACGTTGGCCGGCTTGAGGTCGCGGTGGACGATCCCGTCCTCGTGGCTGGCCGCCAGCGCGTCCGCGACCTGGGCCATCAGCAGGGCGCCGGCGATCGGGCTGAACGGGCCGTTGGAGCGCAGGTAGCGGGCCAGGTCGGGGCCGTCGATCAGGTCCATCACCAGGGCCAGCAGCTCGCCCTCGACCACCAGGTCGCGGACCCGGACGATGTTCGGGTGGGTCAGTCGCAGCAGCAGCGAGCGCTCGCGCAGGAAGCGCATCACGACGTCCGGGTCGGACGCCAGTTCCTCGCGCAGCACCTTGATCGCCACCAGCTGCCCGGGCTCGCTGCCGGGCACCTGGACGTCGGGGCGCACCCGGCCGCGCCAGACCGTCCCGGTGGCACCCCGTCCGAGGGTCTCCTCAAGCAGATACTTGCTGCCGACTGGCCGCACCTGTCGCACTCCTCGTCGTGCCGCCCGCGCGGGGCGCTCCTCCGCCGGTGCGGTGAGCCTGCCGGGCCCGTGTCTGCGGCCACTCTAACGGTGTCCGTTCAGGTTTTTGGGGCGACCGGCAGGCCATCCCGGAGGGGTTGGGGGACATCCCCTAGGGGAGTTCCCGGACCGGTTCGGCGGGCCCGCCGACGGGGCCCTCCCCGCACCGGTTGACCTGACCCTCCGTCGCCTCCACCATGGCGATGATCGCAAGATCGTCAAATCCGGTACGGTGCGCGGACTGTCCGTGACGGATGGCAGGATGGACACTCGCCACTCGTGTGGCCCAAAGGGTCGCCGCGGCCGCCCCGCGCGCCCGCGACGACACCGGGCAGCGGTACCAGGCTCCACACCAGCAGAAGGGACCCGCGGGCGAGATGCAGATCCGGCTGACCGTCCTCCGACCGCGCAGCGGCCCGGCCGCCGCCGGCTCCGCCATCCCCTACGTGGACGTGCTGGTCACCGCCCCCGTCGGCACCGCGCTCGGGTCCCTCGCGGGCGCCCTCGCGGGCGCCGTCGGCGTGCGCGGGCCCCGGGCCGCCACCCACGTGCACCTGTACGCCGGGGCGCACCGGGTCGACGAGCACACGCTGCTCGGCCACCCCCCGCTCCTCGACGGGGCCGTCCTCAGCCTCAACGAGCCCGACCCGACCGCCGACGACCCCGACGACACCCCCGCCGCCGCCGAACTGCGCGTGGTCGGCGGCCCGGACGCCGGCGGAGTGCACCGGCTGCACGGCCGGGAGATCCGGATCGGCCGCTCCGGCGAAGCCGACGTCCCGCTCGACGACCCCGACGTCTCCCGGCTGCACCTGGCCCTGCACCTCGCCGACGACGGCAGGATCACCGTCCGCGACCTCGGCTCCACCAACGGCACCACCCTGGACGGTCGGCTCGTCCCGCCCGGAGCCCCCGAGGAAGCCGTCCCGCTGGAAGCCGGCGCCCTGCTGCGCATCGGCGAATCCACCCTGCACGTGGCCGCCCCCGACCCGGCCGACGGCCACGGCCGCGCCGCCCTGCCCGACGGCCACGGCCACCTCCAGCTCGCCGCCCCCGGCCCGGTCCGCCCCACCCCGCCGGTGGCCGAACCCCCCGCCGCCCCCGAACCCGCCCCCGGCCGCGGCCGCGGCCTGCTCTCGCTGCGGCTCGGCCGCACCGCCGAACCGCCCGGCCAGGAGAGCGCCGAACGCCACCACACCGCCGTACGGCTGCGCCAGGCCGCCGCCCAGCGCGAACGGTGGCCGGATCTCGCCACCCTGCTGCTCAACGCCGTCGGCCCCGGCCCCCGGCTCTGGGAGCGCGGCCCCGGCCACCCCGACGCGCTCACCCTGCGCCTGGGCACCGCCGACCGCCCCGGCGGCCCCGGCACCGCACCCGGCACCATGCTGCCCGCCGTCCCCGTCACCCTCGACCTGCAGACCGCCGGCAGCCTCGGCCTCAGCGGCCCGCGCGAACGCCTGGACGCACTCACCCGGGCCGTCGTCGCCCAGCTCGCCGCCCTGCACCCGCCGACCGGCCTGAGCCTGGTCGTCGTCGACGCCGACCAGGCCCGCACCCCCGAAGAACGCGCCGACACCTGGGCCTGGGCCCTCTGGCTGCCCCACCTGCGCCCCGCCGACGGCCAGGACTGCCGGCTGCTGCTCGGCCTCGACGACGAACAGGCCACCGCCCGGCTGACCGAACTCACCGCCCGGCTCAGCGGCCCGGCCGGCCTCGGCGGCCACCCCGCCACCGTCGTCGTGGTGGACGGCCGCCCGACCACCGAGACCGCCCGGCAGGCCGTCGACCTGCTGCTGCGCCAGGGCCCGGCCGTCGGCATCTTCCCGGTCTGCCTCGCCGAGCAGCCCGAACTGCTCCCCCGAGGCCTCGGCGCCACCGCCCTGATCACCGGTGAGGTCGGCACCCAGCTCTCCCTCGACCGCCCCGTCGCCCGCGGCCGGGAGACCTTGCACGAGGTCTCCCTGGACGCCGTCTCCGACGCCTGGGCCGAACGGCTCGCCCGCGTGCTCGCCCCGCTGCGCGAGGCCGCCCCGGCCGCCCGCGGCCCGCTGCCCGACGCACTGCGGCTGCTCGACCTGCTCCAGCTCGACACCGTCACCCCGGCCAAGCTGTCCGCCCGCTGGGCGGCGCACGCCGGCGGCATCGGCGCCGCCACCGCGCTGCTCGGCACCACCCGGGACGAGCTCTGCACGCTCGACCTGGCCGACCCCGAACTCGCCCTCCCCTCCCCCGACCCGGGCGGCCCGCACCTGCTCATCGGCGGCGCCCGCGGCTCCGGCAAGACCGAGCTGCTGCGCACCCTGGTCGCCTCGCTCGCCGTCTCGGAACGCCCCGAGCGCCTCACCGTCACCCTCATCGAGGGCCGGTCCACCGAGGACGGCCTGGACGGCTGCACCGAACTGCCGCACGTCACCGGCCTGGTGAACGCCGCCGACGACCCGCGGGCCGCGCTGCTCGCCGCGGAGGCTCTGGAGGACGAACTCGCTCTGCGCGAGCGGCTGTTCGACGGACTGGACTTCGCCTCCTGGCACGCCGCCCGTATCTTGGACGGGCAGAGCCTGGACGCGCAGAGCCTGGACGGGCAGGGCCTGGCTGGACACCCGGCCGTCCCGGTGCCCGCCGTCGTCGGCGCGGCCTCCGCCGCCACCCCGAAGATCATCCACCCGCGCAGCGGTGGCGACGGCCCCCGGCCGGGCACCTCCCCCGCCGCCGCCCCCTGCCCCGCCCGCCTGGTCGTCGTCGTGGACGACTACGACGCCCTCCTCTCCCCCACCTCCCCGGCCGGCCGCCCGCTCGCCCGCGCCCTCGCCGTCGTCGCCCGCCACGGCGGCCCGCTCGGCGTCCACCTCGCGGTCACCACCGGCCACCCGGAGGAGAGCGCCGGCACCGAGGTCGACGAGGCCGCCCTGCTCCGCATCGCGCTGCGCACCGAGGACCCGGCCGACTCCGACCTGCTGATCCACCTCGGCGACGCGGCCGCCCTGCCCGAGGACACCCCCGGCCGCGGCTACCTGCGCCTGCCGGACGGCGGCGTCACCGCCTTCCAGACCGCCCGGATCAGCGGCCGCATCCCGCGCACCGCCACCCTGCGCCCCACCGTCGTCGCGATCGACCCGCTCCAACTCGGCGCCCCGCCCGCCCGCCGCCCGGTCCGCGAACTCGGCAACGGCCCCACCGACCTCGCCCTCCTCGCCAGCGCCCTCCAACGCGCGGCCGCCCACTGACCGGCTCGCACCAGCGCGCCACCCACTTCCCAGGGACCGCGAACACGCCGACGACCCCGGCCGGGGTCGGCCGGGGCCGCCGAAAGCGGAGCCACGTACGTGCCGCCTCGACCGGACGGAGGTCCTGGCGCCGTGCGCCTTTCCTCGGCCGAGGCGTCGCCGTCGATTCTCAGGAGCGGTACGTCAGGAGCAGTACGTGTTGTGCTTGACCAGGGCGAGGCCGGCGACCTTGCCTTCGGCCATGGTGAACTCGTAGAACCAGTCCGGGCCGCCGTTGCCGCCCTCGGCCGGGAGTTCGTACGTGCCGTCCTTGGTCGGCTTGAGGTCCTTGCCCTCGTAGGCCCGCTTGAGCTCCTCCTCCGCCGAGCCGGCGCCGACTCCCTCGGCGGTGCGGGCGTCCGCCGGGGCGACCAGCTGGCGCAGGCCCTCGGTACCGAAGTTGACCCGGCCGGTGGCCAGGAAGGCCTGGTCCCGGTTCTTGCGGGCCGGGCCGATGAGGTCCAGGTCCTTGTCGAGCGCGGAGATCTCCTGCTGGTCGGCGGCGTCCTGCTGGATCCGCTCCTGGAGGCGCGCGTTGTACTCCTGCAGCTCCTTCAGCGAGGCCCCGGTCGTCAGTGGCGCGACCGGCTTCCGCTTCGCCCTGATCTCGTCGATCCTGGTCATCGCCTTGTCGGCCTTCGTGCGGGCCTCCGTCTCGGCCGCCATCCGGACCGGGTCCGGCGCCGGGCCGCCCTTGTACACGTAGTCGCTGCAGCCGTTGAGCAGGGAGACCGGCGACGGCTCCAGGGCTCCGGAGGCGAGCGCCTCGTCCTTGGTCATCGACAGCTGCAGTCCGCGGTAGCCGCCGGTGCCGAACGGCTGCGGCGGCGTACTGGCCGCCGAGGTCGGGCCGGCCTTCTGCCCGCCGCCCTCGCAGGCCGCCGCTCCGGCCGCGACCAGAGCCATCGTCAGTACGGCCCCCGCCGTGCGCGCGCTGCGCATCATCCCCACGGTGATCCCCTCCCCTGTGTCGATCACACACGGTAGCGAATATGCGGGCATCATTCACAATCGGTGTCCACACCGGCGGAAGGGACGTCGCCGTGAACGGCCGACGACTGGTCACCCCGCCGTCCGCCGTCTTCCGGAGGCGGCGGACGGCGGCGGACGGCAGCTGCCGGTCAGTGGGCCGGGGGCTGGGCGGCGAGGCCGCGGGTGTAGTGGGCGGCGGCCAGGACCGAGGCCATCAACTCGGCGTCGAGCACGGAGGCGTCGGCCATCCGGGTCGCCGCCGCGTGGGAGGCGAGCAGCGTCTTGGTGACCCGCAGTGCGGCCTCGGGGCGGCGGGTGACGGGCCTGACCCACTCGGCGACCGCCCCGTCCAGGTCCTGCTCGGGGACGACGCGTTGCAGGATGGCGAGCTCCCGCGCCTCCACCGCGCCGACCGGGCGGCTGGTGAGGATGATCTCGCGGACCCGGGCCGCGCCGACCTCGTGGAGCAGCCGGGGCAGCAGTCCGCCCCATGCGACGGGCAGGCCCAGGGCGAGTTCGGGCAGCCGGAAGACGGCGTTGTCGGCGCCGACCCGCAGGTCGCAGGCGAGCGCCAGGGCGAAGCCGGCGCCGGTCGCCCTGCCCTGGACCCGGGCGACGGTCACGGCGGAGCTGTTGGTGAGGGCATCGCAGACCCTGCGGGCCTTCTCCCCGTAGCTCCGTATGCCGCCGCCGGTCGGGTCCTGCTCCAGGCCCGCGAAGAGTTCGTCGCGGTCGCCGCCGAGGCAGAAGTCCCGGCCGGCCCCGGACAGCACGATCACGCGCACGGCCGGGTCGGGTACGGCCAGCACGGCGAGGAGTTCGTCCAGCATGGCCGAGGTGACGGCGTTCCCGGTCGCCGGGCTGTCCAGCTCGATGTGGAGCACGGGGCCCTGGCGCTCGGTACGGACCGTACGGGCCACCGCGGGCGCGGGAACGGGCTCCGGGGCGGGCGGCGGGACGAACGACGCGACGGGCTCGGGGTACGGGTGCGGGTACGGGAGGTACGACGGCTGCGCCGCGTGCGGCGGGTACTGCGGAACCTGGGGCACCTGGGGAACCTGGGGAACCTGCGGGAACACGTTCATGCGGCCACTCTCAGGGACGTCACCCGGTGGAAGACCATCCGGGGTGCGTACTCGGGCGGGCTCACCGCCCGCAGGGTCGGGAAGCGCCGCAGCAGCTGGCCGAGCAGGGCGCGTGCCTCCAGCCTGGCCAGGCCCGCGCCGAGGCAGTAGTGGGCGCCGCCGCCGAAGGTGAGGTGGGTGCCCCGGCGGAGCACGTCGAAGGTGTGCGGGTCCGGGTTGCGGCGCGGATCGCGGTTGGCCGCGCCGTACATCACGTGGACCATGGTGTCCTTGGGCAGGAACACCCCGGCCAGCTCGGTGTCCTCGCCCGCGACGCGGCTGTTGACGCGGACCGGCGGGTCGTAGCGCAGCGCCTCGTCGATCGCGTCGTCGATGTGCTCCGGCCGCTCCCGCAGCCACTCCCACCGGCCGGGCGACCGCAGCAGCGACCACACCAGCGAGGAGAGCAGCGTCGCCGTGGTCTCCAGCGAGGCGATGGTGACGAACATGGTGAGCTGGTAGACCATCCGGTCGGTGGCCTCGCGGTCGGACTCCAGCGCGTCCCAGGTGCGGATCCAGCCGGCGATCACGTCGTCGCCGTCGTTGTCGCGGCGCTCCCGGACGAGGCGGGTGAAGTACTCGCGCAGGTCCATGGTGGCCTGCTCGGAGACCGCCAGCTGGCTCTTGGTGGGCAGGAGTTCCTGGGCGTGCACCTGGTTGTGGGTCATCGTCAGGATGTGCGGGTAGTCCGCCGGGGCGATGTCCAGCCAGCGCCCGACGGTGCCGATCGGCAGCTGCTCGCTGACCAGGGCGGAGAGGTCCGCCTCGCCGTCCGTCCGTATTCGCTCGGCCAGGCGGTCGAGCAGTTCGGCGACGTCGGCCTCGATCTGCGGCTCCATGTCCCGCAGGGTGTTCCGGTCGAAGAGGTTCCCGAGGCTGCGCCGCTGCCGGGTGTGGTCGGGGGCGTTGAGCCGGGAGAGGGTCCGGCTCATCTCCTGGGTGGCGACGGCGTCCCAGCGCCCCGTCTCGGTCTGCCGTTCCTGCCACGCGAAGTCGGGGACGAGCCAGGTCCTGCCGCGCAGGACCTGGTCGCACGCGTCGTACCCGGTGACCAGGTAGCCGCCCCAGGGCGCCGGGACGAGGTCTCCCAGCGCCCGCAGCCCGTCGTAGACCGGGCTCGGGTCGGCGAGTCCCTCGGCCGACCGCAGCCTGCGCAGGAGCGGCACGGCGGCACGGCGGTCGACCACCCTTCCGTCCGGGCGCTCCGGGTCTGCGGGGCGGGCTTCCAACGTGGCGGTCACACGGGGCTCCTTACGCGCGGGCGGGCAGTACGGCGGCGATCTACCCAGCAACAGCGCGCTCAAGCGTCGATCCGTGTTGCCCCCGTCACGTACCCGCACCGCCGTCGGACTCCGTTCACGCCGCGGTGGCGGAACGGCTTCCGACGGCGCGTCGGATCGGAGCCCGGGGTGTGTCAGACCCGGAAGACGTCCAGGAAGGAGCTCCACCACCCCTTCTTCTGCCCGGCCCGGCCCGGCGCGGGGGCGCTGGCCTGCGGGTACGCCTGCGTCGCCTCGGCGCCGGCCGGCGATCCGCCCGGCGCGGTGTCCGCGCCCGCGGCCGGCCGCGTGGTGCGGGCGGGCGCCGGGCTGAACCGGACCGGCAGCGAGACCAGGCCGCGCTGGAACGGGCCCGGCCGCCACTCCACGCTCTCCGCGGGCACCGCGAGCGTGACGTCCGGGAGGGCGTTGAGCAGGCACTCGATCGCGCTCAGGGCGATCAGCTGGGCCGGGGACTTGGCCGGGCACGCGTGCGGGCCGGCGCCCCAGGCCAGGTGGGCCCCCTTGCTGAGGGTCAGCCGGGCGTCCGTCAGCGCGGGGTCGCTGTTGGCGGCGGCGAAGCTGATCACCACCGGGCTGCCCGCGTCCATCGGGACCCCGCCCACGTCGAGGTCCTGCATCGGGTAGTGCGTGGCGTAGTTGGCGATCGGCGGGTTGTTCCACAGCACGTCGTCGAGGGCGTCCTCGATGCGCAGTCCGGAGCGGCCCTCGCCGGACAGCAGCAGGAGCAGCGCGTTGCCGATCAGGTTGCGCTCGGGCTCGACGCCGGCGCCCATCAGCATGACCAGCTGGTCCTTGAGCTCCTCGTCCCGCAGGCCGGCCGGGTGCTGGATGAGCCACGAGGTGATGTCGTCGCCGGGCTGGCGGCGCTTCAGCGCGACCAGGTCCATCAGGCAGGCGGTCAGCTCCTCGTTGGCCTGGATCACGTCGAGGCCGTCGAAGAGCGCGGACATGCTGCGGGTCAGCCGGTCGCCGATGTCGGCCGGGCAGCCGAACAGCTGGTTGAACAGCAGCAGCGGCAGCAGCTTGGCGTAGTCGTTGAGCAGGTCGGCCCGGCCCAGCGGACTGAACTGGTCGATCAGGTAGCCGGCGATCCGCTCGACGTGCCGGTTGAGCCGGTTGTCGTTGAGCCGGCCCAGGCTCTCGGTGACGGCCTTGCGCAGCCGCAGGTGCTCGGCGCCGTCCGTGAAGAGGCAGTTGGGCCGGTAGAACATCATCGGCAGGACGGGGCTGTCCATCGGCACCCGTCCTTCGTTGAGCGCCGCCCAGCGCCGCGAGTCCCGGGCGAACATCCCCGGGTTCTGCAGCACCCGCAGAGCGGCCTCGTGCGAGGTGACCAGGGTGGCCTCCACCCCCGGGGCCAACTCCACCGGCGCGGCGGGACCGTTGGCGCGCAGCTTGTCGTAGACCGCGCCGGGGTCGGACGAGAACATCTCCCCGTAGAGCGGTGTGCTCACGCCGACGTGCATCGGGCAGCCCTGCGGAGGCGACTGCGGGGCGGGTCGCTGCGGAGAATCCATGGGTCGTTCCTTGGAGGTGGCCCCGGGCGGGTGCGGACCCGGGAGGCGTGCGGGGAGGGAGGCGCGGGGGAGGTCAGGAGGCGCGGGCGAGCAGGTGCCGGACGAGCGTCAGCAGGGCGTCGGCCGAGGAGCGCTGGTCCCGCGCGTCGCAGAACACCACCGGGGTGTGCGGCAGCAGGTCGAGTGCCTCGCGCAGCTGGTCCTCGGTGTACTCGTCCTGCCGGTCGAAGCTGTTGACCGCCACGGCGTACTCCAGGCCGTACTGCTCGATCAGGTCGATGACGGGGAAGGTGTCCGCGAGGCGGGTCGGGTCGGCCAGCAGCAGCGCGCCCAGCGCGCCCCGCGCCATGTCCTCCCAGAGCTGCATGAACCGTTGCTGCCCCGGCGTGCCGAACAGGTACAGCACCAGGTCGTCGCCGAGTGTCAGCCGGCCGAAGTCCAGGGCGACGGTCGTGGTCTTCTTGTCCGGTACGCCGCGGAGGTCGTCGACGCGGATGGACGCCTGCGTCATGCTCTCCTCGGTGCTCAGCGGGGCGATCTCCGACAAGGCCCCGATGAGCGTGGTCTTGCCGACCGCGAAGTGCCCCACGACCAGGATCTTGACCGCGGTCGTCACCGCGCCCGGGACATAGATGTCCTCAGGCGAACCGGCGTTGAAGTCCATGCAGTACCTTCTCTAGAAGTCTCGGATCCGGGGCCTGGGCCGGGGGCGGGGCCGACCGGCACAGCAACCGTCCCTCATGGATCAGGTCCGTCAGCAGCAGCCTCACGACCCCCACCGGCAGCTCCAGCCGGGCCGCGACCTCGGCCACCGAGAGGTAGCCGCCGGAGCACAGCTCCCAGATCGCCCGGGTCTCCGGGCTCGGCAGGGCCGGGAGGTCCTGCTCGGGCGCGACGGTGACCAAGGTGATCAGAGACAGGGCCTCCGCACTCGGTAACTCGCGCCCACCGGTGATCACGTAGGAGCGGATGAAGCCGCCGGTGACCCGCTGTTCCTCGCCGCCGGCCGTCATGAGCCGCTGAGCGTGCTCTGGCGCGGCGCCGCCGACATCGCCCGTCCGAGCGCGCCGACCTGCTGCTGCATCCGGAAGGACATCGCCTCCATGTCGACGTCGGGGGCGGTGGAGGCGGCCAGGTACGCGCCGCTGCCGGCCGCGATCAGGAAGATCCAGCCGTGGTCGTACTCCAGCAGGGTCTGGCGCCAGACCCCGGCGCCTGCGCCGTCGGTGCCGACGAACGGGGCGACCGCGCGGCTCAGCGACTGCATCGAGCTCATCGCGGCGGCGTTGGTCTCCGCCTCGTCACGGCCTATCTCGCTGGACCGTTCGAGCAGGAGGCCGTCGGCGGAGACGAGGATGGCGTGCCGGGCGCCGGGTACCTGGAGTACGTCGTTGAGTACCCAGGAAAGATCGCGGCTCACTGGATCTCGGTTCCTTCCGTGGTCGTGGTGTTGCGCCCGGACAGCGTGCCGCGCTGGAACGCGCCGAGGCGGGACGGCGTGTTCTGGACGGGGCTCCGCACCGGTGCCTCGGCCCGGCCGGGGTCCTGCGGGGAGGGGAGGACGGACACCGGGCGGTTGCGGCGGCGGCGGGGCAGCTGTCCGTCCGCGGTCATCTCCGGTTCCGTCACCGCCGCCGCCGGCACCGGGGCCAGCGGCGCCGCCGGTTCGGGCAGCGACACGAGCCGCTGACCGGGGGCCTGCGCCCAGGCCGGCGCGGGCTGCTCCGCCGGCGGGGCCTGGTAGTCGCCGTGCACGCCTTGGTAGTCGCCGCGCGCGCCCTGGTGGTCGCCGTGCGCGGCCTGGTGGTCGCCGTGCACGGCGGTGGCCGGGGCCGGGGCCGCGACCTCGCTGCTGAGCAGCTCGGCCGGCAGCAGCACCACGGCCCGCACGCCCCCGTACGGGGAGACCGAGTCGACGGAGACCCGGAAGCCGTAGCGGGCGGCCAGCATGCCGGAGACGGCGAAGCCGAACTTCGGGGGGTTGCCCAGGCTGGTGAGGCCGATCGGCGCGCCCGGGTTCAGGAGCACCGCCGCGCGGTCCTTCTCCTCCTGGCCCATGCCGAGGCCGGCGTCGTCGACGATCAGGCAGACGCCGGTGGGGACGGCCTGGACGCTGACCTCCACCGGGGTGTCCGGGGCGGAGTAGTTGGTCGCGTTGGCGAGCAGCTCGGACAGCACGACGGCGACGGGCTCGACGACCTTGCTGACGAGCGCGACGCTGACCTGGGAGTGGATCCGCACCCGGTCGAAGTGCCGGATCCGGCCCTGGGCGCTGCGGACCACGTCGTAGACCGAGGCGACGCTCTCACGGCGGCCCAGCCAGCCGCCGCAGAGCACCGCGATGCCCTGGGCGCGTCGGCCGAACTGGCTGTTCGTGTGGTCGATCGTCATCAGGTCGGCCAGGATCTGCGGGCTGTCGCCGTACTTGCGCTGCACCTTGTCGATGACGACCTGCTGCTCGTCGGCCAAGCCCTGCAGCGTCCGCATCGCCGCCTTGAGGACGGCCTTGGTGTCCTCCTCGGCGTCGCGGCGGACGTCCGTCAGCTCGGACGCGTGCTGGCTGCGCAGCTGGTCGTGCAGCACGGCGAACTCGTCGCGCTGCCGCTGCGCCAGGGCGCCGGCCTCCTCCAGGGAAACGTTTCGCCTCCGCAGGGCGAGGTTCGTCCTGCGGGCCTGGAGGGCCGCTCCGACGGCTGCGAGCATCACCACGATGAAGACCCAGAAAAAGGGTTCCTGCACAAATGACGTCATGAAACTCTCTTCAGGTGGCACCGTGTGGAGCCGGTCCGGGCCCCAAGGCGCGAATGGGACTGGCGGCCTGAACCCCCTCCGAAAGACACCTGATGTCACATCACATCGCGGTGCTTTCCGGCACGGGACCTGCGGCGACGCCTATCGCGGGGTCAGCCTACTGCAACTCCCGGTAGGTCAGAACAGCTGCCAAAAAGGGCAGTTGGGGCGAAATTTCGCGACCGGACGGGAACTCCGGTGGGAATGGGCGGACTTCGTAGCGCGACGTTAATCGCGGGGACACTTCCCGGCCGCACCCCGGCTCGCGCGCAGCGTGACGGCTCCGTCACCGTCCGGAATCCGCCGCCCGCCGGCCGCCCGCCGGCGGCAACGAAAAGCGGCGGGCCCGCGTCCGTGGACGCGGGCCCGCCGCCTAGCTGTGCAGTCGGCCGTCAGCGCATGGAGCCCGTGCGCAGGAGGGTGCGGATGACGCGCATCGCGACCGAGAGGCTGGACAGCTCGTAGTTGTCCGAACCCCTTATGTCGTCGAGGGTGCTCTTGGCTCGGTTCAGCAGGGTCGCGTTGAGGTCCGCCCAGGCCGTGTAGCGCTCCTCCGGGGTGGCGCCCTCGGGGCCGCAGGCGAGGATGTCGGCGGTCAGCGCCGCGTGCGCCGCGAAGAGGTCCTCGCGGATCGCGGCCCGGGCCATCGACGACCAGCGGTCGGTGCGGGGCAGCTCGATGATGCGGTCGAGCAGGTGGGTGATCTGGAGGCGGTCGGCGAGGTCGTAGTAGAGCTCGGCGACCTCGGCGACGTCCTTGTCGGAGCGGTCCGCGACCTCGCTGATGTCCAGCGTCGGGAAGGTCGAGGAGAGGCCGGCGATCCGGGTGGCCAGTTCCTCCGGCACCCCGGCCGAGGCGAGCTCGTTGTAGACGGCCTCGAACCAGACCAGGTCGTCACCGCGCAGCGGCTTGGGCAGCGAGCCCCAGACCTGGTCGACCCGGTCGTGGAAGAACTCGATGGTGCCGGCGATGTCGAGCGGCTGGCGGCGGTTGTTGAGCATCCACCGGGTGGCGCGCTCGACCAGGCGCCGCGAGTGCAGCCGCATCTTGGTCTGGACCCGGGCCGTGACCTCGTTGTCCAGGCCCTCGATCTCGGCCCAGATGTCCTCCAGGCCGAACACGGCCCGGGCGGCGGTGTGGGTCCGGGCGATCTCCTCGTAGGTCGCGCCGGTCTCCTCCTTCAGCCGGAAGGCGAAGGTGCAGCCACCGCGGTTGATCGTGTCGTTGACGATCAGGGTGGTGATGATCTCGCGGCGCAGCGCGTGGCCGTCGATCGCGTCGGCGAACCGGGCCCGCAGCGCGCTCGGGAAGTAGTCGTGCAGCGCGGTGTGGAAGTACGGGTCGTCGGGCAGCGCGGTGGCGAGCAGCTCGTCGGCCAGCGTGATCTTGGTGTACGCGAGCAGGACGGACATCTCGGGCTGCGAGAGGCCGCGGCCGTTCTGCTGGCGCTCGCGGATCTGGCGCTCGGTGGGCAGGAACTCCAGGCCCCGGTCGAGCTGGCCGGCCGACTCCAGCCGGTTGATCATCCGGGAGTGGACGTTGACCATGCTGTGCGCCTGGGCGACGGCGTTGGCCAGCACCACGTTCTGCGCGTAGTTGTTGCGCAGCACCAGGTGGCCGACCTCGTCGGTCATCTCGGCGAGCAGGACGTTGCGCTGCTTGACCGTCATGTCGCCGTCGGTGACGACCTGGTTGAGCAGGATCTTGATGTTGACCTCGTGGTCCGAGGTGTCCACGCCGGCCGAGTTGTCGATGGCGTCGGTGTTGATCCAGCCGCCGGCGCTCTCGGGGCCGCCGACCGCGGCGTACTCGATGCGGCCGAGCTGGGTGCAGCCGAGGTTGCCGCCCTCGCCGATGACGCGGGCCCGGACCTGGTCGCCGTTGACGCGGATGGCGTCGTTGGCCTTGTCGCCGACCTCGGCGTTGGTCTCGGTGGAGGCCTTGACGTAGGTGCCGATGCCACCGTTCCAGAACAGGTCGACCGGCGCCTGGAGGATCGCCTTCATCAGCTCGGCCGGGGTGAGCCGGGTGTCCTGGACGCCGAGGGCGGCCCGGACCTGCGTGCTGAGCTGGATCGACTTGGCGGTGCGCGGGAAGACGCCGCCGCCGGACGAGATCAGCGACTTGTCGTAGTCGTCCCAGGAGCTGCGGGGCAGTTCGAAGAGCCGGCGCCGCTCGGCGTAGGAGGCGGCGGCGTCCGGGTTCGGGTCGAGGAAGATGTGGCGGTGGTCGAAGGCGGCGACCAGGCGGATGTGCTCGCTGAGCAGCATGCCGTTGCCGAAGACGTCGCCGGACATGTCGCCGATGCCGATGACCTTGAAGTCCTCGGTCTGGGTGTCGACGCCGAGTTCGCGGAAGTTGCGCTTGACCGACTCCCAGGCGCCGCGGGCCGTGATGCCCATGCCCTTGTGGTCGTAGCCGGCCGAGCCGCCGGAGGCGAACGCGTCGCCCAGCCAGAAGCCGTAGGACTCGGCGACGCCGTTGGCGATGTCGGAGAAGGTCGCGGTGCCCTTGTCGGCGGCGACGACGAGGTAGGTGTCGTCCTCGTCGTGGCGGACGACGTCGGCCGGGTGGACGACCTCGCCGGCGACCAGGTTGTCGGTGATGTCGAGCAGCGCGGAGATGAACGTCTTGTACGAGGAGATGCCCTCGGCCAGCCAGGCGTCCCGGTCGACCGACGGGTCCGGCAGCTGCTTGGCGACGAAGCCGCCCTTGGCGCCGACCGGCACGATGACGGTGTTCTTGACCATCTGCGCCTTGACCAGGCCGAGGATCTCGGTGCGGAAGTCCTCGCGCCGGTCGGACCAGCGCAGACCGCCGCGGGCGACCTTGCCGAAGCGCAGGTGCACGCCCTCGACCTGCGGCGAGTACACCCAGATCTCGAACGCGGGGCGCGGGGCCGGCAGGTCCGGGATGGCCTTCGGGTCGAACTTCATCGACACGTAGGAGTGCCAGTCACCGGAGCCGTCGTGCTGGAAGAAGTTGGTCCGCAGGGTGGCCGTGATGAGGTGCAGGAAGGAGCGCAGGATGCGGTCCTCGTCCAGCGAGACGACCTCGTCGAGCGCGCCGGACAGCTCCTCCAGGATGCCCTCGGTCAGCTCGGCGGCGCCCTGCTGGTGGCTGGGGCTCAGCCGGGCCTCGAACAGGTTGACCAGCAGCCGGGTGGTGTGGGTGTTGTTGCGGAGCGCGTCCTCCATGTAGTCCTGGGAGAACGTGGAGCCCGCCTGGCGCAGGTACTTGGCGTACGCGCGCAGCACCGTCGCCTGGCGCCAGGTCAGCCCGGCGGTGAGGACCAGCTCGTTGAAGCCGTCGTTCTCGGCCTTGCCGGTCCAGGTGGCGGCGAAGGTCTCCTGGAAGCGCTCGCGGGCCTCGTCGGTGAGCTCGGTGGCCTCGCGCAGCTTCAGGCCGAAGTCGTACACCCACGCGGTGGTGTCGTCGGAGCGGCGCAGCGCGTACGGGTGCTCGTCCAGCACCTCGACGCCCAGGCGCTGGAGCACCGGCAGGACCTCGGTCAGCGAGATCGGGCCGCCGACCCGGTAGACCTTGAAGCGGCGCTCGTCGGCGCCGGCACCGACCGGCTGGTACAGGTTGAGGCGGAAGTCGCCCTCGCCGTGCAGCGACTCGATCTGCTTGATGTCGGCGACGGCGGTGCGCGGCGGGAAGTCGGCGCGGTAGCCGTCGGGGAAGGCGTTGGCGTACTTGTGGCCGAGCTCGGCGGCCTTCTCCTCGCCCAGTTCGGTGTGCAGCTGGTCGTGGAAGCCGTCCATCCAGAACCGGGCGGCCTCGGCGAGGCGGTTCTCGATCCGCTCGATGTCGGAGTCGGTGAGCTGCGGCAGTTCGGTGCCGGGGGCGACGCGGACCACGAAGTGCAGACGGGTCAGCACCGACTCGGTGGCGTACACCGTGTAGTCGATGGTGGCGCCGTTCAGCTCTTCCTTGAGGATGTCGGTGAGCAGCAGCCGGATCCGGGTGGTGTAGCGGTCGCGCGGCAGGTAGATGAACGCGGAGAAGTAGCGCCCGTACTCGTCCTGGCGCAGGAAGAGCCGCAGCTTACGGCGCTCCTGGAGGTACAGCACGCTGGTGGCGATGGAGATCAGCTCGGACGCCGCGGTCTGGAACATCTCGTCCCGCGGGAAGGTCTCCATGATCTGCAGCAGGTCGCGGCCGTCGTGGCTCTCGCTGGAGAAGCCGGAGCCTTCGAGCACCTCCTGCACCTTGCGGCGCACGACCGGGATGCGGGTGACCGACTCGGTGTAGGCGGCGGAGGAGAACAGGCCGAGGAAGCGGCGCTCGCCGATCGGCTCGCCGGCGGCGTTGAACTTCTTCACGCCGACGTAGTCCAGGTAGGACGGGCGGTGCACGGTGGAGCGGCTGTTGGCCTTGGTGAGGACGAGCAGCTTCTTCTCGTGGGCCTTGGCGCGGACCGGCGCGGAGAGGCGGCCGAAGGCCTCGCTGGCCGGGTGGTGGTGGTCGTCGTGGCCGCGCGGGTCGGAGCGCAGGATGCCGAGGCCGGTCCCGGCGACGGCCTTCAGGACCTCCTCGCCCTCGTGCCCGACCAGGTCGTACTCGCGGTAGCCGAGGAAGGTGAAGTGGTCATCGGCGAGCCAGCGCATCAGCTCCCAGGCCTCGCCGACCTCCTGCTCGGGCAGGCCGGTCGGGGGCTCCTCGGCGAGCTCGTCGGCCAGGCGCAGCGCGCTCTCGCGCATCTTGCTCCAGTCCTCGACGACCTCGCGGACGTCGCCGAGCACCCGGCGCAGGTCGGCCTCGATCGCGCGCAGGTCGTCGCGGTCGGTCTCGCGGTCGATCTCGATGTGCATCCACGACTCGACGCTCGCGTCGGCGGGCCACTCGGCGCCGGCGGCCTGGCTGCGGGAGCAGGCGTCGACGTCCAGGATCTCCAGCAGCTTGCCGGTGATGTCACGGCGGACGACCAGCTGGGGGTGGATCACGACGTGGATGGCGCGGTCCTGGCGGGACAGCTCGTTGGTGACGGAGTCGACCAGGAAGGGCATGTCGTCGGTGACGACCTCGACCACGGTGTGGCCGCAGGACCAGGCGTTCTCCTCGACCGAGGGGGTGTGCACCCGCACCTCGGCGGTGCCCTGCGGGCGCTTGAGGCCCAGCCGGTAGTGGGAGGCCGCCGCGCCGTAGACGTCGACCGGGTCGCGGTCGACCAGGTCCTCGGGCGCGGTGTGGAGGTAGTAGTGGTGCAGGTACGCGGTCAGAGCGCCGTTGCTCAGACCTTCCCCCGGCGCCGCTCCCCCCACCTGGCTGTTCTCAGCGGCTGCGGCTGCTTTCTTGAGCAGGTCGGCCTTGGCTGCGTCCAGCTTGGTCTGCATGACTTCTTGGCTCCTGTCGCGCGCCGTTGCGTGACTCGGTGGTGTGTGGGTGTACACCGACGGGTCACTCGCAATCCTGCCGCACCTTCCGACTGAAAAGGCTTCATGGCGCGCATGAAATTCCTTCGCAATGGGTAGGACGATTCGTCCTGCGGAGCCACCCGACGACGCCAGCCAGCCTAACCGGATCAATCGAAGGTGGACAGGGACAGGGAGGCGCAAACTCGCAGGATGATCGGTCCGTCCTGGACGCCATGTCCAAACCGGAGCCTCCCGTTCACTCTCAGCCCATGTGCGGGTACCGCAGGTCCGTGGGGGGAACGAAGGTCTCCTTGATCGCGCGGGCCGAGGTCCAGCGCAGGAGGTTCTGGGCGGCGCCCGCCTTGTCGTTGGTCCCGGAGGCCCGGCCGCCGCCGAAGGGCTGCTGGCCGACGACCGCGCCGGTCGGCTTGTCGTTGATGTAGAAGTTCCCGGCGGTGAACCGCAGCGCCTCCACCGCCTGGGCGATGGCGTAACGATCCTGCGCGATCACCGAGCCGGTCAGGCCGTACGGGGCGCCGGAGTCGACCCGGCGCAGCACGTCCTCCCAGCGGGCGTCCTCGTAGACGTGGACGGCCAGGATCGGGCCGAAGTACTCCGTCCGGAAGATCTCGTTGCGGTAGTCGGAGGAGACCAGCACGGTCGGCCGGACGAACCAGCCGATCGCGTCGTCGTACTGGCCGCCCGCCGCCAGCTCGATCGTCGAATCGGCCTTGGCCCGCTCGATGGCGTCCCGGTTCTTCTCGAAGGCGCGCCGGTCGATGAGGGCGCCCATGAAGTTGGAGAGGTCGGTGACGTCGCCCACCGTGAGCGCGTCCACCTCGGCCAGCAGCTCGTCCTTGATCTTCTGCCAGAGGCTGCGCGGCAGGTAGGCCCGGGAGAGCGCCGAGCACTTCTGGCCCTGGTACTCGAACGCGCCACGGACCAGCGCCGCCTTCAGGATCGCCGGGTCGGCCGAGCGGTGGGCCAGCAGGAAGTCCTTGCCGCCGGTCTCGCCGACGATCCGCGGGTAGGCCCGGTAGCCGCCGATGTTGGCGCCGATGGTCTGCCAGAGCGACTGGAAGGTGGCGGTGGAGCCGGTGAAGTGCAGCCCGGCGAGCGCCGGATCGGCGAGGGCCACCGCGGACAGCTGGACGCCGTCGCCGGTGACCAGGTTGATCACCCCGGGCGGCAGACCGGCCGCCTCCAGCAGCCGCATCAGGTAGTACGCGGCCAGGGTCTGGGTCGGCGCGGGCTTCCAGACCACGGTGTTGCCCATCAGCGCGGGCGCGGTCGGCAGGTTGCCGGCGATCGCGGTGAAGTTGAACGGGGTGATCGCGTAGACGAAACCCTCCAGCGGGCGGTGGTCCACCCGGTTCCAGACGCCCGGCGCGGAGATCGGCTGCTCGGCCAGGATCCGCCGGGCGAACTGGACGTTGAACCGCCAGAAGTCGATCAGTTCGCAGGCGGAGTCGATCTCGGCCTGCTGCGCGGTCTTGGACTGGCCGAGCATGGTGGCCGCGTTGAGGGTCTCCCGCCAGGGCCCGGCCAGCAGGTCGGCGGCCCGCAGGAAGACCGCCGCCCGGTCGTCGAAGGACAGCGACCGCCACTGCCGGCCCGCCGCGAGCGCCGAGTCCACCGCCGCGCGGGCGTCCTCCCGGGTCGCGTTGCCGAGCACCCCCAGCTTGGCGGCGTGGTGGTGCGGCTGGACCACGTCGATCCGCTCACCGCCGCCGAACCGCTGCTCGCCGCCGATGGTCATCGGCAACGGGATCTGCTCGGCCGCCAGCTCGTCCAGCCGCCGGACCAGCCGGCCCCGCTCCGGGCTGCCGGGCGCGTACCCCAGCACCGGCTCGTTGACCGGGAGGGGCACCTCGGTGACTGCGTCGATCGGCATGGCGACTCCGTCCTGCTGACTGCTCCGGTGGGAGGGCCCGATCCCACCGGACAGGCCCTGGTCCAGCCTGACCAGCGGCCGCGCGATCCGCCCGCTCAGACACGCGGACGGCGGACGTGGCGCCCGCCACGCCCGCCCCGGCCGGTCAGCCCCGCCCCAGCCGCCCGGCCAGCTCGACCGCCTCCGCCAGGCTGTCCACCACCGGCACCCCGAGCGGCTCCAGCTTCTCCCGGGTGTGCGAGCCGCCGGTGTAGAGCACCGCGCGCGCACCCGCGCCCAGGGCCGCCCGGGCGTCGTCCGCGGCGTCGCCGATCAGCACCGTACGGGCCGGATCCACCCGCTCGCCGAGCGCGGCCAGGTGCCGGGCCAACTGCTCCGCCTTCTGGCCGCCGGACGGGCCGCTGCGGCCGTCCACCCGCAGGAACCGGCCGGTCAGGCCGAAGGCGTCGACCAGCGGCAGCAGCTTCTCGTGCTCGTACATCGACAGCAGCGACTGGCTGTGCCCGGCCTCCCGCCAGCCGTCCATCAGCTCGTGCACGCCGTCCGTCAGCCCGCAGGCCGGGCTCAGCTCCCGGTAGCGGTCGTGGAAGGCCTCGTCCAGCCGGAGCCACTCCTCCTGGGACGGCATCCGGCCGAGCAGCCGCTGGTAGAACCGGGGGATCGGGATCTCGTACTGCTCGCGGTACTCCCGCATGGTCATCGGCCCGACGCCGATGGTCGCGAACGCGGCGTTGCTCGCGCCGAGCACCGCCTCCATGTCGTGGAAGAGCGTGCCGTTCCAGTCCCAAACGATGTGTGTAGCCACGCGCGAAACGGTAGCCCCGACCACCGACACGCCGGTAGGACGGGGCTCACGCACCCCTCTGCTCCGCTCGGGTGCGCCCGGCCGTTCAGGCCAGCAGCGCGGGGATCTCCTGGGTGGCGAACCAGAGCAGGTCGTGGTCCTCGGCCCCGTCCACGGTGAACTGGGCGTCCTGGTCGCCCGCGTCGGCCGCGGCCACCGCCGCCACCGCGGCCGCGACGTCCTCGACCACCTCGCCGTCGGCGACGTCCGCGTGCACCGCCGCCGCCTTCGCCAGCGGCAGCGGGCCGGCCAACACCACCCGGCCGAGCGAGGCCTGGTCCTGGTACTCGTCGCCGGGGAACGGCCGGACGGCCGAGTCGGCCACGTCCAGGGCCACCACGACCCGGCGGCGCGGGGCGTCCGGGTCGGCGGCCAGCAGCCGCAGGGAGGACTGCGCGGCCCGGTTCAGCGCCGCGTACTCCAGCTCCTCCAGGTCGTCACTGACGTACCACTCGCGCAGCGCGGGCGTCACGGCGTAGGCCGCGGACTGGTCCAGGGCACCACCCGGGTGCGCCGCCGCCAGGCCGTTCAGGGTGGTGGGCACGTACACGCGCATCGGTGGCACTCTCCGGTTCGTCCAGCGGCACAGCTTCCAGCGCCCCAAGAATAAGCGCCGCCGGGCCGGGCGTGATCACCTCGGCCCGACTCAGCAGGCGGCCCGCAGGGCCTCGCCGCACGTGTGCAGGGCGCTCTCCAGCACCGCATCGCGGCGGGCCGGGTCCATCATGTTCGGGCCCATCACGGCCAGGTCGGCCGGGGTCGGCGCGAGCAGCCGCACCCGTACGCCCTCGGCCCGCAGCAGCACGGCCTCGCGCAGCAGCTGCCGGGTGACGGCGCGGCGGTAGCGGCTGACCAGCTGGGCCAGCACGCCGCGCGGGCGGTCCCGGGCGCGCCACTCGCGCAGCGCGGCGAGGGAGCCCGCGAGCCCGCTGGTGCCGGCGACCCCGTCGGCGTCGGCGCCTTCGGCACGGTCGGCGCCTTCGGCACGGTCGGTGCGGTCGGTGCGGTCGGTGCGGTCGGCACGGTCGGTGCGGTCGGCACGGGGGCGCAGCCGCAGGGCCATCGGGGCGAGCACGTACACCTCGTCCAGGCCGCGGCCGAGCAGCAGGTCGGCGTTGGTGGCGGACCAGCAGCCGCCGTCCACGTACGCCGAGCCGTTCAGCCGCACCGGCGCGAACCAGCCGGGGATCGAGCAGGAGGCCATCACCGCGTCGGCGACCGCGACCGCCGGGGCGTCCGGGTCCCCGAAGACCACCCGGCGGCCGCTGCGGTAGTCCACGGCCGCCACCCGCAGCGCCGCCGCTCCGGCCCCGGCGTCGGCCTCGCCGTCGGCGCCCGGCGGCGGCCAGCCGCCCGGGCCGAGCAGGCCGCGCACCAGCTCGCCGACCGGGGCCAGCGAACCGCGGCCGGGCGGCGCCATCGCCGACACCATGGTCAGCAGCGGGTACTCGCGCGGGTGCCGGACGGCGTCCCGCAGCAGGCCGGGCGAGCCGATGCCGGCCCCGGGGCGGGGCGGCAGCGCGCCACCGGCGGCCGTGTCGTAGTCGAAGTCCACCCCGGCCAGCGGGCCGTCGGTGATCGGCAGGCCGCGCTGGTGGTCACGCAGTTGCTCGGTGCGGACCCCGCCGGCCAGCATCGCGCCGAGGATCGAGCCCGCCGAGGTGCCGAGCAGCACGTCCGCACGGCCCGGCCGCCAGCCGGTGGCCTCCTCGACGGCACAGAGCGCGCCGACCGTCCAGGCCGCGCCGAGCATCCCGCCGCCACCCAGCACCAGGCCGCGCCGGGGTGCGTCCCCGGTCGGCGGGGCGCTGCCCGCGGCTGCCGGAGCCGGAACCGCCGCTACCCGTGTCGTCATCGCGACCGCCCGTCGTCGTGGGTGCGGTCGTGGCCGCCCGGCCCCGTCCCGCTCCGCGCGGTTCCCGATCAGGCTCCGATGGTGCGCGCCGACGGCCCGGCGCCGCAACGGGGGCGGCGATTCGGGCCACCCGGTCCGGCGCATCGAACCGTCCTCTTTCGGGCCGTACGGCCCGGCCACGCACGTCAATCGAGCACCGCACGACCACGCGCCGGGCCCGGCACCGCACTGATCGATTCACTCGGATAGGTGAACTTGCCGGTCACTCCGGGGGCGGCGGCAAAAGCCCTTGCCGCCCGACGCGGCGCACCGCTAGCAAGGACCCGTCCGCACCCGTACCACCTTGCCCAGGAGCCCGCCGTGACCGCACCGCTCACCGCCCGCCCGCACCGCCGGCCGCGCACGACCGCCGCCCACGACCCGGCCGGGCGCCGCCCGCGCCACCCCCGCGCCGCCTGCACCGGCCCGGGCGACCACGACCTCCGGGGGCTGGCCTCCCGCTTCGCCCACCAGCTGGTCGAGGTGCTCACCGGCGCCCGGCCCTCCGGCCAGCTGATGCGGCACACCAGCCTGGACGGCTACGGGCAGCTCGCCTCCCTGGTCCGGGCCGGCGCGCTGCGCCGCGGCGGCGCCGCCGACCGGCCCCGGCTGGGCCCGGTGCACGACCGGTCGCCCTCGCCCGACGCGGTCGAGGCCTGCGTCCGGGTCGACCTCGGCCGGCGGCACCACATGGTGGCCTTCCGGCTGGAGCAGCGCGGCCAGGCCGGGCAGTGGCAGTGCACCGCCGTGGAGGCCCGATGACCACGGCAGTCGCAGCGACCAGGGCAGTCACGGCGGCCGCAGTCGCAGCGGCCACGGCAGTCACGGCGACCAGGGCGGCCACAGCGGCCCCCACGACCGCGCGGCGGCCCGGGACGGCACAGGGCGCCGCCCCCGTCCGGGAGCGGCGCCCTGTGCGGCGTCCTGCGGCCTGCTCAGCCCTTGCGGCGGCGGCCCTTGGCCGACTTCGCGGCCTTGCGGCGCTCGGCGCGGGTCAGCCCGTCGCCCTCGTCCTCCGGCCCGAGGTCCTCGAAGTCGCCCTCGATGACACCGCCGCCGACCTCGTCCGAAGGGGCCGTGTAGTGCAGCCGCTGCGGCTTCGGGGCCTCCAGGCCCTTGGCCTTGATCTCCGGGCGGGCGGCGTCCTTCTCCAGCTTGTCGAGCAGCACCTCGGCGTCCGCGATCGGGACCTCCTCGACCTGCTGCTCGACCTGGACCTCCAGGTTGAACAGGTAGCCGACGGACTCCTCCTTGATGCCCTCCATCATCGCGGTGAACATGTCGAAGCCCTCGCGCTGGTACTCGATCAGCGGGTCGCGCTGCGCCATGGCCCGCAGGCCGATGCCCTCCTGGAGGTAGTCCATCTCGTAGAGGTGCTCGCGCCAGCGGCGGTCCAGCACCGACAGCACGACCCGGCGCTCCAGCTCACGCATGATCTCGGCGCCGAGCTGGTCCTCGCGGGCGCCGTACTGCGCCTGGATGTCCTCCTGGACGACCTTGACCAGGAACTCGGAGGTCATCGCGGCGGGGCCGCCGGCCTCCTCCTCCAGCTCCTCCAGGTCCAGGGTGACCGGGTAGAGCTGCTTGAGCGCGGTCCAGAGCTTCTCCAGGTCCCAGTCGTCCTCGAAGCCCTCGCCGGTGGCCGCCTTGACGTAGGCCTCGACGGTGTCGTCCATGAAGTGGCCGACCTGCTCCTGCAGGTCCTCGCCCTCCAGCACGCGGCGGCGCTCGCCGTAGATGACCTCGCGCTGGCGGTTCAGCACCTCGTCGTACTTGAGGACGTTCTTGCGGATCTCGAAGTTCTGCTGCTCGACCTGGGTCTGCGCGGAGGCGATCGCCCGGGTGACCATCTTGGACTCGATCGGCACGTCCTCGGGCACGTTGGCCATCGACAGCACGCGCTCGACCATGCCGGCCTTGAACAGGCGCATCAGGTCGTCGCCCAGCGACAGGTAGAAGCGGGACTCGCCCGGGTCGCCCTGACGGCCGGAGCGGCCGCGCAGCTGGTTGTCGATCCGGCGGGACTCGTGCCGCTCGGTGCCCAGCACGTAGAGGCCGCCGGCCTCCTTGACCTCGTCCTGCTCCGCCTTGACCGAGGCCTTGGCCTTCTCCAGGGCGGCGGGGAACGCGGCCTCGTACTCCTCCGGGGTCTCGGTCGGGGTGAGCCCGCGCTGCGCCAGCTCGGCCGCCGCGAGGTGGTCGGAGTTGCCGCCGAGCATGATGTCGGTACCGCGGCCGGCCATGTTGGTGGCGACGGTCACGGCGCCCTTGCGGCCCGCCTGCGCGACGATCTGCGCCTCGCGCTCGTGGTGCTTGGCGTTCAGCACCTCGTGCGGGATGCCGCGCTTGCGCAGCTCCTGCGACAGGTACTCGGACTTCTCCACCGACACGGTGCCGACCAGCACCGGCTGGCCCTTCTCGTGCTTCTCGGCGATGTCCTCGACCACGGCGGCGAACTTGGCCGGCTCCGACTTGTAGATCAGGTCGGGCTGGTCGATGCGCAGCGGGTTCTTGTTCGTCGGGATCGGCACCACGCCGAGCTTGTAGATCTGGTGGAACTCGGCGGCCTCGGTGGTGCCGGTACCGGTCATGCCGGCGAGCTTGTCGTACAGGCGGAAGAAGTTCTGCAGGGTGATGGTGGCCAGCGTCTGGTTCTCGTTCTGGACCTCCACCCCCTCCTTCGCCTCGATCGCCTGGTGCATGCCCTCGTTGTAGCGGCGGCCGGCCAGGATGCGGCCGGTGTGCTCGTCGACGATCATGACCTCGCCGTTCATGACGACGTAGTCCTTGTCCGCCCGGTACAGCTCCTTCGCCTTGATGGCGTTGTTCAGGAAGCCGACCAGCGGGGTGTTCACCGACTCGTAGAGGTTGTCGATGCCGAGGTAGTCCTCGACCCGGGTGACGCCCTCCTCCAGGATGCCGACGGTGCGCTTCTTCTCGTCGACCTCGTAGTCGCGGTCGATCTTCAGGCGCAGCACCAGCTTGGCGAAGTCGGCGTACCACTTGGTCGCCTGGTCGGCCGGGCCGGAGATGATCAGCGGGGTGCGGGCCTCGTCGATGAGGATCGAGTCGACCTCGTCGACGACCGCGAAGTTGTGACCGCGCTGGACGAGTTCGTCCTTCGACCAGGCCATGTTGTCGCGCAGGTAGTCGAAGCCGAACTCGTTGTTCGTGCCGTACGTGATGTCCATCGAGTACTGGTGCTTGCGCTCGGCGGGCGTCATGTTGCCGAGGATCACACCGACTTCGAGGCCGAGGAAGCGGTGCACCCGGCCCATCCACTCCGAGTCGCGCTCGGCGAGGTAGTCGTTGACGGTGATCAGGTGGACGCCCTTGCCGGTGAGCGCGTTCAGGTACGCGGGCAGGGTGCCGACGAGGGTCTTGCCCTCACCGGTGCGCATCTCGGCCACGTACCCGTGGTGCAGGGCCGCGCCGCCCATGAGCTGAACGTCGTAGTGCCGCTGACCGAGCACCCGCTTGGCGGCCTCGCGCACCGTGGCGAACGCCTCGGGGAGGATGTCGTCCAGGGTCTCGCCGTCCGCGAGCCGCTGCTTGTACTCGTCGGTCAGCGCGCGCAGCTCGGCGTCGGTGAGGTTGACGAAGTCCTCTTCGATGGAGTTGACCTGGGCAGCAATCCGCTGCAGCTTGCGAAGGATCTTGCCTTCGCCGGCGCGCAGGATCTTGTCGAAGACGGACACTTGGGCGGGCTCCTTGCCTGTATTGGCACTGGACGACTGCACGGCGGGTTCACCCCACCGCACGGGCCATCGTATGCGAGGAGTCCAATGCCCCGGGAGGTGCGTCAGCACGGTATTCCCGTGTCACCCGCGCGAGCACTTGATCCGATAGCACCGTCCACCGGGACAAACCGGTCAGCGGATCGAGGGGTTGGCTCGATATTCGGATGCCCGAATTCCTCTTTCTACGGAATAATCCGCCCATGGAAGAGCCCCGCACCGTCACCCTCACCACCGACCGCCTCGTCCTGCGGGCCCCGCAGGAGTCGGACATCGACGCCGTCTTCGCCGCCTGCCAGGACGCCGAGATCCAGCGCTGGACGGTCGTCCCGAGCCCGTACCGCCGCGAGGACGCCGAGTACTTCGTCCGCGACCTCGCCGCGCACGGCTGGCGCACCGGCGAGAACCGGATCTGGTGCGTGTTCGAGCACGGCTCCGACGTCCTGGTCGGCACCCAGGGCCTCGTGCTGCGCCACGGCGACCCGGGCTCCGCCGAGGTCGGCTGGTGGGCGACGAAGGAGTTCCGCGGCCGCGGCTACACGGTCGAGGCCGCCCGCGCGGTCGCCCGCCACGGCCTGGTCGAGCTCGGCCTGCGCCGCCTGGAGTGGCAGGCCTACGTGGGCAACGAGGGCTCCCGCGCGGTGGCCGAGAAGGTCGGCTACCGGTTCGAGGGCACCCTGCGCTCGTACGCCGAGCAGCGCGGCGCCTTCCACGACGCCTGGGTCGCCTCGCTGCTCGCCTCGGACCTCCCGGACCTCCCGGACCTCCCGGACCTCCGCCCCTGACGTCCGCGCCGGCGTACCCCGACCGGCTGTCGGTGCCCCGGACTACCCTCGCCGACATGACCGCCCTGCCTGCCGCCGGCTCCCCCGCCGGCCCGCCGCCCGTCACCGTCCTGAGCGCCGACGAAGCCCGCCGGATCGCCCTTCGCGCCCAGGGCCTGCTCGGCGCGCCGGACCGCCGGGCCGGGGTGCGCGGGGTGCTGCGGCACCTGGGCGCCGTCCAGCTGGACACCATCTCGGTGCTGGCCCGCTCGCACGAACTGGTGCCGTACGCCCGGCTCGGCGCGGTCGGCCGTCCGGCCGTCGAGGCGGCGTACTGGGGCGCGGGCACGAGCTTCGAGTACTGGTCGCACGCGGCCTGCATCCTGCCGGTCGAGGAGTGGCCGCTGTTCGCGTTCCGGCGCCGCCGCTACCGCGAGCGCGGCCACCTCTGGGGCCACCAGGTGACGCCCGAGACGTACCGGCACGTACTCGACAAGCTGCGCGCCGAGGGCCCGTTGACCTCCACGGAGCTGGGCGGCGCCAAGAAGACCGCCGAGTGGTGGGACTGGTCGGACACCAAGATCGCGGTGGAGCGGGCGCTGGCCTTCGGCGACGTGGTCTGCACCGAGCGCCGGAGCTGGAAGCGCGTCTACGCACTGGCCGAACAGGCCATCCCCGAGGCCCTGTTCGGGCAGGACCGCACCGACCGGGAGTGCGTGCGCACCCTGGTCGCCCAGGCCGGGGCCGCGCTCGGCGTGGCCACCCGGGCCGACCTGCTGGACTACCACCGGCTGCGCGCCGAGGAGCTGGACCCGGTCCTCGCGGACTGCGGGCTCGCCCCGGTCGAGGTGGCCGGCTGGGGCCCGGACGGCGCCGCGGCGGCGGCGGCCTGGGCCGATCCGGCCGCACTGGCCACCGCCCCGCGCGGGCGCCACCGCACCACGCTGCTCTCGCCGTTCGACTCGCTGATCTGGGACCGCGCACGCACCGAGCGGATCTTCGGCATGACACACCGGCTGGAGGCCTACACGCCCAAGCACAAGCGGGTGCACGGCTACTTCGCGATGCCGCTGCTGGCCGGCGGCCGGCTGGTGGGCCGGGTCGACCCGGCCCGGGAGGGGCGCACCCTGGTGGCCCGTCAGGTCTCACTGTCCGGCGACCGGGGGCACGGTGCCCGGCACGTCGAGGCGCTGGCGGCGGCCCTGCGCGAGGCGGCCGCCTGGGTGGGCTGCGACGACGTCCGGGTCGAGGCCCTGCCGGACGAGCGGCTGCGCCCGGCCCTCGAGAAACTCCTCGCGAGCTAGGGCGCAGCCACGGTCACCCTATTTCGAGGATCTTCTCGCGCATCGCGTACACCACGGCCTCCATCCTGGAGTGCAGTTGGAGCTTCTCCAGGATGTTGCGCACGTGGTTCTTCACGGTGTTCTCGCTGATGAACAGCTCCTTGGCGATCTCCCGGTTGTTCATCCCGGTCGCCACCAGCTTGAGCACCTCCAACTCCCGGTCGGTGAGCCGGGGTGCGGGCACCAGGTCCCGGTCGTCGGAGCGGCGCTGGATCATCGACTTGAACTCGGTGAGCAGCTTGGACGCCATCGACGGGCTGATCTGGGACTGCCCGTCGGCGACCGCACGGATCGCGGTGGCGACCTCGTCGGTGGAGATCTCCTTCAGCAGGTAGCCGGTGGCGCCCGCCTTGATCGCCTCGTAGAGGTCGGCCTCCTCGTCGCTTATCGTCAACATGATGATCTTGGTGCTGGGTGCCACGTCCTTGATCGCGGTGCAGGCCTCGATCCCGCTGCGGCGCGGCATCCGGACGTCCATCAGGATGATGTCCGGCAGCAGGTCGGCAGCCTTCAGCACGGCCTCGGCGCCGTCGCCGGCCTCGCCGACGACCTTGATGTCCGGCTCCTCCGCGAGCACGATCTCCAGCCCCCGGCGGAACAACGCGTGGTCGTCCACCACCAGCACGCGGATCGGCTCACCCCGGTGCGGCGCGTACGCGGGTTCCTCCTCCGGTCCCGGTGACAGTCCGGTGACCGGCCCCGTAGCGGGCCCCAGCCCGAAGTGATCCCCCATCCGCTCCTCCCCCTTCGCGGGTCGTCGTGCGCCAATCATTCCACGCCGCGCGGCCGTTGCGGTCACCCTCCGACGCCGCCCTTCCGCATCGGGTGACCTACCGGGCCGGCCCTCGACTCCCGCTCCAGCCGCCCTGCCCCGAAACGCCGGTGACCCCGGCGGACTCGGCCGCCGGGGTCACCCCTCCAGGATTGTCTTCGGACGGTCAGTCCTCGTCGTCGCTTTCGCCGATCGCCCCGCCCGCGCCACTACCCGCGCCGGCCGACCCGTCGGTCTGCAGGTGGATGACGCCGTAGTGGTAGCCGTGACGGCGGTAGACGACGCTCGGCAGGCCGCTGTCCTTCTCCACGAAGAGGTAGAAGTCGTGGCCGACCAGTTCCATCTCGTACAGCGCCTGGTCCAGCGCCATGGGGGCGGCCGGGTGGGTCTTCTCCCGGACCACCAGCGGGCCTTCGCCCTCCACTTCCAGGGATCCCATCATGGTCTTGCGGACGGCCCCGTTGGTCTCGCCCTCCGGCGCCGCCGTGTCCGGCAGCGCGGCCAGCGCCGCGGTCGCCTCGGCGACGCTGATGGGGGTGCGGCCGTTGCCGCCCTTGTGCACTCGGCGCCGGTCCGCGGACTTGCGCAGCTGGGCGTCGAGCTTCGCCGAGGCCAGGTCGAGCGCCGCGTACGGGTCGGCGGCGGCGGCTTCGGCCCGGATCACCGGCCCACGGGTACGGAGAGTGATCTCCACCCGCTCGGACCGGTCGGCCTGCCGCGGGTTGTGCTCCTTGGACACCTCGACGTCGAGGCTGATCACCTTGCCGTCGAACTTCTGGACCTTCTCCAGCTTCTCGGCCACGTGCTCGCGGAACCTCTTGGGCACCTCGGTCTTGCGGCCCTTGACGACGATGTCCACGCAGAACTCCGATCCCTCGTGCTGACGCCGATCCGGGTGCTACCGGACCGGACTGAGACCCAGCTGGACCAGCCCATCCACTGCCGGCCCCCCGCCCCCGCCGCCAGCGGCGGGAAACGACTGGCCCTCACCTCACTTCCTCCCCACCAGGGACGGTTGAAACCCCTTGGAGCTTTATCGAACACCTCACACGGGGTTTTCGCCTCCCCAGGCGCGGAGTCGGGTGTGACCCGATACTGCGGGCGGGCGGTCAAGCTGTTGGACCCTGTCTACCCTCCTGCGAGTGAAGCACGGGTAAATACCTGGACAACACCCCCCGTACGGCGCATCCTTTGCTCACTCTCCGTGCCTGCCGTCGCCAGGAGCAGCCGTGCCACCACCCTCCGCCCCCACTCGTCCACCGTCCGCCCAAGGGCCGTTCGGCCACGCACTGGCCGGACTGCTGGACGTCCTGGTCCCGGCCCGCTGCGCCGGCTGCGGCGCCGAGCGCACCCAGCTCTGCCCGGCCTGCCGGCACGCGCTGGCCGCCACCCGGCCCGGCCCCACGCTGCTGCCCTGGGCGCACGCCGCCGCCCCGTACGCCGACCCCGTCCGACAGTTGCTGCTCGCCCACAAGGAGCGCGGCGCGCTGCGGTTGGCGGGCCCGCTCGGCGAGGCGCTCGGCCGGGCCGTCCGCTCCGCCCTGGGGCCGCGTGCCGGGGCCGCGCCGCTGCTGCTGGTCCCGATGCCCTCGGCCCGTTCCGCCGTCCGCGCCCGCGGCCACGACCCGACGCTGCGGCTGGCCGGGGCCGCCGCCCGCTCACTGCGCCGGTCCGGCCTGGACGCCCGGGCCGAGCCGCTGCTGAGGCACGCCCGCCCGGTCGCCGACCAGGCCGGGCTGAGCGCGGCCGAGCGCCACCGCAACCTGCACGGCGCGCTCACCGTGCTGCCGCGTGCCCGGCGCGCCCTGCTGGGCTGTCAGGCGGTCCTGGTGGACGACCTGGTGACCACCGGCGCCAGCCTCGCCGAGGCGGCCCGGGCACTGGCGGACGCCGGACTGCCCGCCCGGGCGGGCGCCGCGGTCGCCGCCACCGCACACCGGCCCGGCTGAGGCACCGAGCGGCCCGACGGGGCACCAGGGGTCGGGGCGTCAGAAAACTGGGCGTCAGGGAACTGGACGCCGGGGAGCAGGGCGTCAGGGGTCGGGGCGTCAGGGCGTGACCGGCGGGTTCCTAGCCCGCGTAGAAGAAGGACCCGGCCTTGTCGGCCAGCTGGACCTCGCGCCACTGACTGCCGATCAGGCGGTAGATCGCGCCTCCGGCCGCCGCGAGCACCGCCGGCGCCTGGGCCAGGACGTTGCCCCGGGACTCGGAGGCCGAGACGGTGAGCATGTTCTCGGCCTGCAGCGTGGTGTCGGCGCTCTGCGTGCCGTCGGTGCCGATGTAGTACAGCTGCTTGATCCGGTCGGCCTCCTTGCCGAGCACCAGCAGCTGGTCGGCCTCCGCCCAGGAGACCGAGGCGACGTCGGTGAGCGAGGGGGCCGCCCGGCGCAGGCCGGTGATCCGCGCGGTCGGCGCCTCCGGGGTGCCGCCATGCACTACCAGGCCGAAGTACAGCGAGCGGCTGGGCACGCCCGCGGTCTTGACCACCAGGGCGGCCCGGGCGCCGTCCGAGGAGATCTTCAGGGCCTGCACGGTCTGCCCGTCCAGCCCCTCGACCGCGACGGGGTACGTCCGGTTGCCGCGGACCATCACCACCCGCGGGCCCTGCGGGTTGCGGTCCACCACCCAGAGGTCGCCGCGGCCGTCCCAGCTGGGCGAGGCGAGGCCGTCCTCCTTGTCGGCGGTCTTCACCGGCGAGGTGAGCACCGGGTCGGGCAGCGCCACCGCGCTGTCCGCCAGCGGCACCGAGTAGAGCTGGTGGCCGTCCCCGCTGATGGCGGCGGCCCGGGAGCCGTCCCGGCTGACGGCCGTGGTGCCGAGCGGTGCCTTGCCGGCGGGCTGCGGCTTGCCGAGGACGCCGCGCACGGGCTCGCCGTTGCGCTGCTCGTCGGTGACCATCAGCAGGCCGTTGTCGGCGCGCTGGTAGTACTG
The DNA here is from genome assembly GCF_040687675.1 of Kitasatospora sp. NPDC056731. Classification (NCBI taxonomy): domain Bacteria; kingdom Bacillati; phylum Actinomycetota; class Actinomycetes; order Kitasatosporales; family Streptomycetaceae; genus Kitasatospora; species Kitasatospora sp. NPDC056731. The sequence goes on from NZ_JBFBNR010000009.1 coordinate 244,993, forward strand.
CTGCGCGGGCAGCGGCCCGGCCAGGGCGCCGGGGCCGGTGGCCGGCAGGTCGTTGCGGCTGGCGAAGCAGTTGCCCCGCTGGCCCTTCAGCTCAAGCCGTTCGACCTGTCCCTTGCCCTGGTCGGCGAGGGTGTAGAAGAGCTGGGTCGCCATCCGCCGGCAGGACACCGGTTCGCTGACGTCCGCCCCGCCGAGCTGCACGTGGGCGATCCGGCCGTCGTCGACGCTCACCCGGTCGACGCTGACGCCGCTCGGGAAGGACGTCCGGGCGACCGGCGCGAGCCAGGTCGAGGGCCCGGCGACCAGGGCCTTGGCGGCGGCGGTCAGCGGGTCTATCCGGCGCCGCAGGTAGATCGGGTCGGGGATCAGCACCTGCTGGCCGGCACTTCCGGTGACGGTCGAGGACGGGTCCGGCGTGGTGTAGAAGTACCGGTCGACCTGGCGGTAGCTGTTGTTGAAGTTGGTCTCGTTCATGATCACGCCGGCCGGCAGCCTGTCGATCCGCCACTCGCCGTCCTTCTCCCGGACGAGGGTGAAGTCGGCCGAGACGTCCCGCTGCCCCTCGGCCAGGTACGAGTGCTTCTCGTCGATCCTGGCGATCAGCGAGCCGGTCACCGTCGCGGAGACGCTGGTGTCGGTGTCGGCGATCTCCTGGCCGGCCGGGAGGTTCGGGGTGGCGGCGGAGAGCACCTGGATGCCGGCGTCCGGGTTCCAGTGTGCGGAGGCGTTCTCGGTGAGGTACTGGCGCGCGGTCTCGTACCCCTCGTCGGCGGTCACCGCGTCCAGGAACCCGGTCAGCAGGGCGCGCGGCTTGGCGCCCTTGGCCGGCGCCACCGGGTAGACCTTGGCCTGCAGGTTCTTGTCGGCCGCCCCCTGCGACAGCTCCACCCTGGAGATGCCGCCGGAGTCCGGCATGGCCGCGCAGCCGCTCGCCACCAGGGCGCCGAGCACCACGCCGGCCACCGCCGTGAACCGCGGCTCAGTCCTGCTGCTCGTCCTTCGCACGCTGCGACCCCTCCAGGTCCGTCCCGCCCATCCCACCCGTCACGTCCGGCTCCGCCGTCCGCTGTGCCACCGACGGCCGTCCGGGCGTCGGGTCCACCATCACCTGGGCGCCGGTGGCACCGTACCCGGTCCCCGCCGTCCGGACGTCCGAGGGGTCCGCGCGCGGCCCTTCGGGCAGCCGGCGCTTGCCCAGGTCGGGGCCGATGTTCAGCACCCCGCCGAGCCCGCTGCCGAAGCCGTTGACGGGCCCCTCCGGCGTCTCCGCCTGCTCCTCGGCCGCGGTCATCGCGGTCGCGCCGGCCGGGCTGATCGCCCGCCGGTACGGCGCGCCGTAGGTGCCCAGGCCCCGGTTGTTGCGGGAGTCCTCCGGCTCCAGCCGGAACGGCGCCCGGCTGATCTCGCCGCCCCGGGTGCGCGGCAGGGTGAGCCGGAAGTGCGAGCCGCCGCCGGGCTCGCCCCAGGCCTGCAGCCAGCCGCCGTGCAGGTGCGCGTCCTCGACCGCGATGGACAGGCCGAGGCCGGTGCCGCCGGTGGTCCGCACCCGGGACGGGTCGGCCCGCCAGAAGCGGTGGAACACCCGGGACGCCTCGCCCGGCTTGAGGCCGATGCCGTAGTCGCGCACGCCGACCGCGACCGCGCCGTCGGCCGAGCCCAGCCGGACCACCACGTCGCGGCCCTCGCCGTGCTCCAGGGCGTTGACCACCAGGTTGCGCAGGATGCGCTCGATCCGGCGGGAGTCCACCTCGGCGACGACCGGCTCGCCGTCGCCGCGGATCACCACCGCACTGCCCTTGGCCTGGGCCAGCGGGTCGGCGGCCTCCACCACCCGGGCGACGATGTCGCGCAGGTCGACCGGCTCGCCGTCCAGGATCGCGGCGCCGGCGTCGAAGCGGCTGATCTCCAGCAGGTCGGCGAGCAGCGACTCGAAGCGGTCCAGCTGGCCCTGCAGCAGCTCCGCCGAGCGGGCCGCCATCGGGTCCAGGTCCTCGCGGCTGTCGTAGATGAGGTCCGCGGCCATCCGGACCGTGGTCAGCGGGGTGCGCAGCTCGTGCGAGACGTCCGAGACGAAGCGCCGCTGCACCCGGGACAGCTCCTCCAGCTGGCGGATCTGCGCCTGGAGGGCATTGGCCATCCGGTTGAACGACTCGCCGAGGCGGGCGATGTCGTCCGTGCCGGTGACCTTCATCCGCTCTTCCAGGTGCCCGTCGGCGAGCCGCTCGGAGATGCCGGCGGCCATCCGGACCGGGGTGACCACCTGGCGCACCACGACCCAGGCGATGCCGCCCATCAGGATCACCACGAACACGCCGGCGGTCGCCAGGGTGCCGGTGATCAGGTCGAGGGTGTCGGTCTCCTGGCCGAAGGAGAACACGTAGAACATCTGGTAGCTGTTGCCGGCCGGGCCGGTGAACTGCATGCCGAGGGCCAGCCCGGGCTCGGTCCGCTCGTCGGCCCGGTGGATCCGGGCCGGCTGGTCGAACATCTGGCCGGGCTCGGAGTGGACCCTGTCCCGCAGGGTGTCGGGGACGCTGCTGGGCAGGATGTCGCCCGAGAAACGCGGCGCGAAGCCGTTCTCCGGGACGATGGCGTCGGTGCCGGCGGCCATCGCGATCACCGAGTAGACGGTCTGCCCGCTCGCGGCCAGGTCGTTGACCTGGCGCAGCAGCCAGGTGCCGGTCTCCTCGATGGTGGGGTCGGGCGTGGCGCCGACCCGCAACCGCTGGTCCTTCGCCTCGTCGATCTTCTTCAGTTCCGCCTGGAACCCGATCCTGGCCTGCTCGCGGGCGGCCGCCATCTTGGTGCCGAGCAGGCCGGTGCGCACCTGCGCCATCACGACCACGCCGAGCACCAGGACGACCGCGATGGACGCGAGCAGCGAGACCGCCACCACGCGCAGCTGGATCGACCGGCGGTACAGCGCCGTCACCCGGCGCGCGGGCCGTCGCAGCTGACGGGTCAGCAGCGCGTACGCGGCCGCCCGGCGCCGGCGGCGGGTGGTCGAACTCAGCACGGACCCGCGAACCGCGTCGGCCCCGTCGGTCGCGGAACCCGACGGGGCTTCGTCAGCCAGGTGCGTCACGTCAGCTGGGTCCGGCCTTGTAGCCGACGCCACGGACGGTCACCACGATCTCGGGGCGCTCCGGGTCCTTCTCGATCTTGGACCGCAGGCGCTGCACGTGGACGTTGACCAGGCGGGTGTCCGCCGCGTGCCGGTAGCCCCAGACCTGCTCCAGCAGCACCTCGCGGGTGAACACCTGCCAGGGCTTGCGGGCCAGCGCGACCAGCAGGTCGAACTCCAGCGGGGTCAGCGGGATGCCCCGGCCGTCCCGCTTCACCGAGTGGCCGGCCACGTCGATCACCAGGTCGCCGATGGTCAGCTGCTCGGGCGTCGGCTCCTCGGCACGGCGCAGCCGGGCACGTACCCGGGCCACCAGCTCCTTGGGCTTGAACGGCTTGGTGACGTAGTCGTCGGCACCCGACTCCAGGCCCACCACGACGTCGACCGTGTCGGTCTTCGCGGTCAGCATGACGATCGGAATACCGGACTCCGCCCGGATCTGCCGGCAGACGTCGATACCGTCCCGACCGGGCAGCATCAGGTCGAGCAGGACCAGGTCCGGCTTGGTCTCCCGGAACGCGGCTAGCGCCCTGTCTCCATCCGCGACGAAAAACGGCTCAAAACCCTCACCACGCAGCACGATACCGAGCATCTCGGCCAGTGCGGAGTCGTCATCAACGACGAGGACGCGTCCCTTCATGCGTCCATCCTCTCATTACCGCATTGTGACCTGCCGCACAGCAGTGCCAATGCTCCACAACGGCCAACTCCCCCCACCGGTTAATTCCGGCCATACCGGGCGAATGTGCCCGGTCGGAACGCCTTCGAACGGTCCGCGGCCCACCGCCCGACCACCGGAAGGCCCCCGTTTCCGATCAGCGGCCGGATACCCATGGGGCCTCCCCAGGCCCCATGGCACGATGGGCGCTGCGCGCGGGCGAAAGATCCGCCCGGAACCGCGCCCGTGACGCCCCTCCGAGGAGCAGTGATGACCGACACTCCGGGCTGGGCCTCGCCCGGCTCGCCCGAGCCGCCCCGCGACGACGCCCGGCCCCCGGCCGACGCGCCCGCCGCCGTGCCCGGGCCGTCGGCACCACCGCAGGGCGCCCCCGCCCCGGCCCCCGGCTGGAACGGCCAGCAGGCCCGGCCCGACTGGAGCCGGCCCGCACCGGGCGGCCACCACCCCTACGGCTGGGGCGCTCCGCAGAGCCCCAAGCCCGGCGTCATCCCGCTGCGCCCGCTCGGACTCGGCGAACTCCTCGACGGCTCCGTCGCCACCATCCGCAAGCACTGGCGGACGACCCTCGCCCTCTCCCTCGGCATCGCCGTCGTCGAGCAGGCCGGCAACGTCGCCGCCCAGCTGCTGGTCAAGGGCAAGACCGGCCCCGCCACCCAGGTGACGACCATGCTCGCCTCGATGCCGCTGACGGTGCTGCTCGGCGTGGTCGCCACCGCGCTGCTCACCATGGTCGTCAGCCGCGCCGTCCTCGGGCAGTCCGCGACCGCCGGGGACGCCTGGCGCGACGCCCGCCGCCGGCTGCCGCAGCTGCTCGGGCTGACCCTGCTCACCGGCCTGATGTCCGGCGGCGTGGTGCTGCTCGGCTTCAGCCCCTGGTACTTCTACACCACCGGCTCGGCGGGCGACCCCGGGACGGAGGCCCTCCTTTTCCTCGTCGGCATCCTGACCATCCCGGTCGGGTTCTGGCTGTGGATCCGGTTCAGCCTGGCCGCCCCCGCCCTGATGCTGGAGAAGCAGGGCGTGCGGACCGCGCTGTCCCGCTCCCGGCGCCTGACCCTCGGCTCCTGGTGGCGCATCTTCGGCATCTCGCTGCTCGGCGAGGTGCTGACCTTCATCGTCGCCATGGTCATCGCGATCCCGTTCCGCTTCGCCGGACTCGTCCTCGGCTTCAGCGACTTCGACCGCCAGGTCGACCTCACCGCGGCCCACGAGCCCACCGCGATGCTGATCACCACCGCGATCGCCGGCATCATCGCCGCCACCCTCACCATCCCCTTCCGGGCCGCCCTCGGCGTCCTCATCTACATCGACCAGCGGATCCGCCGCGAGGCCCTGGACATCGAACTCGCCCGCGCCGCAGGCCTCGCCGAGCCCGGCGCCACCGGCTGGGGCGACCAGGCCGGCCGACCCCCCGCGAGGCGCTGACCCGGATGCCTACCTGGGGGGACAGGCTCCTCGTCGCGGACGGCGCCCCGGTCACCGTCCCGCGTGACCCGGCCCGCGACGCCGCCCGCGACGAGCTGCTCAACGCCGAGTACCACAAGCACGACCCGAGCGTCCTGGAACGGGTCATGACCTGGCTCAACGACCACATCACCGACGCGCTCGACAGCATCTCCGGCAACGGCACCAGCGGCACCACCGGCCTGGTGCTCTTCCTGATCGTCGCCCTGCTGATCGGCGCCGCCCTCTGGTGGCGCCTCGGCGCGCCACGGCGCGCGGCCCGCACCGTCCTCGACGTCTACGGCGTCGAAGGACCGCGCGGCGCCGGCCAGTACCGGGCCGACGCCGAACGGCACGCCGCCGCCGGGCACTGGAACGAGGCCGTCCGCGCGCAGATGCGAGCCCTGGTCCGGGCCCTGGAGGAACGCACCCTGCTCGACGTCCGCCCCGGCCGCACCGCCGACGAGGCCGCCACCGAGGCCGGCCGGGCCCTGCCCGACCACGCCGCCGCCCTGGCCGCCGCCGCCCGCACCTTCGACGACATCGCCTACGGCGAGCGCACCGCAGACCAGGCCGCGTACCAGCTGCTGCGCGAGCTCGACCGGACCCTGGAACGCGCCCGCCCGGCCCTGGGAGGAGCGGCATGACCAGCACCACCCCCGCGCCGCCCTCTCCGCAGCCGCCCGCCGTCCCTGCCCCCGACGAGACGGCCACGACCAGCCTCGCCCTCACCGGCCGCGGCCTCTGGCGCCGGGCCCGCTGGTACCTGCTCGTCCTCGCCATCCTGCTGATCGGCGCCACCGCCGTGGCCGCCCTCGGCCAGGACCGCCGCTACCCGCCGCTCGACCCGCGCTCCTACGACCAGGACGGCACCCGCGCCGTCCTCGCGCTGCTCGAACACCAGGGCCTCAAGGCCGACCTCACCACCGACCTCATCAGCCACCCGGGCGGCGCCGACACCCTCGTCCTGCCCGAACCCGACCTGCTCGGCCCCGCCGAACTGCGCGCCGTCGCCGCAGCCCGGCACAGCCGGCTCGTCCTCATCGCCCCCGGTCCGGCCGCACTCAGCGCCCTGGCCCCCGGCATCCGCCCCTCCGACGAGGACGGCGGGCCCTCCTACGCCTCCGTCCGCAGCACCGCCGCACAGTGCCCGCTCACCGAGGCCGTGCGGGCCGGCAGCGCCGAGATCGGCGGAATGCTCTACACCAGCGGCAGCCGCGGCGCCGGCTGTTACCCGCGCGGCCACGGCTACCCGCTGGTCAGCGCCCCGACCGCCGGCGGCGACGTCATCGTGCTCGGCACCGGCGCCTTCCTGCACAACGAGCAGCTCGCCAAGGACGGCAACGCCGCCCTCGCCCTCGGCCTGCTCGGCTCCCAGCCCCGCCTCACCTGGCACCTGCCCGACTACAGCGTCCCGCCCGCCCAGGGCACCCGGGACAAGACCTTCGGCGACTACATCCCGGACGGCTGGCGCTGGGCCGGCTACCAGCTCGCCGCCGCGGCCGTCCTGACCGCCCTGTGGCGCGGCCGCCGACTCGGCCCGGTGATCAGCGAGAACCTGCCCGTGGTGGTCCGCGCCGCCGAGACCACCGAGGGCCGCGCCCGGCTCTACCGCCGCGCCAAGGCCCGCGGCCGCGCCGCCGAGGCCCTGCGCCGGGCCGCCGCGCACCGCCTCGCCCCCACCCTGGGCGTCCCGCTCCACGCCGGCGCGCCCGACCCCGACACCCTGTGCGCGGCCGTGGCCGACCGCCTCCCCGAGCAGCCCGCCGGCGACGTCCGGGCCCTCCTCTTCGGCCCGCCCCCGACCGACGACGCCGCACTGCTGCGGCTCGCCGACGACCTCGACGCCCTCGAAAGGCAGGTACGGAACCCGTGACCGAACAGGCCACCGCCACCCCGTCCAGCACCCCCGGCGCGGCGGCTGCCACCCCGGGCACCCCCGACACCGCCGTCGACCCGCGCGCCGCACTCACCGCCCTGCGCGCCGAGATCGGCAAGGCCGTGGTCGGCCAGGACGCCGCCGTCACCGGCCTCGTCGTCGCCCTGCTCTGCGGCGGCCACGTCCTGCTGGAGGGCGTCCCCGGCGTCGCCAAGACCCTGCTGGTCCGCACCCTGTCCACCGCGCTCAACCTGGACACCAAGCGCATCCAGTTCACCCCCGACCTGATGCCCGGCGACGTCACCGGCTCCCTCGTCTACGACGCCCGGACCGCCGAGTTCTCCTTCCAGCCCGGCCCGGTCTTCACCAACCTGCTGCTCGCCGACGAGATCAACCGCACCCCGCCGAAGACCCAGGCCGCCCTGCTGGAGGCCATGGAGGAGCACCAGGTCACCGTCGACGGCGTGCCGCGCGCACTGCCCGTCCCGTTCCTGGTCGCCGCGACCCAGAACCCGGTCGAGTACGAGGGCACCTACCCGCTGCCCGAGGCCCAGCTGGACCGCTTCCTGCTCAAGCTGGTCCTGCCGCTGCCCGACCGGGACCAGGAGTTCCAGGTCCTGTCCCGGCACGCCGCCGGCTTCAACCCCCGCGACCTCGCCGCCGCCGGCGTCCGCCCGGTCGCCGGGCCCGCGCACCTCGCCGCGGCCCGCGAGCAGATCGCCAAGCTGACCGTCTCCCCCGAGATCCTCGCCTACATCGTCGACCTCTGCCGGGCCACCCGGCAGTCCCCGTCGCTGTCCATCGGCGTCTCGCCGCGCGGTGCCACCGCCCTGCTGGCCGCCTCGCGCGCCTGGGCCTGGCTCGCCGGCCGCGACTACGTCACCCCCGACGACGTCAAGGCCCTGGCCCTGCCCACCCTGCGGCACCGCGTCGCGCTGCGCGCCGAGGCCGAGATGGAGGGCGTCACTGCCGACTCCGTCATCCAGGCCGTCCTCACCCAGACGCCCGCCCCCCGCTGAACCACCCGTTCCCGAAGGAGCGCACCGCATGGCCCTCACCGGGCGAACCGCCCTGCTCGCCGCGCTCGGCACGCTCGTCGTGGGCCTGTTGCTGCCGTCCTGGGCCGGGATCGGCCTCGTCACCGGCACCGTGCTGCTCGCCGCCGTGATCGACCTGGTGCTCGCCGCCCCCGTCCGCAGCCTGGAACTCGGCCGGGGCGGCGACACCACCGTCCGGCTCGGCGAACCCGCCTCCGTCGAACTGACCGTCACCAACCCCTCCGGGCGGCCCCTCCGGACCCGGATCCGCGACGCCTGGGCCCCGTCCGCCTGGCGGCCGGGCACCGCCGAGGCCGCCTCCCGGCACACCCTGCACGTCCCCGCCGGCGAGCGGCGCCGGGCCGTCACCGTACTCACCCCGACCCGCCGCGGCGACCACCACGCCCGGCGGGTGACGGTCCGTTCGCTCGGGCCGCTCGGCCTGGCCGGCCGCCAAGGCTCGCACCACCTGCCCTGGACGGTCCGCGCCCTGCCCCCGTTCAACAGCCGCAAGCACCTGCCCTCCCGGCTCGCACGGCTGCGCGAACTCGACGGCCGCACCTCCGTCCTGACCCGCGGCCAGGGCACCGAGTTCGACTCCCTGCGCGAGTACCTGCCCGGCGACGACGTCCGCTCCATCGACTGGCGGGCCAGCGCCCGCCGCAACACCGTCGCCGTCCGCACCTGGCGCCCCGAACGCGACCGGCACATCCTCGTCGTCCTCGACACCGGCCGCACCTCCGCCGGCCGGGTCGGCGACGCACCCCGCCTCGACGCCGCCCTCGACGCCGCCCTGCTGCTCACCGCCCTCGCCACCCGCGCCGGCGACCGCGTCGACCTGCTCGCCCACGACGCCCGCAAGCGCGCCGCGGTCGCCGGCAGCTCGCCCAGCGAGATCCTGCCGGCCTTCACCCACGCGATGGCCTCCCTCCAACCCGCCCTGCACGAGACCGACATGCGCTCACTGGTCTCCACCGCCCTCAAGATGGCACCGCACCGCTCGCTGATCGTCCTGCTCACCGGCCTCGACACGGCCCCGGTCGAAGACGGCCTGCGCCCGCTGCTGCCGCTCCTCACCAAGCGCCACGAGGTGGTCCTGGCCTCCGTCGCCGACCCCCACCTGGACGCCCTCGCCGCCGGGCGCGGCACCCTGGAGGCCGTCTACGGCGCCGCCGCCGCCGAACAGACCCGCGCCGACCGCCGCGCCACCGCCGACCTCCTCAGCCGCCACGGCGTCACCGTCCTCGACGCCTCCCCCACCCAGCTCGCCCCCGCCCTCGCCGACACCTACCTCGCCCTCAAGGCCGCCGGCCGCCTCTGAGCCCTCGCCGTACGGACGATCCCGTCTCTTGGTCCCGTTCCTTCAACGGGCAGGCCGCGGTGACGTCACGTCAACCTACTGGTCCGTCAGCGACGCCTACGGGCGTTGAGCCGGGCGGCTTGGCGCGTCAGGTGGTCGCGCTCGGCGAGGTTGGGGGCCCGGTGGGCCGCCTCGGCGTACAGCCGGGCCGCCGTCTCCAGGTCGCCGTCGCGCTCGTGGAGGTACGCCGCCACCGCCGTGTGGCGGGGCAGCGAGCCGTCCAGCTCCCCGAGCGCCGCCAGCCCGGCGCGCGGTCCGTCGGCCTCACCGACGGCCACCGCGCGGTTGAGCCGGACGACCGGGCTCTCGGTCAGGCGGGCAAGCTCGTCGTACCACTCGACGATCTGCACCCAGTCGGTCTCCTCGGCGGTGGGCGCGTCGGCGTGGAGTGCCGCGATGGCGGCCTGGGCCTGGAACTCGCCCAACCGGTCGCGGCCGAGGGCCGCTTGCAGGATCCCGACGCCCTCGGCGATCAACCCGGTGTCCCACCGGCCACGGTCCTGCTCGGCGAGCGGCACCAGGCTCCCGTCGGACGCGGTCCGGGTCCCGCGCCGGGCATGGTGGAGCAGCATCAGGGCGAGCAGCCCCGCCACCTCGGGGTGGTCGATCGCCTCCGCGAGCTGCCGGGTCAGCCGGATGGCCTCGGCGGCGAGGTCGACGTCCCCGGAGTAGCCCTCGTTGAAGACCAGGTAGAGCACACGCAGCACGGTGGCGACGTCGCCGGGCCGGTCGAACCGCACCCCCGAGACGGTCCGCTTGGCCCGGCTGATCCGCTGCGCCATGGTCGCCTCCGGCACCAGGTAGGCCTGGGCGATCTGGCGGGTGGTCAGCCCACCCACGGCCCGCAACGTGAGCGCGACCGCCGACGACGGCGTCAACGACGGGTGCGCGCACAGGAAGTAGAGCTGGAGCGTGTCGTCCACCGCGGACGCGGGCCCCGGCTCCGGTTCCTCCTCGACCCGGTCCTCGCGTCGGCGGCGGGCCGCGTCCGCCCGGGCCCCGTCGAGGAACCGGCGCCAGGCCACGGTGACCAGCCAGCCCTTGGGGTCCCGCGGCGGGTCGGCCGGCCAGACGCGGACCGCCTCGACCAGCGCGTCCTGCACGGCGTCCTCGGCCGCCGCGAAGTCGGCTCCGCGGCGGACGAGGATACCGAGCACGCTCGGCGCGAGGCTCCGGAGCAGGACTTCGTCCACCGGGGAGGTCACTCGGTGACGGTGGGCGGCGCGGCCAGGAACGGACGCAGCTCCAGCCACTCGTGGATCGGCCGCCCGCCCGCCCCGGGAGCGGCCGACAGTTCCCCGGCCAGCTCGACGGCGCGCTCGTAGCTGTCGACGTCGATCACCATCCAGCCGGCGATCAGGTCCTTGGTCTCGGCGAACGGGCCGTCGGTCACCGGCGGGCGCCCCTCGCCGTCGTACCGGACGAACGTCCCCTCGGGAGCGAGCGCCTGGCCGTCGACGAACTCGCCGGTCTTCTCCAGCCGGTCCGCGAAGTCCTGCATGTACCGCACGTGCGCCGAGATCTCCTCGGGCGTCCATCGGTCCATGGGCACGTTGTTGACCGGAGCCGGGGCGCCTCGGTAGTGCTTGAGCAGCAGGTACTTGGCCATGATGTTCTCCTCGGTGCTGGTGCGACCCATTGTGGCCGCGTCCACCCCGGGGACGGAGCCAGCCACGGGTTCTCGACATGGCCGGCCGAACTTTTTTGAACTTTCGTGGGAGCCCTCGTGAGGTGATCCTGTGGGCCGGAAATGCAAAGAACCCCCATCCGGTTTCCCGGATGGGGGTTCTCTGTGAATGATTGTTCGGCGGCGTCCTACTCTCCCACAGGGTCCCCCCTGCAGTACCATCGGCGCTGTAAGGCTTAGCTTCCGGGTTCGGAATGTAACCGGGCG
>NZ_JBFBNR010000010.1:0-255729 GCF_040687675.1 Kitasatospora sp. NPDC056731
ATCGCAAGGCGGAGGAGGGAGTCCATGCGGTGGGGGCACCTCCCGGCCGGAGGCTGGGGGCCATCGGCGACCGACGACAACGCCGCGAGGTGCGTGCTCCGGCGTCGCGCGCCCGGCGCGATCCGAAAGAGAGCCCCTAGGCCAGGCCGGCTCCCGCAACTCGGCCACCTGGAGCCTGAGTTCGCGAGGCGGCTCGGCCTCGGGCAGGGCCGGGATCCGCAGCCCGCCCACCGGACGCCTCCGTTCCGCAGGGGTCGCCGAAGACTACTCATGCGTAGCGTCAACCGATGGTTGACGACCTGGGATCGACAACCTACGGTTGACGCATGGAGAATCCCGTCGTTCCCAACACCACTCCGCTGCGCCTCGACGACCTGATCGCCGCGATCAAGAAGGTCCACCCCGACGCGCTCGACCAGTTGTCCGACGCGGTCATCGCCGCCGACCACCTCGACGACCTCGCCGACCACCTGATCGGCCACTTCGTCGACCAGGCCCGCCGCTCCGGCGCGTCCTGGACCGACATCGGCCGCAGCATGGGCGTCAGCAAGCAGGCCGCCCAGAAGCGGTTCGTCCCCAAGGACCCGGGCACCCCCACCGACCTCGACCCCAGCCAGGGCTTCGCCCGGTTCACCGACCGGGCCCGGAGCGTCGTGATGGCCTCGCAGGAGGAGGCCAGGGCGGCCGGCAACGCCGAGATCACCGCCGAACACCTCCTGCTCGGCCTGCTCGCCGAACCGGAGGGCATCGGGCTCAAGGCGCTCGCCGCCCAGGGCATCACCCCGGAGGCCGTCCGGGAGGCGGCCGCCGCCGCCCTGCCGGCCACCTCCGAGCAGGTGCCCGCGCTGATCCCGTACGACGCGCAGGGCAAGAAGGTGCTGGAACTGACCTTCCGCGAGGCGCTGAAGCTCGGGCACAACTACGTCGGCACCGAGCACATCCTGCTCGCCCTGCTGGAGCTGGAGAACGGCTCGGGCGTGCTCGCCGGCCTCGGCGTCGAGAAGTCCGAGGCGGAGACCTTCACCTCCGAGGCCATCAAGGCCATCATCGCCGCCCGGAACGCCGAGCAGGCCTGAGACGGGGCCCGGCCCCGGGCGGAACTCCCGCCCGGGGCCGGTCGGTTGGGCCGGGGCGGGACTCAGAAGCCGGAGATGGGCGTGCTGACGATCCGCACCCGGCCGTCGGCGGCCGCCTCCAGCGCCGCCCGCAACCGGACCGAGCGGGCCGGGCCGAGGAGTTCCAGCGCCTCCTCGACGGTGGCCCACTGGTGCCGGTCCAGTTCACCGGCCGGGACGGTCACGGGGGTGCCGTCCGGGACGGTGCCGAAGTCGAACATCAAGTGCTGCGCCGGGTGGTCGAGTTCGGACGAGGGGTGGGTCCAGGAGATGGCCAGTAGATCCCCGGTCGCCTTGACGATGCCGGTCTCCTCCAGCAACTCCCGCGAGGCGCACTCCACCGGGCCCTCGCCGAGGTCGATCGTGCCGCCCGGGAACTGCCAGTACTCGCGGTACCCGGCCTTCACGATCAGGATCCGGCCGGACTCGTCCCGCAGCAGGCAGCCCGCCGCCGCGTAGATCCTGGGCAGGGACGCCAACCATTCCTCACGGGACTTCAAGGGCTCAGCCGTCACTGCGATCCTCCTGGGGCACGGTGGTTCTGCACCGCCCACTCTGCCACCGACCCGCCCGGGGCCGTCGGTTCAGCGCTGGGCCGTCGGTTCAACGCTGGGCGGAGCGCAGGCCCACGCTCTCCTCGGCCAGGGCGGAGCTCCGGGAGGTTGCGAGAAGTTCCGCCGGAGCCGATGAGCCCGGGCCGCCGGGCCGGTCCAAGCAGCATGGACACCACGCCGAAGCCCCCGACCGTCCCCGCCCTGACCCCCGCCTTGACCTGCGACCTGACCTGCGACCTGGGCGCGCTGACCGCGCCCGACCTGGCCGTCGTCGACGCCCTCGCCCGGCTGCGGCTCGCCGCCGCTCGGCACGGGGTGGGCGTGGTGCTGCTGAACGCGAGCGGCCCGCTGCGGGAACTGCTCGCGTTCAGCGGGCTCGCGGCCCTGCTGCCGGGGGGTGTGGACCCCCTCGACCTCCGGCGGCCCGAACAGGGCCTACTCGGCGGCCAGCCGGGGCGGGAGGCCGAACAGCGGGAAGAGCACGTCGGTGTCCAGGAAGTTGGTGAACCCGGTGATCCGGCCCGCTGACACCTCCAGCACGATCAGCGCCCACGGCTCGTGCCCGCCCACCGGGCTCGGCCGGTACTGGGCGAAGGCCGGAGCGCCGTTGGCCGTCACCGGGACCAGCCGGGAGCCGCGGCAGCCGTGGCCCGGGCCGAGCATCCAGGCCCGGATCTCGCCCTGCCCCCGCAGCCACATCGCGTACGGCGGCATGTTGAGCGTGACGTCCTCGTGCAGCAGCGCGGCGAGGCCGTCCATGTCGTACGCCTCGAAGGCGCGGACGTAGCGGTCCAGCAGCGCGCGGTGGTCGTCGTCCAGGGCGGGGGCCGGGCGGGCGGCGGCGCCGTCCCCGGCGAGCACCGCGCGCGCCCGCTGCAGCGCGCTGTTCACCGAGGCCACCGTGACGCCGAGCAGTTCGGCCACCTCGGCGGCCTTCCAGCCGAGCACCTCGCGCAGGATCAGCACGGCCCGCTGCCGGGGCGCGAGGCGCTGCAGCACGGCGACGAAGGCCAGCTTCACCGACTCGCGCTGGGCCGCCACCTCGGCCGGGTCGCCCGTCTCGGGCAGCACCCGGCCGTCCGGCGCGGGGCCGATCCACGTCACCTCGGGCAGTTGGGTGTCGCTCGCGGTGGCCACCGTCACCGGGCCGGCCAGGTCCATCGGGCGGGCCCGGTTGTTGCGGCCGTTCAGCGCGTCCAGGCACACGTTGGTGGCGATCCGGTACAGCCAGGAGCGCAGCGCGGCGCGGCCCTCGAAGCCGCGGTGGCCCCGCCAGGCGCGGACCATCGTCTCCTGCACCGCGTCCTCGGCCTCGAAGACCGAGCCGAGCATCCGGTAGCAGTAGCCCGTCAGCTCCGTCCGGTACCGCTCCAACTGGAGCTCGACCGGCTCCTCCGTGATCAGGTCGGCCATGGTGCGCCCCCGTCGTCCCGCCCCGTGCTGGTGAACGGCACGAAGGTACTCCAGCCCACTGACAACCGCCCGGCGCCCCCCAGCACCGGCCGCGAACCACCCCGGACACCCTCCGAGCACGCGTCGCGGGCGGGCGCCGGAACGCGGCGCCCGCCCCCGGACCCGGATCCGCTCAGTGGGCGGAGTGCTTCTCCGCGCCGCGGTGCCGGTGGCCCTTCAGCTCGGCGTGCATCGACGGGGCGGCGTGCCCCGCCGAGGCCGCCCGGTCGCGGCCACCGTGCCGGAAGGCGTCGGGCACGGCGTACCCGGCGGTGGCGGAGGACATGGCGTCGGCGCGCAGCATCGGCACCAGCCGGGTGGGCGCGGTCGCCATGCCGCGGCGCTCCAGCAGTTCCTGGGTGCCCCGGCGGAGCTGGGCAGTGCTGCCCGGTGTTCGCTTGGTCATCGTCGGCCTCCCTTCGGCGGTCACCGGCCGGACGGATGTCGACCGGAAGGGCCGGGGGCCGCGCGGGCGTTATGTCCGGATTTTATCGGGGTTGCGCCCGAATGCCACCGGGAGATGCCACCGGGAACGGGCCCCGGGCCGGCCGGATCCGCGGGACGCGCCCCGCGCCGGGCCTCAGCCCATGACCTCGTGGACGAAGCACCAGCGCCAGTCCTCGCCCCGCTCGTACGAGCGGATCACCGGATGCGAGGTGTTGTGGAAGTGCGCGGTGGCGTGCCGCTGCGGCGAGAAGTCGCAGCAGCCGATGTGGCCGCAGTCCAGGCAGATCCGCAGGTGCACCCAGTCCCGGCGCCCTTGGGCCAGGCAGTCGGCGCAGCCGTCGACCGGCGGGAGGGGCTCGATGCCCTGGGGGGCCGCGGCGAGGTCTTCGCAGGCACTCATGCCCGCAGGGTAGTGACGGCCCGGCCGGCCCCGGCCTCAAGACACGCCGCGCGCCCGGTCGGCCTTCCCGGCGCCAGGGTGGTCCTGCCGCACCCAGGACCGCGGATCCCGGGAAAGCGCATCCCAGGAAGGCCGCACCCGGGACGCACACAGCCCTGGGCGAACCTCCGCCGCCCGCGCACAGTTGTCGTCGTCAGCCCCACCACCCTCCCAGGCCCAGGAGCCACCGATGAGCTACCCCGCCCTCGCCGCCCGCACCGCCGTCGTCACCGGAGCCGCCAGCGGCATGGGCGCGGCCACCGCCCGCCTGCTCGCCGCCCACGGCGCCCGGGTCGCCCTGCTCGCCCGCCGCACCGACCGGCTCGACACCCTCGCGGCCGAGCTCACCGCCGCCGGCGGCCAGGCCCTCGCCGTCACCGCCGACATCACCGACCAGGCCTCCGTCGACGCCGCCGCCAAGGCCGTCCACGACGCCTACGGCCGGGTCGACCTGGTGGTCAACAGCGCCGGCGTGATGCTGCCCAACCCCCTCGCCGACGGCCGGACCGACGAGTGGACCCGCATGGTCGACACCAACCTCACCGGCGCCCTGCGGATCATCCGCGCCTTCGCCGACGACCTCACCGCGGCCGCCGCCGACGGCCGGGCCGCCGACCTGGTCAACGTCTCCTCCATCGCCTCGCGCGTCGTCTTCCCCAACTACGCCGTGTACAGCGCCACCAAGGCCGCGCTCACCCAGCTGTCCGCCGCCCTGCGCTCCGAACTCAGCCCCCGCGACGTCCGGGTCAGCTCCATCGAGCCCGGCCTGACCGACACCGAACTCGGCGGCCACATCGACAACCCCGCCCTGCGCGAACAGCTCGGCGGCATGTTCGCGGCCATCCCCGCACTCACCGCGGACGACCTCGCCGACCTGATCGCCTACACCGTCAGCCGCCCCCGGCACGTCAACCTGAGCCACACGGTCGTCGTGCCGACCCGGCAGGCGTAGGGCCGGTCCCCGAACTCCCCCGATCCGGGTCGGCTTCCGGGCTCCGGCTCCACCATCAGGGGAGGCATGGGAGCATGCCACCCGTGGCGATCGTGACGGGGAGAACGAACGGCGACACCGGCGGTGGCGACACCGCCGGCACGCCCGCACCGGCGGACACCGGCATACCGGCGAGCGCCGGAGCCGGCCGGGGCCCGGCCCGGGCGGTGTCCGAACCCGGCCGGATCCGGCAGCCCGTCGCCCTGATCCGGCTGCTCACCGGGCTCATCGCCATCGCCCTCACCCTGCTGCTCGCCGACTACGCCCGGGCCACCACCGGCGGCATCGCCGCCGACGTCGCCGAAGCCGCCGAACTGGTGCCCCGGCCGCTCGCCGGCCTCGCCGGCGGCCTCACCACCGCCGCCGTGCTGCTGGTGCCCGTCGTCCTCGCCGCCCGCCGCCTCCTCGGCCCCGACCGGCGACGCGCCCTCCAGCAGGTCTCCGACGGCCTGCTCGCCGCCGTCCTCGCCTACGGCGCCACCCTGCTCCTCGACCTGTGGGCCGACGGCGTCGCCCCCGCCTCCCTGCTCGCCGCCCTCACCCAGGCCCTGCCGGGCGGCGCCCTCGGCCACACCGAGCCCGTCTACGGCTACCTCGCACCCGTCCTCGCCTTCATGACCGCCTCCGGCAACCGCGAACACCGGGCCCCCTGGGCCGTCCTCGCCCTCTCCGGCCTCGCCGGACTCGCCGGCGGGTACGCCACCCCCACCGCCCTGCTGCTCGGCCTGCTCATCGGCTGGACCGGCGCCCACGGCACCCTCTACGCCGTCGGCACCCCCGACCCGCTGCCCAGGCCCGGCGAGATCCTCCGGGCCCTGCGCGAGAGCGGCCTGCGCCCGGCCGAGGCCCACCCCGCCGGGCCCGACCGCTACCTGGTCCGGCAAGCCGACGACCGGCCCGACCTCGACGTCCAGCTCCTCGACCGGCAAGCCGTCACCGCCGCCGCCGTCCAGCGCGCCTGGCGCCGCCTGCGGCTGCGCACCGCCCCCCACCCCCGGGCCCTGCGCTCCCCCCGCGCCGGCCTCGAACACGAGGCGCTCGTCACCTACGCGGCCCTCGCCGCCGGCGTCCGCACCCGCCGCATCGCCGCCACCGCCGGCCTCGGCCAGGACACCGCCCTCATCGCCTACGAACACCTCCCCGGACGCGCCCTCGACCGGCTCCCCGACGAGGAGGTCACCGACGACCTGCTGGCCGACGCCTGGCGGCAGCTCGCCCGCCTCCAGCGCCGGGAGATCGCCCACCGGGCGCTCGTCCCGTCCTCCCTGCTGGTGGACGCGACCGGCGCGGTGCACCTGGTCGACTTCGCCGACGGCGACATCGCGGCCAGCGAACTCGTGCTGCGCTGCGACATCGCCCAGCTGCTCACCACCCTCGCCCTGCGGGCCGGCGCCGCCCGCTCCGTCCACACCGCCGTCACCGTCCTCGGCGCCGACACCGTCGAGGCCGCCCTCCCCCTCCTCCAGCCCATCGCCCTCGCCCGCACCACCCGCCACGCCCTCAAGCGCACCGCCCACCCGACCGCCGCCCACCCGACCGCCGCCGCGCGCACGGGCGGCCCGGCAGGCCCCGGGCCCGACGAAGCCGCCGGCGGCGGGGGCGGGCTGCTGGAGGAGATCCGGGCGGAGGTGCTGCGGACCAGGCCGCAGGCGGAGGTGCGGCCGGTGCGGTTGGAGCGGCTGCGGCCACGGACCCTGTTGGCGGTGGTGGGCGGGGTGGTGGCCGGGTGGCTGCTGATCCCGCAACTGTTCGCGGCCGAGGACAACCCGATCTCGGCGGTGGCCGACGCCGATCCGGCGTGGCTGGCGCTGGCACTGCTGGCGGCGGCGCTGAGCCACGTGACGGCGGCGATGGGGTTCGTCGGGTTCGTGCCGGAGCGGCTGGACTTCCGCAACGCGGTGCTGGCGCAGCTGGCCGGGGCGTTCGTGAAGCTGGTGTCGCCCGGGGGCGTCGGCGGGATCGCACTGAACACCCGGCTGTTGCAGCGGGCCGGGATCCCGACCGCGCAGGCACTGTCCAGCGTCGGGGTGGGGCAGTTGATCGGCCTGGTGCTGCACCTGCTCCAGCTGGGCGCCTTCGTCTACCTGCTGGACCTGCAACCGGGCGGTTCGGAGCTGGACGCGCTGCCCGCCGTGGTGGGCGGGCTGGCGGGGGCGGCGGCGCTGCTGGCGGTGGTCTCGGCGGTGCCGCCGGCCCGGCGCTGGCTGGCGGCGCGGCTGCGGCCGCTGACCACCGAGGTGCTGCCGCGGCTGCTGGACCTGCTGCGCAGCCCGGCCCGGCTGGCGGTGGGGCTGACCGGGCAGCTGCTGGTGTCGATCTGCCTGATCGGCTGCCTGTACTGCTGCACCCGGGCGATCGGCCGGGAGCCGTCCTTCGCCTCGGTGGCGGTGGTGTTCCTGGTGGGCAACGCGGCGGGCAACGTTGCGCCGACCCCGGGCGGGGCCGGCGCGGTGGACGGGGCGCTGATCGCCCTGCTGCAGCAGACCGCGTCGATGGAGAAGGGCGGCGCGCTGGCGGCGGTGGCGATGTACCGCCTGCTGACGCTGATCCTGCCGGTGCTGCCGGGCTGGGCGGCGATGACCTGGCTGCAGCGCCGCCGGGCGCTGTAGGGCCCCGGACGGCGCCCCGGACAACGCACCGGACGGCGCCCCCGACCGGGCCCGGCGGCGGCTACTCGCGGTACTCGTCCTCGTCGAGCTGGACGACGCGGCTCTGCTCGGCGGCGTCGGCGACATCGGTGGCCGGGTCGGCTCCGACTGCCCGGCGTTCGGCCACCTCGTCGTACTCGTCGCCCTCGGGTGCCTCGTCGTCGGATTCGACGGTCTCGACGGCCTCGTCGATCAGGTAGTCCTCGTGATTCTGCGGCATGGCGTCCGTCCTCACTGTTCGGAGGCGCTGTCCGGAGGCTCCCACGGGCGCGGGGGCGGTACTGGCAGTATCCGTCGCCGGGCGGCCGGGCGCGATTGCGCCGGGGCGGCCCCGCGGCACCCGGGCCGCCGGCCGGCACGGAACGCGCCGCAGGCCACCGGGGGTACGATCGGTGCCGTACCAAGGGCTTACCCACACCCACCCGGTGGCCCCGAGGCCCTTACGAACGACGGGGAAATCATGTCCGGCTCGCACTACTTCACCGGTGCACCCGAGGTCGCCAGCGAGCGCCGGCCGATCACGGTCTCCCTGCCGGACCTCACCCTCGAACTGACCACCGACACCGGGGTGTTCTCGCGCGGCCGGCTCGACCCGGGCACCCGGATCCTGCTGGAGCACGCCCCGCAGCCGCGGGTGCGCGGCCCGATCCTGGACGTCGGCTGCGGCTACGGCCCGATCGCGCTGACCTGGGCGAGCCGGCGCAGGCGGCTGCCGGTCTGGGCGGTGGACGTGAACGAGCGCGCGCTGGAACTGGTGCGGCTGAACGCCGAGGCACTGCGGCTGGGCAACGTCCAGGCCGCGCTGCCCGAGGACGTCCCGCAGGACGTGCGGTTCGCCACCATCTACTCCAACCCGCCGATCCGGATCGGCAAGGCCGCGCTGCGCCGGCTGCTCACGCACTGGCTCGGCCGGCTGACCCCGGACGGCTCGGCGTTCCTGGTGGTGCAGAAGCACCTGGGCTCGGACTCGCTGCAGAAGTGGCTGAACGAGCAGGGCTACCCGACCACCCGGGTCGCGTCGGTCAACGGGTTCCGGATTCTGGAAGCACGACCCCGCCCGGAGCCGGGCGAGGGTACGGAGAGTGGACGGGGAACGTCGTCGTGAAGCAGTTGCGCGGGACCGAACTGAAGCGACTGCACCGCTCGTGGCGGCGCAGCAACGAGTTCCGGCTCGCGATGATCCTGGAGAACCTGCAGTCGCCGTTCAACGTCGGCTCGGTGGTCCGGACCGGGGCCGCGATGGGCGCCGAGAAGCTGTACCTGGCCGGGGAGACCCCGTCGGTGCGCTCCTCGGGCGCGCAGAAGGCCGCGATGGGCACCGACAAGTACCTGAAGGTGGAGCACTTCCCGACGATCGCGGAGGCGGTCGCGGCGGCGAAGGCGGACGGCTTCAAGGTGGTCGGCCTGGAGCTGGCGGACGAGGCGGTGCCGATGTTCGCCGCCGAACTGACCCCGGCGGTGGCCTTCGTGCTGGGGCACGAGGACCGCGGGATCACCCCCGACGCGCTGGCGCTCTGCGACCAGGTGGTGTTCGTGCCGCAGCTGGGCCGGGTCGGCTCGCTGAACGTGTCGGCGGCCGCGACGGTGGCCTGCTACGAGGCGCGCCGCCAGGGGTACGCGATCAGCGGCACCCCGGACGGCACCGACCTCGGCGACCTCGGTGACCTCGGCGGGGCCGACGACGAGTAGGACCTGATCGGATTCCGGAGGGGTGTGCCGAAAGGCCCACCCCTCCGGTCGTTTCCGTCCGCCATCTCTGCCGAACGGCAGATGTGCCCGGCCGCCCGCGCCGGAAGCATGGCGGACATGACGGAACTCCGGATCCTCGACCTGACCAAGGAGTACCGCGGCGGCAAGCGCGCGGTGGACTCGTTCTCGCTGACGCTGCGGCCCGGCGTGCTCGGCCTGCTCGGTGCCAACGGCGCCGGGAAGTCCAGCCTGATGCGCATCCTGGCCACGGTCACCCGGCCCACCGCCGGGCAGGTGCTCTGGGACGGCGCGGACACCGCCCGCCGGCCCGGCCCGCTGCGCCGCACGGTCGGCTACCTGCCGCAGGACTTCGACGGCTACCCACAGCTCACCGCCCGCGAGTTCCTCGCCTACCTGGCCGCCGCCAAGGGCCTGCGGCGGCGCCACGCGAAGGCCCGGATCGACGAACTGCTCGACCTGGTCAACCTGTCCGGCGCGGCCGGGCAGCGGCTGGGGGCGATGTCCGGCGGGATGCGCCAGCGCGTCGGCATCGCGCAGGCGCTGCTGAACGACCCGGCACTGCTGATCGTCGACGAGCCGACCGTCGGGCTCGACCCGGAGGAGCGGCTGCGCTTCGGCGGCCTGCTGACCGGGCTCGGCGCCGAGCGGATCGTCGTGCTGTCCACCCACATCGTCTCCGACGTGGCCGCCACCGCCGACCGGATCGCCGTGATGGGGCACGGCCGGCTGCTGCACCACGGCACCCCGGAGGACCTGCTGCGGGGCGCGGCGGGCTCGGTCTGGGAGCTGACCGTGGCCGCCGACCGGCTCCCGGCGCTGCGCTCGCGGTTCCTGCTGGGCGCCACCACCCGCACCCCGCAGGGCGTCCGGGTCCGGGTGCTGTCCCCGCACCCTCCCGCGCCGGAGGCCGAGCCCGTCCCGCCCCGGCTGGACGACGCGTACCTGCTGCTCACCGCCGCCCAGGCCGGGCCCGAGCGGGTGGCGGCGTGACGGCCGGCCTCTGGGCGCTCGCGCTCGCCGACTTCCGGGAGCGCCGGCGGCGGCCCGGGTACCTGGCGGTGCTGCTCGGCACGCTCGCGCTCGGACTGCTGGCCGCACCGGTCGGCGACTCCCGCTGGACGGTGTTCCAGGTCACCGACCTGCACGGCCGCTACACCAGCGGCTACGTGGGGACGGTGACGGCGCTCGGCGGCGCGGTCTGGCTGTCACTGGCTGGCTTCGGCATCGCCCGGGGGTCGATCGGGCGGGACGAGCGGAGCGGCGTGGGCAGGTTGCTCGCCGCCACCCCGCTGACCCGGATCGGCTACCTGGCGGGCAAGTTCGGCAGCAACCTGCTGCTGTTCGGCTCGATGCTGCTGGCCCTGGCCGGGACGGCCCTCGGCGTGCAGCTGGTCAAGGGCGACTCCGGGCACGTGGACGTGCTGCGGCTGCTGCTGCCGTACGTGCTGATCACGCTGCCGCTGCTGGCCGCGGTCGCCGGGTGCGCGGTGCTCTTCGACACCCTGCCCGGGCTGCGCGGCGGGCTCGGGGCGCTGGTGTGGTTCGCGGTCTGGCTGGTCGCCGTGCTCGGCGCGCAGGCGGGCGGCGGGCCAGACCTGCTGGGCATGCGCCGGATCACCGCGTCGATCCGGGAGGCGATCGCGGCCGGCGGGCGGTCGGCGGACGGGGTCGAGTTCGGGGTCGGGCTCACCGCGGACAACCGGGTGCTGGGCACCTTCGACTGGCCCGGCCTCGGCCCCGGCGAGGCGGGCGCGCAGGCCGCCGGGGCGCTGCTGCTGACCGCCGTCGCGGTGGGGCTGGCGCTGCTCGGGGCGCTCTGGTTCCGGCGCTTCGACGGGGAGGGGCCGCGCCCGGCCGCCGGGGCGTCCGGAGCCGTCCGGACCGACGGCCCCGCGCCCGGGGTCGGGGTCGGTCCCGGCGCGGCCGCGGCCGCCTTCACCCTCGCCCCGGCCCGGCTGACCCCGGCCCCGGCACGCCGGGGCGGCGCGGTGCTCGCCGCCCTCGTGGGCGAGCTGCGGATCCTGGTGCAGGGCCAACGGCTTTGGTGGGCCGGGGCGGTGGCCCTCGCCGCACTGGCGGCATGGGTCGCGCCGGACGGCCCGAGCCACCCGGTGCTGCCGTTCGCGATGCTCTGGCCGGTGCTGCTGTGGTCCCGGATGGGCCACCGGGCGGGTGGCGGCAGCACCGGCGAACTGCTCGGCGCCTGCCCCTCGCCCCTGCGCCGGGGGCTGGCCGCCCTGCTCGCCGGGGTCGTCCCGGCCCTCGCCGTGGTAGCCGTGCCCGCCGCCCGGCTGCTCGCCGCCGGACAGCCCCGGGCCGCCGCGGGCGCCCTGGCCGGGGCACTGCTGATACCCGCCCTGGCACTGCTCTGCGGGGCCGTCACGGGCGGGCCTCGGCTGTTCCAGTCGCTCTACCCGATGCTCTGGTACGCAATGGTCAGCCATGTCTCCGGGCTGGACTTCCTCGGCGTCTCCGGGGAGCGTGCCCCGGCCCCGACCGCGGTGGCCGCCGTCGCCGCCGCACTGGCCCTCGGCGCGCTCGCCCTGGGCGCGGTCCGCGAGGCCTCCCGTTGACCGCCACCGCGCGGCGGTGGTCAGCGCAGCGTCAGCTAAGCGTCAGCGCTCCAGGCGACTGTAGTTGGCATGACGTCGATCACGGCAGTCTCCAGCTGTCTTCCCGACACCATCCCGATCGCGCGCTTCCAACAGGAACTCCAGCTGACGGATGTGCAGCTCCGGCGCTACCAGCGCTTCTACGGGCTCTCCGAGGTGTGCCGCGACCCTGCGGCCACCGAGACCGAGCTGCTGCTGCGCGCCGCGACCAAGCTGGTGGAGCTGCGCGGGCAGGAACAGCGCGTCAAGTACGTCCTCCAGGCCCGCACGATGCCGTCGCCGCTGCCGTACCCGATGACCTCGCTCCGACCGCTCCAGGTCGAGCTCGGCCTGGAGCACGCCGCCGGCTTCGTCGTCTCGCACCACGCCTGCGCCTCCGGGCTGCTCGCGCTGGACCTGGCGGGCACCCTGCTGGCCGCCGACCCGGACCCGAACGCGCTCGCCCTGGTCCTGGCCGGGGAGAAGGCGTGCACCACCCAGACGCAGTCCATCCCGGACGTCACCGTCATGGGCGAGGGCACCGTCGCCTTCCTGGTGAGCGCGGACCGCACCGGCTCCGACCGGATGCTCGGCTACGCGACGCGCACCCACACCCAGTTCGGCGACGAGTTCATCATGGGCGACGCCGCCGCCAAGGAGTTCCAGGACCTGTACGGGCCCGGCCTGTGCGAGGTGATCGGCGCCGCCCTGGAGGAGGCCGGCTGCGGCCTCGACGAGCTGGCGCTCGTGCTTCCGCACAACGTCAACCGGCTGTCGTGGATCGGCGTCTGCAAGACGCTCGGGCTGCCGCTCGACAAGGTCTTCCTCGACCTGGTCGGCGAGACCGGGCACTGCTTCTGCGCCGACCCCTTCATCAACCTGCAGAAGGCCACCGAGCTGGGGCGGCTGCGCCCCGGCGACCGCTACCTGATGACCAGCGTGGGGCTCGGGGCGACCTTCGCCGCGATGGTCCTGGAGCACTGACGGCCGTCCACCGAGTCGGCCACCACCGCAGCACCTGCGCACCCGCCGCACCGCGCCCGAGCGCACACGAGAAATGACGAGGTCGACATGCATCTACCGTCCTCCGGCTTCAGCGCGCGCCTCAAGCGCGCCGTGACCGGGTCCGCGGACACCCCGCTGGTGTTCCTGGGCAACTTCGAGGTGGAGAACCACTGGGCGCTCGGCGAGCCCGCGCTGCCCCGGGTCGCCTCGCACGCGGGCAGTGCGGTGGTGAACCGCATGGACGAGTTCGCGCTGCTGCTCGGCGGCAAGGACGACCACGTCGTGCTGAAGACCGCCTTGGACGAGGGCTACCGCGGCTACCTGGAGGGCCTCGGCCTGGAGCTGCCCACCGTGCACGTGGTGGCCGGCCAGGACCCGCAGCGCACCGTCAGCGAGGACGCCCTCGCCGACCCCGAGCTGCTGCGCGCGCTGTCCGCCGTCGCCGCCGAGGGCGCCCGGCTGACCGCGCACGGCATCTCCACCGTCGAGGAGGAGCTGGCCGAGCGCACCGGGCTGCAGCTGGGCGCGCCGACCGCCGCGGTCTGCAAGCGGGTCAACAGCAAGGTGTACAGCCGCCGGCTCTCCGACGAGCTGGGCATCCGCCAGGCCCGCGGCTGGGCCTGCGAGACGCTGGAGGAGCTGGCCGAGGCGGTGGCCGCGGCCGGTGAACTGCTGGCGGCGGGCCGCAAGGTGGTGCTGAAGGACGCGTTCGGCGTGTCCGGCAAGGGCATCGTCGTGCTGGACTCCGAGGCCCGCCTGGGCCGGCTGCACCGGATGGCGGTCCAGCAGGCCGAGCGCGCCGCCAAGGCCGCGGGCGGGGCCCCGCGCACCGCGCTGGTGATCGAGGAGTGGGTCGCCAAGCGCTGCGACCTCAACTACCAGTTCACGGTGGGCCGGGACGGCTCCACGCACTTCGACTTCGTCAAGGAGCTGCTGACCGAGGGCGGCGTCCACAAGGGCCACCGGATCCCGGCCCGGCTGACCGACGGGCAGGTCGCGGAGATCGAGGCGACGGCGCTGCGGCTCGGCGAGCGGCTCGCCGCCGACGGCTACTACGGCGTGGTCGGCGTCGACGCGATGGTCGACCCGGACGAGGGCCTGTACCCGGTCATCGAGATCAACGCCCGCAACAACATGTCCACGTACCAGAACGTGGTGCACGAGGGCGGCCTGGCCGGGGCCGACGACGTCGCCGTCGCCCGGCACTTCCCGCTGCGGCTGACCCGCCCGCTGCCCTTCGCCGAACTGGCCGAGGTGCTGGACGGGCTGCTGCTGACCGAGCGGGGCCCGCGCCCGCGCGGCCTGTTCGTGAACAACTACGCCACGGTGAACGCCGCCGCGGGCACCGCCGCCGGCGCCGAAGCGGACGGCTTCGAGGGCCGGCTGTACGGCGTGCTCGTCGGTGCCTCCGACGAGGAGATCGAGGCGCTCGACACCGACATCACCCGCCGCCTCGCGGCCTACCCGGAACGGAGCTGACCGTGAGCGTCGCATTCGAGGTGCAGGGCCTCGGGATCACCGAGCTCGCCGAGGAGTTCGGCACCCCGCTCTACCTGTACGACGGCGAGGAGATCACCACCCGCTTCCAGGGGCTGCGCGAGGCGCTGCACCCGGCGCTGGAGGTCTTCTACTCGCTCAAGGCGAACCCCAACATCTCCGTCTGCGCGCTGCTGCACAGCCTGGGCTCGCGCGCCGAGGTGTCCTCGCTGACGGAGCTGGTCACCGCCCGCCGGGCCGGGGTCGAGCCGCGCGACATCATCTTCCTCGGCCCGGGCAAGAGCCGCGGCGAGGTGGCGGCCTGCCTGGACGAGGACATCCACGCGATCGTCTGCGAGTCGATCGGCGAGCTGGACCTGATCGACGAGGTGGCCCGCGAGCGCGGGATCACCGCCCGGGTCGCGCTGCGGGTCAACCCGCGCTTCTCGGTGAAGGGTTCGGGTCTGACCATGGGCGGCAAGCCGCGCCAGTTCGGCACCGACGAGGAGCTGCTGCTGGCCGAGGGCAAGGAGCTCGCCGGCCGCTACCCCAACATCCGGCTGATGGGCGTCCAGGTGTACCTGGGCACCCGCATCCTGATCGAGGAGTCCGTCGTCGAGAACACCCGGCGGATCCTGGAGCTGGCCGAGCGCCTCTCCACCGAGCTGGGCTTCCCGCTGGAGACGGTCGACGTCGGCGGCGGCCTCGGCATCGCCTACTTCGACAACGAGAAGGACCTCGACGTCGCCGAGCTGACCGCCGGGCTCAACCCGCTGATCGCGGACTTCCGCGCCCGGCACCCGGAGACCCGGATGATCATGGAGCTGGGCCGCTTCCTGGTCGCCGCGTCCGGCACCTACGTCACCCGGGTGCGCTACACCAAGACCTCGATGGGCGAGAACTTCGCGGTCACCGACGGCGGCACCAACCACCACATGGCGGCCGTCGGCATCGGCTCGTACGTGAAGCGCAACTTCCCGATGGCCGCGCTGGAGCGGCTGGACGAGCCGGCCACCGAGCCCTGGCACATCACCGGCCCGCTCTGCACGCCCAACGACGTCATCGGCAAGAAGGTGCCGATGCCGGCGCTGCGGGCCGGCGAGCTGATCGGGGTGCAGCGCTCCGGCGCGTACGGGCCGACGGCCTCGCCGGTGCACTTCCTCAGCCACGGCTACCCGGCGGAGGTGCTCGTCCTGGACGGGCGGGCGCACCTGATCCGGGAGCGCGACGACGTCGAGGCCATGCTCGGCCGCCAGCGGCTGTACGCGGCCCCCGGCGACGATCAGAACTGACCACCGACCGGCCGACCCACGGCCGGGACCAGCCCGAGGAGAACACCATGAGCGACACTGCCAACACCGTGGCCGACGTGAAGTACGTCGACGCCGTCCGCAAGGGCCTGTCGGAGGTCCTCAACAAGGACGTCTCCGGCGCCGACCCGGGCGTCCGCCTCTTCGACGAGCTGGGCCTGGACTCCAGCAGCGCGCTCGAACTGCTCATCACCATCGAGGAGATCCTCGACGTGCAGTTCGACGCCGACGAGCTGGACATGACCCACTTCGAGACCGTGGGCTCGCTGGCCGGCTTCGTCGCCGCGGAAGCGAGCGCCTAAGCATGTTCCGCGCGACTGCGCCCGTGCGGCGTCCGGCCCCGGCCGGCGCGGACGGCACGCCCGGCCCGGCCCCGGCGGCGGTCCTGCCGCGGCTGATCCGGGCCGGCGCCCACACCCCGCCGGGGCCTGGCGCGCCGTACCGGCCGGAGGCCGCGCGGGAGGACTTCTACCGCGAGCTCGGGGCGCTCTACGGCGCGGACTTCGACCGCGAGCAGTTCGCCGCCTCGGGGCGGCGCACCTCGGTGGAGCTGGCCCACGGCGCGCTCGACGCGCTGGGCCCGCTGACCGCCGAGGAGTGCCCCGAGGTGGTGGTGGTCGCCTACTCCGCGCCGGACTTCGACCACGCCGAGCTGGTCGCCTCCTGCGTGAAGGGGCGGCTGCCGGGCGAGCCGCTCTCCTTCGCCCTGTCCGACCAGGGCGTCCTGGCGCCGTTCAGCGCGCTGCGGGTCGCCGTGGAGTACGCCCGGCGGTGCGGCTGGTCGCGGCTGCTGCTGCTGGTCGTGGACCAGGGCACCCAGCCGTTCCCGCTGCCCGCGACGGGGCAGAGCGCCGTCCACACGGACGCCGCGGTCGCGCTGCTGATCCACTGGGACGGCGGCGACGCGCCGCTGGGCGGTGCGGCCCAGGGCCTCCCGGAGCCGGGGCTGTTCGCCGACTGGGACGCCTCGGCCGCGCTGGTCACCGGCTCCGGCCTGTCCGACGGCTGTGCTGAACTTCCGACACACGGCGGTCCGTGGACCAAGGTGGCGGCCGGACAGCCCGCCACCGGCGGCTGGGCCGCCCTGCTCGCCGCCGCCGACCGGGACCGCCCGGTGGTGGTGGCCGACTACGACCGGGAGCGCGGCTTCCTGGCCTACTGCACACTCGACACGGGGGAGTTGGGGGTCCGATGACGGTTCCGGCCGAGGTGCGCGAGCACTGGCAGGAGGCCCGGACGAGCGCGCGCAACGACGGCCTCGTCCCCGCACTGACCCTGCTCTCCCGCGCGCTGTCCCCCGGGGTGGCACCGCGCGGCCCGCGCGGGCACGCCGTGGTCCCGCGCGAACTCCTCGGCGAGTACGCCGAGTTCGGCGACGACGAGGACGGGGACGAGGACGGGAATGGGGGCCTGGACCCGGTGCCCGGTCTGGCCGTCCTGAGCCCCGCCGACGCCACCCGGGCGCCCGCTGGCCCCGACGCCCACGACTGGGGCACCGGCCTCGCCTGGCTGCGGCTCGGCGCGTCCGAGCGGCTGCGGGAGGCCTGCCTGGCCTACCTCGCGGGCCGCCAGGTCGAGGGTTCCTCGCTGCTGCTGCAACAGCTGGTCAAGGGCGCGCTCGCCGACGTGCTGATCGACCACCTGGAGATCGAGGGCGTCCTCGACGACCTCGCCGAGGGGCCGGACGACTCCCCGCTGGCCCCCGCCCGGCCCCTGGACGGCCCGGCCCTCGCCCGCCTCCAGGCCCAGATCACCCATGCCGACCGCGCACTGCTGCGGCTGCTCGGGGCGTACGGTTTCACCGCCGAGGGGCCGGGCCGGGCGGCGTACGCCTCCGAGCTCCTCGCCGACGTGTACTGCGGCTGGCCGGGGCCGGCCGGGGACACGGCACAGAACGTCGACTCCCGGAAGGGGAACGTGTGATCAGCCTGCCCGGCCCGCTGGAAACCACGCACCGGTACGTGCGGCGGTGGGCCGAAGACCTGCGGGCGGGCGCGCTCGACCTCGACCGGGACCCGGAGGCCGTCCACCGCTTCCTGGACCTGCCCGCCGTGCGCTTCCTGGCCGGCCACCAGGTGCCGCCGGAGTGGGACCGGGCGTCCGCCGAGGCCGGTGCCGGCCCCGCGCACGGCCTGGCCACCCTGGAACGGGTCCTGGTGAGCGAGGAACTGGCGCGCGGCGACGCCGGGATGATGCTGGGCGCGCCCGGCGCCTCGATGTGCGGGGTGCTGCTGAGCGTGCTCGGCAGCCAGGCCCAGAAGGACTGGGTGTACGGCCGGCTCGCCGAACGCCCCCGCTGGACCTGCTTCGGCCTCACCGAGCCCGACCGCGGCTCGGCCATCGGCGAGATGACCACCACGCTGACCCCGGTGGGCGACGGCTCGTACGTCCTGGACGGCGAGAAGCGCTACGTCGGCAACGCCGCCCGGGCCGACCTGGGCGCCGTGTTCGCGCGGGTCGCGGGCACCGAGCGGCTCGGCGTGCTGGCCGTCCTGGTGGACACCGCCGACCCCGGCTTCCGGGCGGAGCCGCTGCCCACCCTCGGCCTGCGCGGCGTCCAGCTGACCCGGATCACCCTCGACGGGGTGCACGTGCCCGCCGAACGGGTGCTCGGCGCCCACCTGCCGCCGACCCGGCGGGGCATGTGGAGCATCGTCTCGGTCTTCAACCAGCTCCGCCCGAGTGTGGCCGCGATCGCCCTCGGCATCGCCCGGGCCGCCCACGACTACGTCGCCGAGAACCGCCGGGAACTGCGCGGCGCGGAGCGCGAGCTGTTCGAGTCGCTCGGCCAGCGGATCGACGCGGCCCGCCAGTTGACCTACCGGGCGGCCCTCGCGGTGGACCGCAAGCCGGCCGCCGGGCACCTCTCCTCGGCGGCGAAGGCCCGCGCCTGCGAACTCGCCGAGGACGTCACGATGCGCGCGCTGGGTTTCTTCGGGCCCGGCGCCCGGCTGGACCACCCGCTCCTCGACAAACTCGCCCGGGACGCACGGGGCGTGGAGTTCATGGAGGGGACACGGAACATCCAGAAGCTGAATCTGTTCCAGGGGCTGCACACCGGAAAGGTGGGCCGGTTCTGAACGGGACAGAACAACCGGTCGGTCGGGATACGGTCGAGATCTGGCAGATTCCGCTGACCGGTGGCGAGCACCCGGACCGCCCGGACGGCGAAGCCGCCCAGGACGCCCCGGACGGGTACCCGCCGCACCTGGAGGAACTGCTCGACGAGCAGGAGCGGGCGCGCGCCCGGAGCGGACAGCTGCCCGGGCTGCGGCGCCGCTTCGTGCTCGCGCACGCCGCCACCCGGATCGTCCTCGGCGAGCACCTCGGCCGCCCCCCGGCCGGGCTGCGCTTCAGCCGCGGCCCGTGGGGGAAGCCGGCCGTCGAGGACGCGCCGGGCCTGCACTTCAACCTGTCCCACTCGGGCGAGATCGCCCTGCTCGCCCTGGCATCACGGCCGGTCGGCGTGGATGTCGAGCTGGCCCGCGCCGAGCTGGACACCGCCCGGCTGGCCGGTCGCTTCTTCCCCCCGGACGAACGGGAGCTGGTCGCCCGGGGCGGGCCCGACGCCTTCACCCGGCTGTGGACCAGGAAGGAGGCGTGCGTGAAGGCCTCGGGCGCCAGACTCACCCAGGGCATGGGGATCCCGGTCGCCCACGACGGACCGGAAGCCACCGTGTACGCACGCTCCGGTCCGTTGCCCGGTCCGTGGAGAGTCACCGACCTGCCGCTGCCCGAGGAATACGCGGGGTCCGTCGCACTGATCGGCGACGGGCCCTTTAACGTGTCCCGGCGGATGTGGTATCAAATTCCGCCCGGAGAATCCGGCGGCAGCCCTCTCGGGTCGGCTGTCAAGTAGAAGAAACTCCCCCTCCAATCGTCGAAGTTGTACCCGTGATCATGCGTCGAAGCGTCACTAGATTCAGTGATGCAGGCGAACGCCGCACCGCACCGGCCGGACTCATAAGTCAGGCCCGTGTCTTGATCCGGGCATTTCTTTTGAGGAGGGGAACGTGATCGTGGAAGGCAGGAACGTGATCACCAGGGCCGCTCGGTGGAGCGCCGTCCACCCCTGGTGGGCGATCGCGCTCTGGGTGGCGTTCGTCGTGGCGGCCCTCGTGGTCGGCGGCGTCACGGGCACCCGGCAGGCCACCACCTCCGACCTCGCCATCGGCCAGTCCGGCCGGGCGGCCGCGATCGCCCGCAGCGGCGGCCTCCAGGAGCGCGCGGTGGAGAACGTCCTCATCACCCCGTGGGGCGGCGGCCGGCTCGACCCCGTCCAGGCGCAGTCCGCGGCCTCGGACGCCACCCGCGACCTGAAGGCCCTCCCCGGCATCAGCTCGATCGACGCCCCGGTGCCCGCGCCGGACGGCTCGGCCCTGCTCGTCCCGGTGACCCTCGACGGCGATCCGGAGACCTCCGCCGACCGGGTGCAGCCGCTCATCGACACCGTGGCGAGGACCCACACGTCGCACACCGAGCTGCGGATGGAACTCGTCGGCGCCGGCTCGATCAAGGCCGGGCTCAACGAGATGCTGAGCAAGGACCTCGGCAAGGCGACCGTGCTGAGCCTGCCGGTGACGCTGCTCGTGATGGTCTTCGTGTTCGGCGCGATCGTCGCCGCGAGCGTCCCGGTCGTCCTCGGCCTGTCCTCGGTGCTCGCCGGACTGGGCCTGTGGGGGGTGGCCTCCCAACTGGTGCCCGACCCGGGGCCGGTGACGCACGTCATCGTGCTGATGGGCATGGCCATCGGGGTCGACTACTCGCTGTTCTACCTCAAGCGCCAGCGCGAGGAGCGGGCGTTGGGCGCCAACAACATCGACGCCATCGAGATCGCGGCCGCCACCTCCGGGCACTCGGTGCTGGTGTCCGGCGTGGTCGTCATGATCTCGATGGGGGCGCTCTACCTCGCCGGGCACATCGCCTTCGAGTCGATGGCCACCGGCGCGGTGCTGGTGGTCGCCATCGCGATCACCTCCTCGCTGACCGTGCTGCCGGCCATGCTGTCCCGGTTCGGCCGCTACCTGGACGCGCCGCGGGTCCCGCTGGTGTGGCGGCTCACCCAGAAGGGCGGGGTCAAGCCGCGGCTGTGGTCGACCATGCTCAAGCCCGCGCTGCGCCACCCGGTGATCGCACTGGTGGTCTCGGTCGGCGCGCTGCTCGTCCTCGCGCTGCCCGCCCTCGGCCTGAAGCTCAAGGCCACCGGGATCGACGACCTGCCCCGGTCGATCCCGGCGATGCAGGCCAACGAGCGGCTGACCCACTCCTTCCCGAGCCAGGCCGACACCCACACCGTCGCGGTGAAGGTCCCGGCCGACCGGACGGCGCAGTTGGGCACCGCGGTGGAGTCGCTGGTCGAACGCGCCTCGCAGGACGACCTCTTCGTGCACAACCCCGCGCCGGTCGTCCGCACCTCCCCCGACGGCACGGTCGCCACCGTCGCGATCGGCACCCACTTCGACAGCGGCTCCCCGCAGGCCCGCGCCTCGCTGGCCCGGCTGCGCCAGGACCTCGCCCCGCAGACCCTCGGCGCGGTCGCGGGCGCCGAGTTCGCGGTCGGCGGCAGCGACGTCGCGTTCGACGTCGACTACCGGGCGAACGTCATGCACAAGATGCCCTGGGTGCTCGGGGTGGCCCTGGTGCTGACCTTCCTGGTGATGACCGCCGCGTTCCGCTCGGTGGTGCTCGCGCTGATCACCGTGGTGCTCAACGTGCTGTCCGCGGCGGCCTCCTTCGGCCTGCTCGCGCTGATCTTCCAGCACACCTGGGCGGAGGACCTGCTGCACTTCGAGTCCACCGGCCGGGTGGTGGCCTGGCTGCCGCTGATGCTCTTCGTGATCCTGCTCGGCCTGTCGATGGACTACCACGTCTTCGTGGTCAGCCGGATCCGGGAGGCGGCGCGCGGCGGACTCTCCGTCAAGGAGGCGGTCGAGCAGGGCATCACCCGCACGGCCGGCGTGGTGACCAGCGCCGCGGTGGTGATGGTCTGCGTGTTCGCCCTGCTGGCCTCGCTGAACTTCATCGAGATGAAGCAGATGGGGGTGGGCATGGCCTGCGCGGTGCTGCTCGACGCGACGGTGATCCGGATCGTCGTCCTGCCGGCCGTGGTCACCCTGCTCGGCTGGAAGACCTTCTGGCCCTCGCGGCTCGCGCGCCAGACCACGACCCGGACCCCGCGGATGCCGGCCATCGTGGCCGCCGCGGCGGCGGCCTCGGCGGCACGCACGACCCTCCCGTAACACGGGACCCGTCCAACTCGACGGCCGGGGAAGGGCTTAGCCCCTCCCCGGCCCTTTTCGTGTGCGTTTCGTGCAGGCACCCGGCCACAACCAGTCGTGACAAGGGGTTTGACGCCGACTGTCCCGTGGTGGTTTGTTACGGGAGTTGTAGAATCGCATGCGCGTTCGTCGGCACGTGAACGACCTTCCCGGTGACGGGGGGGCGCAACTGCCGGTGGACGCGCCACGGGGAAGCAGGGGGCGGTCAGGGGGGTGGCCATGCACAGTGACGGCAGCCTTGCCTCGGCGCGCTGGCGCAACGAGCTCACCCGGGTCGGGACGCTGTCCGGACGGGAACGGCAGGTCTTCGACCTGATCGGTGCCGGACACTCCAACCGCGGCATCGCCGCCCGACTGCACGTCACAGAGCGCACGGTGAAGGCGCATGTCGCCAACATCCTGGCGAAACTGGGAGTGGAGTCGCGGCTTCAGGTGGGGTTGGTGGCGCAGGTTCATCAACTCATGTACGAAGGTACATGGCCGGACGACCCAGGCGTGTCCGATACTTGACCAGCGCGAATGATACCCAGGCTTTTCCCCTTTGTCAGGCCACCCCAAACACGTCGACCACTGTTGACGGTGGCCGGGCCGAGGTCACAGGAGAAAAGCTTGTGGCTGGAGTTCACCGCTAGGGACGGGGAATTTGGTGTACATCTCC
This sequence comes from Kitasatospora sp. NPDC056731, assembly GCF_040687675.1. NCBI lineage: Bacteria > Bacillati > Actinomycetota > Actinomycetes > Kitasatosporales > Streptomycetaceae > Kitasatospora > Kitasatospora sp. NPDC056731. Next base: position 22,675 of record NZ_JBFBNR010000010.1, read on the forward strand.
ATATTAGGCCCACTATTGATCGGCGACGGTCAGCGCACCGTAGGTCTACGGGCGAAGAAGAATCGCGTGATGCTCACCATGCTGGCGCTCAACGCCGGTCAGGTGGTCGCGTTCGACGAACTGATCGACGAGCTGTGGGGGGAAGCGCCGCTCAAGAACGCGCGCAACGCCTTGCAGGCCAATGTCAAACGCATGCGCAAATCGTTGGCGGAACTTGGTCTGGAGGGGCCGGACCAGGAACTCATCCGCACGGTTGACAACGGTTACATGCTCAACGTCTCGGAGGACGCGGTCGACGCGTACCGGTTCCTGCGGACGGCGGAGAAAGGCGCGGGGCTGGTCAGCGACCGGCCGTACGAAGCGATGGACACGCTCCGCAAGTCGCTCGGGATGTGGCGCGGACCGGCCCTGCTCGACACGAGCGACGGGCCCTGGTGCCGTGCCGTAGCGCTGCGTCTGGACGAGCAGCGCAAGACCGCGCGGGAGGACCTGATCTCGGCCCAGCTGCAAGCGGGCGAGGCGGGGACGGTGGTGGCCGAGCTGAAGCAGTTGCTCGCCCAGTACCCGGAACGCGAGCGGTTCAGCGAGCAGTTGATGATCGCCCTCTACCGGTGCGGCCGGCAGTCGGAGGCCGTCGACATCTTCCACCGCACCCGGAAGTGGCTCGACGACGAGTTGGGGCTCAAACCGAGTCGTCGTCTCCACCACCTCTACCAGGCGATCCTGATGCAGGATCCCTCGCTGTAAGTCCCGTCGGGGCGAGGGCAGTTCGCCCCGGCACGTCGGCGGCTCCCCGGCTGGGGTGCCGCCGACGGCCCCGTGACGGCCGGGCCCGGATTCCGGGCCCGGCCGTCCGGTCGTTCAGGACCGGCGCAGCGCGGCGTCGGCCACCGCGCCGATCCGGCCGGCCGCCTCCCGGCCGAGCATCTCCTCGTGGCCGCAGGCGACGTCGTGCACCGTCAGCGCGCCGGTCAGGTGCGCGCGCCAGCGGTCGGCGAGCTCGGCGGCGGGGGCGCCCTGCACCTCGTCGGCGGCGGTGAACAGCAGCAGCGAGCCGTCGAACCGGCCGGGGGTGAACTCCCGGGCGATGTCCGTGTGGTGGCGCATCACCGCCATCAGCCGGCGCAGCTCCCCGTCGTCGATGCCCGCCCCGGCGGCGTGGTGGGCGAGGAAGGCCCCGCGGATCTCCTCGTCGGTCGGGTTGTGGTCGCCCGGCAGCACCGGGAAGACGTCCAGCGCCGCCAGGAAGGCCACCCGCTCGCCCGCCGCCTGGAGCTGCACCGCCATCTCGTGCACGACCAGCCCGCCGAAGGACCAGCCCAGCAGGTGGTACGGGCCGTGCGGCTGCACCCGGCGGATCCTCGCCAGGTACGTGGCCGCCAGTTCCCGTACGCCCTGCGGCCGTTCCCACTCCCCCTCGGGCGCGGCGATGCCGTCGGACTGCAGCGCGTACACCGGCCGGGCCGGGTCGAGGTGCGGGGCCAGCTCCGCGTACGGCAGGCCGAAGCCGACCCCGCCGTGCACGCAGAACAGCGGCTCGGCGGTGCCGCCCGGCCGGATCGGCAGCACCGGCTCCAGCACCGTCGCGGGGAGCCGCTGCGAGCCGGCGGGCCGGGCGGCGGCGGCGAGGGCCGCCACCGTCTTGTGGGTGAAGACGTCGGCCAGCGAGAGCGTGAGCCCGGCCTTCGCGGCCCGGCTGACGATCTGCACCGAGCGCAGGCTGTCGCCGCCGAGGTCGAAGAAGTCCCCGTCGGCGCCGACCTGGTCGAGGCCGAGGATCTCGCCGAAGACCCCGGCGATGACCTCCTCGGCCGGCGTGCCCGGGCGCCGCACCGGGGCCTGCGCGGCGGCGGGCGCGGCACCGGGCGCCGGCAGGGCGCGGGTGTCGAGCTTGCCGTTCGCGGTCAGCGGCAGCGCGGGCAGCGTCACCAGCGTCGCGGGCACCATGTGCGCGGGCAGCGACTCGGCGACGAACGCGCGCAGCACCGGCACGTCGACGGCGGCGACGCCGGGCAGCGGCACCACGTACCCGGTCAGCTGGGGCACGCCGGTGGGCGAGGGCGCGACCTGCACCGCGGCCTGCACGACCACCGGGTGGCGCATCAGCGCGGCCTCGATCTCGCCGAGCTCGATCCGGAAGCCGCGCAGCTTCACCTGGTGGTCCACCCGGCCGACGTAGTCGAGCGTGCCGTCGGCCCGCCAGCGGACCAGGTCGCCGGTGCGGTACATCCGGGTGCCGGCCGGCCCGTACGGGTCGGCGACGAAGCGCTCGGCGGTGGTGACGGGGCGGCGCAGGTAGCCGTGCGCCAGGCCGGTGCCGGCGATGTACAGCTCGCCGGTGACGCCGACCGGCGCGGGCGCGAGGGCGTCGTCCAGGACGTACAGCCGGTGGTTGTCCAGCGGGCGGCCGATCGGCGGGCGGCCGCCGCCGGGGCGCAGCGGGTCGCTCCAGGTGGCGCAGACCGAGGCCTCGGTCGGGCCGTAGGCGTTGCGGAACTCGGTCAGCGGGGCGAACCGGTCGACCAGCGCGGCCGGGCAGGCCTCGCCGCCGACCAGCAGGTGCAGGCCCTCGGGCAGCACCACGTCCTCGGGCAGGCCGGCCACCACGGTGGGCGGCAGCACCACGTGGTTGACCTGGTGCTCGGCGAGCAGCGCGCCCAGCACCTCGCCGGAGACCCGGCTCTCGTCGGTGGCGACCACCAGGGTGCCGCCCGAGTACAGCGAGACGCCGAGCTCCCAGACGGTGGCGTCGAAGCTGAACGAGGCGAACTGCAGCACCCGGGTGTCCGGCCCCGCGCCCATCCGCGCCTGGTGGTTGGCGGCCAGGTTGGCCGCCCCCAGGTGCGGCACCGCGACGCCCTTGGGGCGGCCGGTGGAGCCCGAGGTGTAGATCACGTAGGCGACGTCCTGCGGGACGAGCGGCCGGGTGCGGTCGGCGTCGACGGGGTTGCGGTCGGGCCGGCCGGTCAGGTCGGACCGGGTGCGCAGGGAGTCCAGGACCAGCGGGACGACGCCCTCGGGCAGCCCCGGGATCCGGTCGGCGACCGCCTCGACGGTCAGCACCTGGGCGGGCGCCGCGTCGTCGAGCATGTAGGCGATCCGCTCGGCCGGGTACTGCGGGTCGACCGGCAGGTAGGCGGCGCCGGTCTTGAGCACCGCCAGCAGCGCGATCACCAGCGGCGCGGAGCGCGGCATCGCCAGCGCGACCACGTCGCCGGGGCCGACCCCGCGCTCCAGCAGCAGGTGGGCGAGCCGGTTGGCCCGCTCGTTGAGCGCCGCGTAGGACAGCCGCATCGTCGCCGGGCCGGCCGGTACGCCGTCCGGGCCGATCAGCGCGGGGTGGTCCGGGTCGGCGGCCGCCAGGCCCTCGAACAGGGCGGTCAGGGTGACCGGGGTGAACGGGGCGGTCGGGCCGGCCCACTCCTCCAGCAGGACGCGGCGCTCCTCGGCGGTGAGCAGGTCGAGGGCGCTGAGCGGTGCGTCGGGGGTGCGGGCGGCGGAGTCGAGCAGGGTGGCCAGGGCCCGGGCGAGGCGGGCCGCCGTCGCCCCGGTGAACAGGTCCTCGCGGTACTCCAGGCGGATGTCCAGTCCGGCCGGGGCGCCGTCCGGGCCGGTCCGCTCCAGTACCTGGAAGGACAGGTCGAACTTGGCCGTCGTGCTGCCGATCGGCAGCACCTCGGCGCTCAGGCCGGGCATCGCGGGCAGCGGGTCGGCACTGTTCTCGAAGGCCAGGATCACCTGGAAGAGCGGCTGCCGGCCCATCGAGCGGACCGGGTTGAGCTCCTCCACCAGGTGCTCGAACGGCAGTTCGGCGTGCCCGTAGGCGGTCAGGTCGGTCTCCCGGACCCGCCCGAGCAGGGCGGTGAACGCCGGGTCGCCCGAGGTGTCGGTGCGCAGCACCACGGTGTTGACGAAGAAGCCGACCAGGTCGCGGACGGCGTCGTCGGTGCGCCCGGCCACCGGGCTGCCGAGCGGGATGTCGGTGCCCGCGCCCAGCCGGGTGAGGAGCGCGGCCAGGCCCGCCTGGACGGCCATGAACAGGCTGGCGCCGCCGCGCCGGGCCAGTTCGGCGAGCCGGGCGTGGGTCTCGGCGGGCACCGTGCACTCGACCTCGGCGCCGCGGTGCCCGGCCCGGGCCGGGCGGGGGAAGTCGGTGGGCAGGTCCAGCTCCTCCGGGATGCCCGCCAGCGCCTCGCGCCAGTGCGCGAGTTCGGCGCTGGCCAGGCTGTCCGGGTCGTCCTTGGAGCCGAGCAGTTCGCGCTGCCAGAGCGCGTGGTCGGCGTACTGCACCGGCAGCGGCTCCCAGCGCGGCCCGGCGCCGTCCAGCCGGGCCCGGTAGGCGTCGGAGAGGTCGCGGGAGAGCGGGCCGAGCGACCAGCCGTCGGCGGCGATGTGGTGCACCGTCAGGGCCAGCGCGTGGCTGTCCCGGCCGAGGGTGAACAGCCGGGCCCGCAGCGGCACCTGGGCGGACAGCTCGAAGGGGTGGGCGGCCTCGGCGGCCAGCGCCGCCTCCAGCGCGCCCGGCGCCGCCCCGGAGAGGTCCACCACGACCAGCGGGGCGCCGGCCTGCTCGGCCTCCTCGGCGGAGAGCACCAGCTGCGAGGGCAGCCCGTCGGCCTCGGCGAAGACGGTGCGCAGGCTCTCGTGCCGGGCCACCACGTCCCGGACGGCGGCGGCCAGCGCGGCGGCGTCCAGCGGGCCGGTGAGGCGGACCGCCAGCGGGATGTTGTAGCTGCCGGTGGGGCCGTCCATCTTGTCCAGGAACCAGAGCCGCTCCTGGGCGTGCGAGAGCGGCACCGAGGACGGCCGGTTCGGGACGGCGCGCAGCGCGGGGCGCCGGGGGGCCGGCTCCGCCGCGTCGGCGGCCGCCGACTCCGGGTCGAGGACGCGGGCCAGCGCCTCGGCCGTCCGGGCGTCGAACAGGGCCCGCACCGGGACGTCCGCGCCGAGCGCGGCACGCAGCCGGTTGGCGACCCTGGTCGCGGACAGCGAGTGGCCGCCGAGTTCGAAGAAGTCGTCGTCGGCGCCGACCCGGTCGAGCCCGAGGGCCTCCGCGAAGACCGCGCAGAGCAGTTCCTCGCGCTCCCCCGCGGGCTCGCGTCCGGTGCCCGCCCGCTCGTCCGGCGGGGCGGGCAGGGCCTTGCGGTCGACCTTGCCGTTGGGGGTCAGCGGCAGGTCGTCCAAGGGAACGTACACGGCAGGGATCATGTGCGTGGGCAGCACCGATGACGCCCGCTCCCGCAAGCGGTCGCGGTCGATCCCTGCCGGTACGACATAGGCGACCAGGCGGGCGTCCCCCGCCTGGTCGGTGCGGGCCGTGACGACGGCCCGCGTCACTCCGGGCTGCGCCGCGAGCACGGACTCGATCTCGCCGAGCTCGATGCGGTAGCCACGGATCTTCACCTGGTGGTCACTGCGCCCCGCGTACTCCAGGGCGGTGCCGGCGGCGTCCCAGCGGACGATGTCGCCGGTGCGGTACATCCGCGTGCCGCTCGGGCCGTACGGGTCGGCGACGAAGCGCTCGGCGCTCAGGCCGGGGCGGCCCAGGTAGCCGCGGGCCAGGCCGGTGCCGGCGAGGTAGAGGTCGCCGAAGGTGCCGTCGGGGACGGGGCGCAGCGCGCCGTCCAGGACGTACACCCGGGTGTTGGCGATCGGGCCGCCGATCGGCGGCGGCCCGGCCGCGGCGGTGGTCAGCGGCGCGGCGGTGGACCAGATGGTGGTCTCGGTCGGGCCGTACACGTTGGTCACGGACGCGCAGTGCGCGGTGAGGGTGCGGGCCAGCGGCTCGGGCAGCGCCTCGCCGCCGACCAGGGCGCGCAGGTCGGCCAGCCGGGGGGCGTGGTCGGCGGCGAGCGACTGCCAGAGGCTGGGGGTGGCCTGCAGCAGGGTGGCGTCCAGGCCGGTGACGGCGTCCGCCAGGGCGGCCGGGTCGCGGACCGTCTCGCGGTCGGCGACCAGCAGTTCGGCGCCGGCGGCGAGCGGGACGAACAGCTCCAGGTTGGCGATGTCGAAGCCGAAGGTGGTGACGGCGAGGAAGCGGTCCTCGGTGGTCACTTCGAAGCGGGCGACCATGTCCTCGACCAGGTTGACCAGCGCCCGGTGCGGCACCACGACGCCCTTGGGGCGGCCGGTGGAGCCCGAGGTGTAGATCACGTACGCGGGGTGGTCGGCGCGCGGGGCCGTGCCCGGTACGCGCTGCCCGGGCGCACCGGTCGCGGCGTCCGGGCCGTCCAGGACCCACAGCTCGCCGGTGCTCATCTCGCCTTCGGAGGCTTCGGCGGCGAGGAGTTCGCGCACCCGGCGGTGGGTGAGGGTGACCACCGGGGCGGCGTCGGCGAGCATGTAGCGCAGCCGGTCGGCCGGGTAGTCCGGGTCCAGCGGCAGGTAGGCCGCGCCGGACTTGAGGACGGCCAGGGCGGCGACCACCAGGTCGCAGGAGCGGTCCAGCGCGATCGCCACCACCTGCTCCGGGCCGGCCCCGGCGGCGTGCAGGGCGTGCGCCAGCGCGTCGGCGCGGGCGTGCAGTTCGCGGTAGGTCAGGCGCTCCTCGCCGCAGCGCACGGCGGGCGCGTCCGGGGTGCGGGCGGCCCGGGCGGCCAGCAGCGGGGCCAGCCAGTCGCCGGGCAGCTGCGTCCCGGTGGCGTTGCGGGTCTCGGTGATCCCGGCGCGCTCGGCCTCGTCCAGGACGTCCAGCCGGCCGCACGGCTCGTCGGGCCGGGCGACGGCGGCGGCCAGCAGCCGGGCGAAGCGCCGCCCGACCAGTTCGGCCTCGGCCCGGGTGACCAGCGCGGGCACGTGGTTGACGGCCAGGCCGAACGGGGTGCCGGGGAAGACCGTGAGGGTGACCGGGAAGTGGGTGGCGGAGCGGACGTCGGCGCCGGTCACCCGGGGTCCGGTGCCGGTGGCCAGCGGCAGGCCGCCCATCGGGTAGTTCTGGAACATCAGGGCGGTGTCGAATAGTTCGCCGCGCACGGCGGTGAGCTGCTGGACCTCCGCCAGGGTCAGGTGCTCGTGCGCCAGCAGCGCGGTCTGCGACCGCTGCACGTCGGCGAAGAGCTCGGCCGGGGTGCGGGCCGGGTCGACGTCCACCCGGACCGGGAGCGTGTTGGCGAACAGGCCCACCATCCGCTCGACGTCCGGGACCTCGGCCGGCCGGCCGGAGGTGACCGCGCCGAACAGCACGGTGTCCTGGCCGGTCAGCCGGGACAGCAGCAGCGCCCAGCAGCCCTGCACCACCGCGTTGACGGTCAGGCCGCGCGAGCGGGCGAAGCCGGTCAGCGCGGCGGAGACCTCGGGGGTCAGCTCCAGCGGGACGGCCTGCGGCAGCGCGGCCGCACCGGCGGCCCGGTCGCGGCCGGCCGGCACCAGCCGGGTCGGGTCGACGACCCCGGCCAGGGCGGCGGTCCAGGCCTGCCGGGCGGCCTCCTTGTCCTGCGCGCCGAGCCAGGCCAGGTGCGCCTGGTAGCGGGCCGCGCCGGCCCGCGGCTGCTTGGCGGGGGTGCCGCCGGCCTTCAGCTCCTCGGCGAGCGCGGCGAGTTCGCCGATCAGCGAGACCATCGACCAGCCGTCCACCAGGATGTGGTGGACGGTCCAGACCAGCCGGCAGCGCCCGCCCTCGGCGCGGGCCAGGGTGAGCCGCTGGAGCGGCGGGCGGGCGAGGTCGAAGCGGCGCAGCCGGTCCTCCTCGGCGAGCCGGTCGAACTCCGCCTCCGGCCCCTCGGCGGAGGCCGCCACCGCGACCTCGCGCCACGGCAGTTCGACCGACGTGGGGATCACCTGGATCGCCTCGCCGTTCTTGCGGTGCCGGAAGCAGGCCTTCAGGTTGGGGTGCCGCTCCAGGAGCAGGCCCGCCGCGGTGCGCAGCGCGGCGGCATCGGCGTCGGTCAGCTCGTCCAGGTCGAGGACCAGCTGAATGGTGTAGACGTCCGTCCCCTCACGGTCGTACTCCGAGAGAAAGAGCAGTCCCTGTTGCAGCGGCGAGAGCGGAAGGACTTCACTGATGGCGGACGGCCGATTCAAACCGGGCTCCTCGTGGAAGGCCTGCAAGTGCGGAATAACAAACGCTTTCCGATGGCGCTGACGAGCAACTGACCGGCAACTGACGGACGGCTGACGCGTGCCTCAGGACGGGTCCGAAACCCTGGTCGCGGACCCCGTCAGCAGTCCGTCAGCCCCTCGTCAGCGCCCGGCGGGAGGCTTGCCGCCGAGGCTAATTCGTTACCGAAGGCCAGGAGTCTCCAGTGCCGGTCATTTCCGCGTCGCACGAATTCGAGGTCAGCGACCTCTTCGTGAATCTGCAGCCGTTCTTCGGGCACCGTCTCTTCCTGAAAGTCGAAGGGTTCAACTTCGCCGGGTCCATCAAGCTGAAAGCGGCCCGGGAAATGGTCGCGCAGGCCGAGGCGGCGGGCGTCCTCGGCCCCGGCTCGACCCTGGTGGAATCCTCGTCCGGGAACATGGGCGTCGCCCTGAGCGTGCTCGCCGCCAGCCGCGGCTACAAGTTCATCTGTGTCACCGACTCTCGCTGCAACGAGGTCACCCGCCGCACCATGGAGTCGTACGGCGCCGAGGTGCACCTGATCACCGAGCCGCACGAGACCGAGGGCTTCCTCGGTGCGCGGATCCGCCACGTCAAGGCGCTGCTCGCCGCCGACGAGAAGCGGGTCTGGCTCAACCAGTACCTGAGTCCGGGCAACTGGATGGCGCACTACCGGACCACCGCGCCGGCCATCGCCCGCCAGTTCCCGGACCTGAACGTGCTGTTCATCGGCGCGGGCACGACCGGGACGCTGATGGGCTGCGCCCGGTACTTCCGCGAGCGGCGCCCCTCGGTGCGGGTCGTCCCGGTCGACAGCGTCGGCTCGGTCACCTTCGGCGCCCCGCCGGCCACCCGGCACATCCCGGGCCTGGGCACCAGCGTGCGGCCCGCGCTGCTGGACGAGTCGCTGGTGGAGCGGGCGGTCCACGTCGAGGAGACCGACACCGTCCGGACCTGCCGCGAACTGATGCGCGGCGGCTTCCTGTTCGGCGGCTCCACCGGGACGGCCGTCAGCGGCGCGCTGCGCTGGCTGAACGAGCACTACGGCGACGGCGCGGGCGGCGTGCGCGAGCGGGTGACCGCCGTGACCATCTCGCCGGACCTGGGCGAGCGCTACATGGACACCGTCTACCACGACGAGTGGGTGCGCGGTTCGGTCGGCCCGGAGGGCCTGCTGCCCGGGGTCGAGCACCGGGGCCTCGGGGCGGGCGTCGCCGCCGGGCTCCAGACGGTGTCCGGCTGACCGGTCCGCCGGGGGCGGGGCCGGCGGGGTCAGAGGGTCGAGAGTTTTCAAGGCGGGGCTGAGGCTGAGAATGACGGAGAGCAAAGCAGTGACGACAAACCGGAACGCTGTCCTTCCGCTCACCGCGGCACAGGCCGAGATCTGGTTCGACGAGCAGTTCGCCGCCGGGCCGCTGGCCTACAACATGGCGGACTACATCGATCTGCGCGGACCGCTCGACGCCGAGCTGCTCGGACGGGCGCTGCAACGCCTCGGCCACGAGGCCGAGGGGCTGCGGGTGCAGTTCGTCGAGGAGGACGGCGCCCCCGGCCAGATCATCCGCCCGCTCGCCCAGCTCCCGCTCAAGACGCTGGACTTCAGCGGCGAGGCGGAGCCCTCGGCGGCCGCCGAGCGGTGGATGCGGGCCGACCACGCCGACCCGATGAAGGTCACCGACTTCCCGCTGTTCCGCGGCGCGCTGATCAGGCTCGCCCCGGAGCACCACCTGCTCTACCTGTGCATGCACCACATCCTCGCGGACGGCTTCAGCCGCTCGCTGCTCTACCCCAAGCTGTCCAGCGCCTACACCCGGCTGGCCGCCGGCGAGGGCCCGGCCGAGCTGGACGCCGACGCCATGCCGGCCTTCCACCGGCTGCTGGACGCCGAGCGCAAGTACCTCGACTCGTCGATGGTCGAGAAGGACCGCGCCTACTGGACGGACCGCCTCACCTCCGACCGGCACGGCGCGGTGCCCGAGCTGGTCTCGCTCTCCGAGCAGGAGCCGGCCCCCGGCCGGGTCGCGCTGCGCGAGACCGCCCGGCTCTCCCCCGCGACCACGGCCGCGCTGCACGCCCTCGCCCAGGACGGCAAGGTCACCATGCCGGTCCTGATGGTCGCCGCGATGGCCGCCTACACCCAGCGCGTCACCGGGGTCGCGGCGCCGCTGCTCACCCTGCCGGTCACCGGCCGGGTCGGCGCGGTCAGCCGCGAGATCCCCGGCATGCTCGCCAACTACCTGCCGCTGGCCGTCCGGGTGCGCCCGGAGATGACCCGCACCGAACTGCTGCGCGCGGCCTGGGTCGAGGTCGCCGGCACGCTGAAGCACCAGCGCTACCGCGGGGACAAGGTCCGCCGCGACATCGGCCTGCGGATCGACGACCAGCGCGCCTTCGGCCCGTTCATCAACGTGCTCAACCAGGACCCGGAGCTGGCCTTCGGCGACTGCCGCGGGGTCGTGGTCAACCTGTCCACCGGCATCGTCAAGGACCTCATCATGACGGTCCTGAACGCCGACGACGGCACCGTCGAGATCCACCTCGACGGCAACCCCGAGCTGTACGAGCCGGCCGAACTCGCCACCCACCTCGCCCGGTTCGAGACCTTCCTCGGCACCCTCGCCACCATGCCCGCGGACCGTCCGCTCGGCCAGGTGGGCCTGGGCGCGACCGGCGAACCGCTCGGGCTGCTCGGCGCCTGGGATCCGGCCACCGCCGCCGACCAGGGCCTGGTCGAGCGGGTCCGCGCCGTCGCGGCCGGTACGCCCGACGCGGTGGCCGTGGCCGACGGCGCCGAGCGGATCGACTACCGCGAACTGGTCGCCCGTGCGGCAGGCCTGGCCGCCCGGCTGACCGCCGCCGGGGTCACCACCGGTTCGGTGGTCGCGATGTTCGCCGAGCCCGGCGTCCCCTTCGTCACCGGTGTGCTGGCCGTCCAGGCCGCCGGCGGCGCGTACCTGCCGCTCGACCCGACCGCCCCCGCCGCCCGCAACACCGGGCTGCTGGACGACGGCGGCGCCCGCCACCTGCTGGTCGGCGCCGGGTACGAGGCACAGGCCGCCGAGCTCACCGCCGGGGCGACCACCGCCCTGCCGCTGACCGACCCGTCCGACTCCACCAGTGGCGCCGAACTCACCGCTGTCGGAAGTGAGTTGGACCTGGCGTACGTGATGTTCACCTCGGGCTCCACCGGCAAACCCAAGGGCGCGATGGTCCAGCGCTCCGGCATGATGAACCACCTCTGGGCCAAGGTCGGCGACCTCGACCTGGCCGCCGGGGAGGGCGTCGTCCAGAACGCGCCACTCACCTTCGACGTGTCGGTGTGGCAGATGCTCGCCCCGCTGGTCGTCGGCGGCACCGTCCGGGTCTCCGGCACCGACATGGCCGCCGACCCGGCCGCCCTGTTCGGCATGGCCCGGGACGAGAAGATCGCCGTCCTGGAGGTCGTCCCCTCCCTGCTGCGCGCCGCCCTGGACGCCTGGGACCTCGACGGCACCGCCCCCGAACTCCCCCACCTGCGCTGGCTGATGGTCACCGGCGAGGCCCTCCCGGCAGACCTCTGCCACCGCTGGCACGCCCGCCACCCGCACATTCCGATGATGAACGCCTACGGCCCCACCGAGTGCTCCGACGACGTCACCCACGCCGTCATCCGCGCCGGCGACACCCTCACCGCCCGCGTCCCCATCGGCACCGCCGTCCGCAACACCCGGCTGTACGTGCTCAGCGACGAACTCCAGCCCGTCCCCGTCGGCGTCCCCGGCGAGCTCTACATCGGCGGCGCCGGAGTCGGCCGCGGCTACCTCCACGACCCCGCCCGCACCGCCGGCACCTTCATGGCCGACCCCTACGCCGGACCCGGCACCCGGATGTACCGCACCGGCGACCGCGTCATCCAACGACCCGACGGCCAGCTGGAGTTCATCGAACGCCGCGACCACCAGGTCAAGATCCGCGGCCGCCGCGTCGAAACCGGCGAAATCGAAGCCGTCATCCGCTCGCTGGACACCGTCGCCGACGCCGCCGTCGCCGTCCTCCCCGACGCCTCCGGCAACCCCCGCCTCATCGGCTACCTCACCGGCCCCGGCGTCGACCCCGCGCAGGTCCGGGCCGAACTCTCCCAACTGCTGCCCGGGTACATGATCCCGGCGTCCTGGCTCGTCCTCGACGCCATGCCGCTCACCCCCAACGGCAAGCTCGACCGCAAGGCCCTGCCCAAGCCCGCCCTCGGCGAGCAGGACACCCTCCGCGGCCCCCGCACCGAGCGCGAGCGGGTCCTCTGCGACATCCTCGCCGAGGTCCTGGGCACCGGCCGGGTCGGCATCGACGAGGACTTCTTCGCCCTCGGCGGCGACAGCATCCGCTCCATCCAGGTCGTCAGCCGGGCCCACAAGGCCGGGCTCACCCTCACCACCCGCGACATCTTCACCCACAAGACCGCCGCCGCCCTCGCCCGGGTCGCGGGCGGCGCCGACCCCACGGCGGCGACCGCGCCCGCCGAGGACGCGGGCGGCACCGGCCCGTACGAACTCACCCCGATCATGGGCCAGTTGCACGACGACACCACCAGCCTCACCGGCCCGGTCGTCAAGTACAGCCAGCACGTGGTCGTCCGGGTCCCCGCCGCCCTGGACGCCGAACTGCTCGACGCGGCCCTGCACACCCTGGTCGACCACCACGACGCGCTGCGCACCCGGGCCACCGAACCCGCCCCCGGCCTGTGGCACCTGGAGGCACTGGCCCCCGGCGCGCTCGCCGGCGTCCGCCTGGTCGCCACCGCCGAGAACGGCGCCAGCAGCGGCGCCGACGACCAGGACGCCCTCGGCTTCGCCGAGCGGCAGGCCTCCGCCGCCCGCGCCCGGCTCGACCCCGCCGCCGCCGTGATGATCCAGGCCGTGCTGATCGGCGCGGCCCCCGGCGCCGACACCGCCCTGCTGGTGCTCTCCGCCCACCACCTGGTCATCGACGGCGTGTCCTGGCGGATCCTGCTGCCCGACCTCGCCGCCGCCTGCGAGGCGCTGGCGGCCGGCCGCACCCCCGCCCTCGACCCGGTCGGCACCTCCTACCGCGCCTGGTCCCAGCTGCTCGCCGCGCAGGCCCGCACCCAGGTCCGAGGCCCCGAACTCGCCCTCTGGCAGTCGATCCTGACCGGCCCCGACCCGCTGGTCGGCACCCACCGGCTCGACCCCGAGACGGACGTCTACGGCACCCAGCGCACCCTGCGCCTGGAGCTCGGCCCCGAGGTCACCGGCCCGCTGCTCACCGACGTCCCGGCGGCCTTCCACGCCGAGGTCAACGACGTCCTGCTGACCGGCCTCGCCCTCGCCGTCGCCGACTGGCGCCGCCGGCACGGCCGCGCCGACTACGCCCAGACCCTGATCGAGCTGGAGGGCCACGGCCGCGAGCAGCTCAGCGACGGCCTCGACCTGTCCCGCACCGTCGGCTGGTTCACCAGCGCCTTCCCGATGCGCCTCGACCCCGGCACCCTCGACTGGGACGAGCTCTGGGCCGGCGGCCCCGCCCTCGCCGCCGCCCTCAAGCGGATCAAGGAGCAGCTGCGCGCGCTGCCCGACCGCGGCGTCGGCTACGGCCTGCTGCGCTACCTCAACCCGCACGCCGCCCGCGCCCTGGCCGGCCACCACAAGCCGCAGATCGGCTTCAACTACATGGGCCGCTTCGACGCCCGCGAGGCCCGCCTCTGGGAGCCGGCCGGCGGCGACGGCGTGGTCGGCACCGGCGCCCACCCCGGCATGCCGCTGCCGCACCTGCTCGACGTCACCCCGGCCACCGAGGACCGGCACGACGGCCCGCACCTGATCGCCAACTGGTCCTGGGCCGGCCGGACCGTCGCCGAGGAGGACGCCCAGGACGTCGCGGACACCTGGTTCCGCGCCCTCGAACTGCTCGCCCGGCACGCCACCGCCCCCGGCGTGGGCGGCCGCACCCCCTCCGACCTGCCGCTGGTCGCCCTGGCCCAGGACGAGATCGAGGAGTACGAGGCCGAACTCGCCCAGGCCGGCACCGCCCTCGCCGACGTCCTGCCGCTCACCCCGCTCCAGCAGGGCATGCTCTTCCACGCCGACTACGACACCGCCGCCGGGGGCGACGCGGACGCGGTCGACGTCTACACCCTGCAGATCGTCGCCGACATCGAGGGCGACCTCGACGCCGACGCCCTGCGCGCCGCCGGGCAGACCCTGCTCGACCGGCACCCCAACCTGCGCGCCGCCTTCCGCGCTCGGGCCACCGGCGAGCCCGTCCAGGTCATCGCCCAGCACGCCGAACTGCCCTGGCTGGACGCCGACCTGACCGACCTGCCGGAGCCCGCCCGGGCCGCCGAGCTGCGCCGCATCACCGAGGCCGAGCGCACCCGCCGCTTCGACCTCGCCGCGCCGCCGCTGCTGCGCTTCGCGCTCGTCACCCACGGCGAGGGCCGGCACCGGTTCATCTGGACCAGCCACCACATCCTGGTCGACGGCTGGTCGATGCCGCTGCTCGTCCGCGAGCTGTTCGCGCTCTGCGCGCCCGGCGCGGACGTCGCGCTGCTGCCCGACCCGGCCCCGTACCGCTCGTACCTGGCCTGGCTGACCGCGCAGGACCGCACGGCCGCCCGGGCCGCCTGGCACGAGGTGCTGGCCGACATCGACGAGCCCACCCTGCTCGTCCCCGCCGACCCGAGCCGCCTCCCGGCGCTGCCCGACGCGGTGCTCGCCGAGGTGCCGCGCGAGCTGACCGCCGCGCTCGCCGGCTGGGCCCGAACCCAGGGCCTGACCGTCAACACCGTGGTGCAGGGCTGCTGGGCGCTGCTGCTCGGCCGGCTCACCGGCCGCCAGGACGTGGTGTTCGGCGCCGTCACCTCCGGCCGCCCGGCCGAGGTCCCGGACGTCGAGTCGATGATCGGCATGTTCCTCACCACCGTGCCGGTCCGGGCCCGGCTGCACCCCGGCGACACCCTCGCCGAACTGCTGCACGCCCTCCAGGACCAGCAGACCGCGCTGCTCCCGCACGAGCACCTCGGGCTCGCCGCGATCCACCAGGCCGCCGGGCTGTCCGGCGAGGTCTTCGACACCGTGGTGCTGTTCGAGAACTTCCCGCTGGACGAGAACGGCCTCGACACCGGCGTCGCCGACGGCCCGCGCATCGTCCGCACCGAGGCCCTGGACGCCCGGCACCACCCGCTGAGCCTGGTGGTCCACCCCGGCGACAGCCTGCACCTGCGGCTGGACTACAACCCCGGCCTGTTCGGCCGGGCCGAGGTCGAGCGGGTCGCGGCGATCTTCCAGCACCTGCTGCGGACCGTCGCCGAGCAGCCCGGACTGCCGCTCGCCCAGGTCGACGTGACCGCCCCGGCGGACCT
Source organism: Kitasatospora sp. NPDC056731 (assembly GCF_040687675.1). Taxonomy (NCBI): domain Bacteria; kingdom Bacillati; phylum Actinomycetota; class Actinomycetes; order Kitasatosporales; family Streptomycetaceae; genus Kitasatospora; species Kitasatospora sp. NPDC056731. Next base: position 38,064 of record NZ_JBFBNR010000010.1, read on the forward strand.
CACCGGCACCGGCACCCCCGGCGAGCTGGGCGGACTGCTCGGCGCCTGGGATCCGTCGATCCCCGAGGAGAGCCTCGGCGTCGTCGAGCGGGTGCGCGCGGTGGCCGCCCGCACCCCCGAGGCGACCGCCGTCACCGACGGCGCCGGCTCGCTGACCTACCGGGAGCTGGTCGAGGCGGCCGGCGGCCTGTCCGCGGGCCTCGCCGAGGCCGGTGTCACCACCGGTTCGGTGGTCGCGATGCTCGCCGAGCCCGGCGTCCCGTTCATCACCGGCGTGCTGGGCGTGATCGGCGCCGGCGGCGCCTACCTGCCGCTCGACCCGACCGCCCCCGCCGCCCGCAACACCGGGCTGCTGGAGGACGGCGGCGCCCGCCACCTGCTGGTCGGCGCCGGGTACGAGGCGCAGGCCGCCGAGTTCGCCGCCGCCGTCCAGGGCGAGCCGGTCACCGTCATCGGCCTGGAGCAGGCCGCCGGCGCGCGGGCCCTGCCCGACTGCGTGGGCACCGGGCTGGACCTGGCGTACGTGATGTTCACCTCCGGCTCCACCGGCAAGCCCAAGGGCGCGATGGTCCAGCGCTCGGGGATGATGAACCACCTCTGGGCCAAGGTCGGCGATCTCGACCTGGTAGCCGGGGAGAGCGTCGTCCAGAACGCGCCGCTCACCTTCGACGTGTCGGTGTGGCAGATGCTCGCCCCGCTGGTCGTCGGCGGCACCGTCCGGGTCTCGGGGACGGAGATGGCCGCCGATCCGGCCGCCCTGTTCGGGATGGCGCGGGACGAGAAGATCGCCGTGCTGGAGGTCGTGCCCTCGCTGCTGCGCGCCGCCCTGGACGCCTGGGACACCGAGGGCGACGCCCCCGAACTCCCCCACCTGCGCTGGCTGATGGTCACCGGCGAGGCCCTTCCGGCGGACCTGTGCCAGCGGTGGCACGCCCGCCACCCGCACATTCCGATGATGAACGCCTACGGCCCCACCGAGTGCAGCGACGACGTCACCCACGCCGTCATCCGCGCCGGCGACACGCTCACCGCCCGCGTCCCCATCGGCACGGCGGTGCGCAACACCCGGCTGTACGTGCTCAGCGACGAGCTCCAGCCCGTCCCCGTCGGCGTCCCCGGCGAGCTCTACATCGGCGGCGCCGGAGTCGGCCGCGGCTACCTCCACGACCCCGCCCGCACCGCCGCCACCTTCATGGCCGACCCCTACGCCGGACCCGGCACCCGGATGTACCGCACCGGCGACCGCGTCATCCAACGACCCGACGGCCAGCTCGAATTCATCGAGCGCCGCGACCACCAGGTCAAGATCCGCGGCCGCCGCGTCGAAACCGGCGAGATCGAAGCCGTCATCCGCTCCCTCGACACCGTCGCCGACGCCGCCGTCGCCGTCCTCCCCGACGCCTCCGGCAACCCCCGCCTCATCGGCTACCTCACCGGCCCCGGCGTCGACCCGGACCGGATCCGCCGTCACCTGGCCGAGCTGCTGCCCGGGTACATGATCCCAGCGTCCTGGCTGGTGCTGCCCGCCATGCCGCTCACGGCCAACGGCAAGCTCGACCGCAAGGCCCTGCCCAGGCCCGACCTGGGGGACCAGGAGGAGGCCCGCGCGCCGCGCACCGAGCGCGAGCAGGTGCTGACCGAGATCCTGGCCGAGGTCCTCGGCACCGGACGGGTCGGCATCGACGAGGACTTCTTCGCCCTCGGCGGCGACAGCATCCGCTCCATCCAGGTCGTCAGCCGGGCCCGCAAGGCCGGGCTCACCCTCACCACCCGCGACATCTTCACCCACAAGACCGCCGCCGCCCTGGCCCAGGTCGCCGAGGAGCAGGAGCAGAACCCCGCCGAGCCCGCCCCGACGGAGCCCGAAAGCAGTCTGATCGCCCTGTCCGACGAGGAACTGGCCGATCTGGAATTCGAGTTGAATGAGGAACTTTCGTGACGACCGCCCCCAGAACCGGGTCGAAGATCAGCGAAGTACTTCCGCTCTCCCCCCTCCAGCAGGGGCTGCTGTTCCTGTCCTCGTACGACCAGGCCTCGCCCGACCTGTACACCCTCCAGTTCGTCGCGGAGATCGACGGGCCGGGCGCGGGTGACGGCGAGCAGCTCGCCGCCCGGCTGCGCGCGGCCTCGGCCGCGCTGCTGCGCCGGCACCCCAACCTGCGGGCCTGCTTCCGCAACCGCAAGACCGGCGAGCCCGTCCAGGTCGTCCTCAAGGAGACCGAGGTCGAGCCGCAGTGGCAGCTGCACGACCTCACCCACCTGCCCGAGGCCGACCGGGAGGCGGAGGCGCAGCGGCTGACGCGTGAGGACCGGCTGCGCCGGTTCGACCTGGCGCGGCCGCCGCTGATGCGGTTCACCCTGATCCGGCTCGGCGCGGGGCACCACCGGTTCCTCTGGTCGGTGCACCACATCGTCATGGACGGCTGGTCGTTCCCGCTGGCCGTCCGCGAGCTGGTGCTGCTCGGCGACGAGGCGGGGGCGGCGGCGCTGCCCGCGCCCGCGCCGTACCGCTCGTTCCTGACCTGGCTGAACGGCCGCGACCGGGCCGCCGCGCGGGCGGCCTGGGCGCAGCTGCTGGACGGCCTGGACGGGCCGGTCCGGGCGCTGCCCGCGGCCGGCGACGGCGACTCCCTCGAACTGCCGTCGCTCGTCCGGGGGTTCCTGTCGCCGGAGCGCACCGCGGCGCTCGCCGGCTGGGCGCGCGGCCGGGGCCTGACCCTCAACACCGTGGTGCAGGGCTGCTGGGCGCTGGTGCTCGGCCGGCTCACCGGCCGCGAGGACGTGGTGTTCGGGTCGGTCACCTCCGGCCGTCCGGCCGAGGTCCCGGACGTCGAGTCGATGATCGGCCTGTTCGCCAACACCCTGCCGGTCCGCGCCGATCTGCGCCCGGACCAGCGGGCGAGCGAGCTGTTCGAGGCACTGGCCCGCCAGCAGCTCGCGATGATGCCGCACGAACACCTGCCGCTCGCCGAGGCGCAGGCCGCCTCCGGCGTCCAGGGCGAGCTGTTCGACACCGTCCTCGCCTTCCAGAGCTACCCGCTGGACGAGGCCGCGCTGTTCCGCGAGTCGGGCGGCACCGTCAGCTCCGCCCAGGTGCTCTCGGCCACCCACTACCCGCTGAGCCTCACCGTCTTCCCCGGCGAGCGGCTGGACCTGCACCTCGCGTACCGGCCCTCGGCCTTCGCCGAGGCCGCTGAGCACACTGACGCCGCCGAGGACCCGCAGTCGTCCGCGCAGCGCGTCCTGGACCGGCTGGTCCGCGTCCTGGAGCAGGTCGCCGACGACCCGCAGGCCCCGCTCGCCCGGCTCGGCGCGCCCGAGCCCGCCGAACTGGCCCGCATCCTCGGCGAGTGGAGCGGCGCCTCGGCCGCCCCCCGGGAGCCCGCGCGGCGCGCCACCGTCGCGGAGCTGTTCGCCGAGCAGGCCGCCCGCACCCCGGACGCCGTCGCGGTCACCGCCCCCGGCGAGGCCGCCCTCAGCTACCGCGAGCTGGACGAGCAGGCCAACCGGCTCGCCCACCTGCTCGCCGCCCGCGGCGCCGGCCCGGAGAGCCTGGTGGCCGTCGCGCTGCCGCGCGGCGCCCAGCTGATCGTCGCCGTCCTGGCCGTCCTCAAGGCGGGCGCGGCCTACCTGCCGCTGGAGCCCGGCCACCCGGCCGACCGGATCGGCTACACCCTGCGTGACGCCCGTCCGGCGCTGCTGCTGACCGCCGGCGGCGTGCTGCCCGAGCCGCCCGACGCCCCGGACCTGCCGCGCCTGGACCTGCCGCGCCTGGACCTGGACGCCCCGGAGACGGCCGCCGCGCTGGCCGCCCACCCGGCCACCGCCCCGGACACCGCGGCCTCCCCCGAGCACCCGGCCTACGTCATCTACACCTCCGGCTCCACCGGCCGCCCCAAGGGCGTCGTGGTGCCGCACCAGAACGTGGCGCGGCTGCTGGAGGCCACCGACGACTGGTTCGACTTCGGCCCCGGCGACGTGTGGACGCTGTTCCACTCCATCGCCTTCGACTTCACCGTCTGGGAGCTGTGGGGCGCGCTGCTGCGCGGCGGCCGGCTGGTCGTGGTGCCGTACGACGTGTCGCGCTCCCCCGACGCCTTCCTGGACCTGCTCGCCGAGGAGCGGGTGACCGTCCTCAACCAGACGCCGTCCGCCTTCTACCAGCTGATGCGCGCCGACGCCGACCGTCCGCGCCCGCTCGCCCTGCGGACCGTGGTGTTCGGCGGCGAGGCGCTGGACATCGGCAAGCTCGCCGACTGGTACACCCGGCACGCCGACGACGCGCCGCGCCTGGTCAACATGTACGGCATCACCGAGACCACGGTGCACGTCTCCTACCAGGAGCTGGACGCCCCGACGGCCGCCGCCGGCGGCGGCAGCGTGATCGGGCGCGGCATCCCGGACCTGCGGGTCTACCTGCTCGACGGCGCCCTGCAGCCCGTCCCGGCCGGCGTGCCCGGCGAGCTGTACATCACCGGCCCCGGCCTGGCCCGCGGCTACCTGCGCCGCCCCGACCTCACCGCGGCCCGCTTCGTCGCCTGCCCGTTCGAGCCCGGCGGCACCCGGATGTACCGCACCGGCGACCTCGGCCGCTGGCGGGCCGACGGCACCCTGGAGTACCTGGGCCGCGCCGACGAGCAGGTCCAACTGCGCGGCTTCCGGATCGAGTTGGGCGAGATCGCGACCGTCCTCGGCCAACACCCCGCGGTCGCCGAGGCGGCCGTGATCGCCCGCGAGGACCGGCCCGGCGACCAGCGCCTGGTCGCCTACGTGGTGCCCCGCGACGGCGCCGACCCGGCCGGGCTGCGGGAGTTCGCCGCCGAGCGGCTGCCCGAGTACATGGTCCCGGCGGCCGTGGTCCCGCTCGCCGCGCTGCCGCTGACCGCCAACGGCAAGCTCGACCGCCGCGCCCTGCCCGCCCCCGCGTACACCACCTCGGCCCGCAGCCCGCGCACCGCCGAGGAGGAGCAGCTCTGCGGCGTCTTCGCCGAGGTGCTCGGACTCGACCGGGTCGGCGTCGACGACGACTTCTTCACCCTCGGCGGCCACTCGCTGCTCGCCACCCGGATCGTCAACCGGGTCCGCGCCGAACTCGGCGCCGAACTCCAGGTGCGGGACCTCTTCGAGGCCCCCTCCCCCGCCCGCCTCGCCGAACGGCTGGCCGCCGCCGCACCCGGCCGCGCCCCGCTCGCCGCCGGGCCGCGCCCGGCCGTGCTGCCGCTGTCGTACGCGCAGCAGCGGCTCTGGTTCGTCGAGCACCTGGGCGCACCCGGCGGGCTGTACGCCATCCCGCTGGCGATCCGCCTCTCCGGGCGGCTCGACACCGCCGCCCTGACGGGCGCCCTGCAGGACGTGGTCACCCGGCACGAGGCGCTGCGCACCGTCTTCCCGCAACGCGCCCCCGCCGGGGCCCCCGAGACCACCGCCAGCGGACCGGCCGAACAGCGGGTGCTCGCCCCGGCCGAGGCCGCCGTCCCGCTCCCGGTGAGCGAGACCACCGAGGCGGGCCTGCCCGCCGCCCTCGCCGCCGAGGCCGCGCGCGGCTTCGACCTGGAACGCAGCCTCCCGCTCCGCGCCCGCCTGTTCCGGCTCGGCCCGGACGAGCACGTGCTGACGATCGTCCTGCACCACATCGCCGGCGACGGCTGGTCGCTCGCCCCGCTCACCCGCGACCTCACCGCGTACTACCGGGCCCGGGTGGCCGGCCGCCCGGCCCAACTGCCGCCGCTGCCCGTCCAGTACGCCGACTACGCCCTGTGGCAGCGCGGACTGCTCGGCGCGGAGGACGACCCGCAGAGCGAGCTCACCCGCCAACTCGGCTACTGGAGCGAGACCCTGAAGGGCCTGCCGGAGGAACTGGCGCTGCCCTTCGACCACCCGCGCGGCACCCGGGCCGAGCACCGCGGCGACGTCGTGCGCACCACCGTGCCGCAGCCGCTCAGCGCCGAGCTGCACCGGCTCGCCGCCGCCTGGGGCGTCAGCGTCTTCATGCTGCTGCGGGCCGGGCTCGCCGCCCTGCTCACCCGGCTCGGCGCGGGCACCGACATCCCGCTCGGCAGCCCGATCGCCGGCCGCACCGACGAGCGGCTCGACGAGCTGGTCGGCATGTTCGTCAACACCCTGGTGCTGCGCACCGACACCTCCGGCGACCCGGGACTGCGCGAGCTCGCCGAACGGGTCCGGGCCTACGACCTGGCCGCCCACCAGCACCAGGACGTGCCCTTCGAGAAGCTCGTCGAGGTGCTCAACCCCGAGCGCTCGATGGCCCGGCACCCGCTGTTCCAGGTGATGCTCGGCTTCCAGCAGGCCGGCCCGGCCCCGGCGCCCGAGGACGACCCGGAGCTCGCCGTGACCGAGCAGCCGGTGCCGGTCCGGACCGCCAAGTGGGACCTGTTCTTCCAGCTCACCGAGCAGGCCGGCGGCGCGCTCGCGCTCGCCGTCGAGTACCGCACCGACCTGTTCGAACCCGCCACGGCCCGCCGGATCACCGACGCCTACCTGCGACTGCTCGCCGCCGCCCTCGCCGAACCCGCCCGGCCGCTGTCCCGGCTGGACCTGCTCGGGCCCGAGGAGGAGGCCGAACTGCTCGCCCTCGGCACCCACCGGGCCGGCACCCCGCGCAGCACCCTCACCGCCCTGGTGGACCGCCGGATCGCGGCCACCCCGGACGCGGTCGCGCTGGTCCACACCGAGCCCGGCCACCCGGAGCGGCTGCGGCACACCAGCTACGCCGAACTGGACGCCGAGGCCAACCGCCTGGCCCACCTGCTGACCGCGCGCGGCGCCCGCCGGGGCGACCTGGTGGCGCTGCGCCTGGAGCGCGGCCCGGCCGTGGTGAGCACCCTGCTGGCGATCGCCCGCACCGGCGCGGCCTACCTGCCGATCGACCCGTCCTACCCCGACGAGCGGGTCCGCGACATGCTGGCCGACAGCGGCGCCCGGCTGCTCGTCACCGAACGCTCCCTGGCCGAACGGGAGCTCCCCGCCGGGGTCGTCAAGCTGCTCCTGGACGCCCCCGAAACCCTGGCCGACCTGGCCGGCCGGCCCGTCACCGCCCCCGTGCCCGCCGCACCGATCGACCCCGACGACCTGCTGTACGTCATCTACACCTCCGGCTCCACCGGCAAGCCCAAGGGCGTCGCGGTCCCGCACCGCGCCGCCGTCCGCCTGGTCCTGGGCCTGCCGGAGCTGGCGCCGACCGCCGCGGACACCTTCCTCTACTTCGCACCGGTCGCCTTCGACGCCTCCACCTTCGAGATCTGGGGCGCGCTCGCCCACGGCGCCCGGGTGGCGGTCCACCCGCCCGGCCCGGCCGACCCGCAGGCCCTGGAGTCCTTCCTGGCCCGCGCCCGGGTGAGCGTCGCCTTCCTCACCACGCAGTTGTCCAACACCATCGCCGACACCCGGCCGCGTGCCCTGGCCCCGCTGCGGGCACTGCTCACCGGCGGCGAGGCGCACTCCCGCGACCACCTGGACCGGCTGCGGGCCGCCCTGCCGGACACCACGGTGTTCAACGTGTACGGCCCCACCGAGACCACCACCTTCGCCACCGGCCAGGACCTCGGCCGCGCCGAGGGCACCGTCCCGATCGGCCTGCCGATCGGCGACACCCGCGCGTACGTCCTGGACGAGGCGCTGCGGCCGGTGCCGCGCGGCGTGGTCGGCGAGCTGTACCTGGCCGGTGAGGGCCTGGCCCGCGGCTACCTCGGCCAACCCGCGCTGACCGCCGCCCGCTTCACCGCCTGCCCGTTCGGCGCGCCAGGGGAGCGCATGTACCGCACCGGCGACCTGGTCCGCTGGGACCGGCACGGCCGGATCGAATACGTCGCCCGTGCCGACCAGCAGGTCAAGATCCGCGGCTACCGGGTCGAACTCGGCGAGATCGAACGGCTGCTGGCCGAGCACCCGGCCGTCGCCCGGGCCGCCGTCCTGGCCCCCGCCGACGCCGCCGGCCAGCGCCGCCTGGTCGCCTACCTGGTGCCCGCCGACGGCCGACCGACTCCCGGACCGGCCGAGTTGCAGGGCCACCTGGCCCGCTCGCTGCCCGGCCTCATGGTGCCGGAGAGCTACACCGCGCTGCCGGAACTGCCGCTGAACGCCAACGGCAAGCTGGACGTCAAGGCCCTGCCCGCCCCCGCGGCCACCCCCTCGGCCCGCGCCCCGCGGGCGCCCCGCACCGAGCCGGAACGGCTACTCTGCGCCGCCGTCGAGGAGGTCCTGGGCACGGGCCCGGTCGGCCCCGAGGACTCCTTCTTCGCCCTCGGCGGGGACAGCCTGAAGGCGATCCGGCTGGTCAACGCGGCCGGCCGGGCCGGGCTGCCGATCAGCCTCGGCGCGGTCTTCGAGCACCGCACCCTGGAGGCGCTGGCCGCGGCCGCCGCCACCGGGGGCGGCGCGGTCGACCTGCTCGGGCCCGTCCTGCCGATCCGGCCCACCGGCGGGCGGCCCCCGCTGTTCTGCGTGCACGGCGGCCTCGGCTTCGCGATCCCGTTCGCGGCGCTCGCCGAGCACCTCGACCCGGAGCAGCCGGTCTACGGCCTCCAGGCCCGCGGCCTGTCCGACGACGGCCCGCTGCCGACCGACCTGGGCGACGTCGCCGAGGAGTACCTGGCCCGGGTGCGCGCCGTGCAGCCGCACGGCCCGTACCACCTGCTCGGCTGGTCCTACGGCGGCGTCGTGGCGCACGAGATGGCCGTCCGGCTGCACGCCGCCGGCGAGCAGGTGGCGTTCCTGGCCAACCTGGACGCCTACCCCGACGACGCCCTCGGGGCCCGGCCCAGCGACGCCGAGTTCCTCGCCGACTTCCTGGCCGAGGCCGGGGTCGACGCGGCGGAGCCGGAACGGCTCACCCCGCAAGGCGTCGCCGCACACCTGGCCCGCACCGAAGGCCCCCTCGCCGCGCTCGAACCGGGTACGCTGGAACGGCTGCTGGGGGTCATGCGGAACAACCTGGAGCTGTTCCAGCGGTTCACCCCGGGCCGCTTCGACGGCTGCCCGATGACGCTCTTCGTGGCGGTCGGCGGCGACACCCGCCCCACCCCGGAGGAGCGCGCCCTCAAGGTCAAGAGCTGGGAGCCGCACGTCGGTTCCGCCGTCCTCGCGCACGACGTGGACAGCGGGCACCAGCAGTTGCTGCAACCCGCACCGGCGGCGGCGATCGGCGCGGTCGTCGAACACGCCCTCGCCGCCCTGGCCGCGAGCCCGACCGGCACCCCGACCACCTGACGCCCGGTCAACCCGGCACGTCCCGCGATCCCGAGATCTGGAGAACAGTCATGGCGAACCCCTTTGACCGCGAAGACGGCACCTTCCTCGTCCTCGTCAACGCGGAGGGGCAGCACTCCCTGTGGCCGTCCTTCGCCGCCGTCCCGGAGGGCTGGTCGGTGACCCTGGAGGCCACCGACCGGGCCACCGCCGTCGCCCACATCGAGGGCAACTGGACGGACATGCGCCCGCTCAGCCTCCAGCAGCAGGGCTGACCGACCGGGCCCGCGCCCGGAATCCGGAAGAACGCCGCCGGACGGCTCCGACCCCGCCGCCCGCCGCACCCCCAGGGCCTTCGCCCGCCGGTGCGGCGGGCGGCCGTTTTGTCCCCGACACCCCTCCCCACCAGGCACGCGACACCCCGCCAGGACCCGTCAGTGAGCGGTCAGTTGGACGTCATCGACCCGTCATCGGGCCTGACTAATTTGCTGCTCAGAGGCCCGATTTCCGGGCACCCCAGGGCGCCCGCACAGGGCACCCGCAAAAACGGAGGAAAACGAGCATGACGACGGTAGCCCCAGAGCGTCTCACCCGGATCCGCGAAATCATCGCCGAGAACATCGACGTGCACACCGAGTTCGCCGACACCGCGCTGTTCGTCGACGAGCTGGGCGCCGACTCGCTGAAGCTCATCGACGTGCTCAGCGCCCTGGAGATGGAGTACTCCATCGTCATCGACATGAACGAGCTGCCGAAGATGGTGAACGTGGAGGCCACGTACCAGGTGACCGCGACGGCCGCCGGCTGGTGATCGGGGCGGGTTCCGGGACCGGAACCCCCGCCCGCAGGCATCCCACTGCTTAAGGAGTCCCATGTCCACCGCACAGTCACCAGCGGCACCCCGCGCCGGCGTGCCGGCCGACCGCCGCCGGGTCGTCCTCACCGGCCTCGGGGCGATCTCCAGCATCGGCACGGGTGTCGAGGAGTACACCGCGGGGCTGCGGGCCGGCCGCTCCGGTGCGCGGCCGATCACCCGGTTCGACACCGAGGGGTTCGGCCAGAACATCGCCTGCGAGGTCCCCGACTTCGAGCCGGAGCGCTGGATCCGCAACGTCCCCCTCGACGACATGGGCCGCGCCGGGCAGTTCGCCGTCGCCGCCGCCCGGATGGCCGTGGAGGACGCCGGGCTCACCGAGGCCGACCTCGGCGAGCGCCAGGCCGTCATCAGCGTCGGCACCACCGACGGCGAGGGGCACGACATCGGCGTGCTGGTCGAGCAGGAGATCGCGGCCGGGGACCCGGAGGGCATGGACCCGGTGCTGTCCCGCCGGATCAACGCCGGCCGGCTCACCACCGTCATCGCCCGCGAGCTGCGGATGCCGAACGTGGAGCCGACCACCATCACCACCGCCTGCGCGGCGGGCAACTACTCGATCGGCTACGGGCTGGACGCGATCCGCTCCGGCGAGGTCGACATCGCCCTGTGCGGCGGCGCCGACGCCGTCTGCCGCAAGGCCTTCGCGCTGTTCAAGCGCTTCGGCGCGCTCACCCCGGACGTGGTCCGCCCGTTCGACAAGAACCGCCAGGGCATCCTGACCGGCGAGGGCGCGGGCATCCTCGTCCTGGAGAGCCTGGAGTCCGCCCTCGCCCGCGGCGCGCACATCTACGCCGAGGTGCTCGGGTACGGCCTCAGCTGCGACGCCGCCCACCCGACCGCGCCGAACCGCGACGGCATCGCGCGCGGCATCCGGCTCGCCCTGGACGACGCCGGGGTCGAGCGGGACGAGATCGACTTCATCTCCGCGCACGGCACCGGCACCAAGGCCAACGACAAGACCGAGTCGGCCGCCATCGTCGACGTGTACGGCGACGCACCGCCGCGCACCGTCGCGGTGAAGTCGATGCTCGGCCACTCGATGGGCGCGGCCAGCGCGCTCGGCGCGATCGCCTGCAGCCTCGCCATCGAGCACCAGTTCATCCCGCCGACCATCAACCACGTGGAGACCGACCCCGACTGCCCGCTGGACGTCGTGCCCAACCAGGCCGTCGACGCGGAGGTCCGGATCGTGGAGAACAACTCCAGCGCCTTCGCCGGCAACAACGCCATCCTGATTCTGGGCACGTACGGAGAGCGAGTCTGACGATGACCACCGCAGCCACCCCGGCGGCCCTGCCGCCGGAGACACTCGTCATCACCGGTTGGTCGGCCGTGTCGCCGTACGGCCTGACCCGCCAGGACTTCGCGTCCGGCGTGCGCGCCGGCGCCAAGACCGCCGTCAAGGCGGACGCCGCGCTCGGCACGCTGCCGTCGCCCGACGTCTGCCTGGTGCCCGGCTTCGACATCAAGGGCCTGCTCGGCCCCACCGGCACCGCCAAGATGGACCGGCTCACCGCGCTGGCCCTGGTCGCCTCCGACGGCCTGCTCAAGGACGCCGACGGCAACCGGGTGGTGGAGACCGACGACCGCACCGGTGTGGTCCTCGGCATCTCGATGGGCAGCCTGGAGAACGTCACCAACTTCCTCAAGCAGTCCTACACCAACGCGCTGCCCTTCCACGTCGACGCCGGCCGCATCCCCTTCGGCAGCCTCAACCACGCCGCCGGCGCCACCGCCATCCGGCACGACCTCAAGGGCCCCAACACCACCGTCGCCGGCGGCCGGGTCAGCGGCCTGCTCGCCCTCAACTACGCGCGGCGCCTGATGGGCCAGGGCCGGGCGACCAAGTACCTGGTCGGCTCGGCCGAGGAGTTCTCCGCCGCGCACGCCTGGATCGAGCACACCGCCGTCGCGGCCGGCGACTCCACGCCGCTGCTCGGCGAGGGCTGCGGCCTGTTCGTCGTCGAGCACGCCGGCACCGCCCAGCGCCCGGCGCTCGCCGCGGTGCTCGCCGTGGAGACCCGCGTCGACATCGACGACGACCCCAAGGCCGCCGTCACCGCGTGCGTGCAGCGCGCCCTGGCCCGCGCCGGCGTCACCGCCGACGAGGTCTGGGCCGCCGTCCCGTGCGCCGCGCCGACCGCGGCCGGCCGGGCCGAGTACGACGCGCTCGCCGCGCTGCTGCCGGCCGAGGCACTGGGCCGGGTCCCGTCCATGGAACTGCTCGGCGACACCAGCGCGGCCTCCGCGTCCTTCCAGATCCAGGCGGTGCTCGGCGTGGCCGAGGCCGACCCGGCGGCCCGGGGCCGGATCGCCCTGGTGTCCGCCGTCGACCGTGACGGCGCGGTGGGCTGCGCCGTCCTGAGACTCTTCGGGGAGCACGCGTGATCGCCCTGGTCAGCGGCGGGTCCCGGGGCATCGGCAAGGCCATCGTGCTGCGCCTGGCCCAGGACGGCTACGACGTCGCCTTCTGCTACCGCTCCAACGCCGACGCCGCCGAGCAACTCGCCAAGCAGGCGGGCGAGTTCGGCACCCGGATCACGGCCACCCAGTGCGACGTGGCCGACCCGGAGCAGGTCCGCGACTGGTACAACCGCACCGAGCGCGAGGTCGGCCCGGTGGACGCCGCCGTCACCTCGGCCGGCATCACCCGGGACCGCCCGGTCATCCTGATGCCGGAGGACGACTGGAACCAGGTCCTGCGCACCAACCTGGACGGCGTGTACCACGTGTGCCGCGCCGCCGCCTTCGCGATGAGCAAGCGCCGCAGCGGATCGATCGTCAACCTGTCCTCGGTGTCCGGCATCTACGGCAACCTCGGCCAGGCCAACTACGCCGCGTCCAAGGCCGGCATCATCGGCTTCACCAAGTCCCTCGCCAAGGAGACCGGCCCGCGCGGCGTGCGCGCCAACGTGGTCGCGCCGGGCCTGATCGCCACCGACATGGTCGGCGACATGTCCGACGCCGCGGTGGAGCGGATGCTGAAGAACGTCGCCCTCGGCCGGGCCGGCAAGCCCGAGGAGGTGGCCGACCTGGTCTCCTTCCTGGTCTCCGACCGCGCCGCCTACATCAGCGGGTCGGTCTTCGAGATCCACGGCGGCGGCACGTTCTGATGGGAGCACGAATGCAGGGGGCCCAGGGACTGCGCGACCACTACGACGCGATCGTCGTCGGCAGCGGCATCGGCGGCCTGACCACCGCCGGCTACCTGGCGGCCGACGGGCGCAGCGTCCTCGTCCTCGAACAGCACGACATCGCCGGCGGCAACGCGCACGTGTTCCGCCGCCGGCGCAAGTACGAGTTCGACGTCGGCACGCACTACCTCGGCGACTGCGGCCCCGACGGGCACTTCCCGGCGATCCTGGCCGGCCTCGGCGTCCTGGACCGGGTGCGGTTCCGGCCGATGGACAACGAGCAGGGCTTCGACCGGATCATCACGCCCACCGCGACCGTCGACGTGCCGGCCGGCTGGGACGCCTACCGCGACCGGCTGCGGCAGGCCCTGCCCGAGGAGGCCGACCGGATCGCCGGCTTCCTCGAACTCGCCGAGAACGTGGCCGGCTCGACCCGCGCCGGCCTGAACGGCGAGTCCCTGGTCGACCTGTTCCGCAAGTCCCCGCAGACCATGCGCTGGTCCCGCCGCACCTTCGCCGACGCCCTGGGCCACTTCGGCCTCTCCGCCAAGGCGCGCACGCTGCTCGCGGCGCAGGCCGGCAACTACGGCACCATGCCCGACGGCATCAGCCTGGCCCACCACGCCTCGATGATGGACCACTACCTGCGCGGCGCGTACTACCCCGAGGGCGGCGGCCAGGCGATGGTCGCCGCGTTCGTCGAGGCGCTGGAGGCGCACGGCGGCGAACTGCGCACCCGCTGCGACGTCCGCCGCATCCTGGTCGAGAACGGGCGCGCCACCGGCGTCGAACTCACCGACGGGCAGCGGGTCTCGGCCCCGCTGGTCATCTCCAACGCGGACTACCGGCGCACCGTCCTCGACCTGTGCGGCGGCGAGGACGCCTTCCCCGCCGAGGTGGTGGCCCGCACCCGCGCGGCGACCATGCGCGGCTCCTTCGTCTCGGTGTACATCGGGCTCGACACCGAACTGCCGGGCCTGCCCAACGCCAACCTCTGGTGGCACGACAGCGACGACATGGAGGGCGCGCACGCCGCCATGCTGGAGCGGTACGCGCGGGACGGCTCGATGGACTCGGTGCCGGCGCTCACCTTCTCCTTCGCCTCCCTCAAGGACCCGGGCGCCACCGCCGTCTGCCCGCCCGGCCACAGCAACTTCCAGCTCATGACGGGCCTGCCGCCCGGCTACGGGTTCTGGGGCCTGGAGGGCGGCCCGGCCGACGGCGAGCCCTACCGCCGCAACGCCGCCTACCTCGCCCGCAAGCAGCAGCTCACCGAGGTCATGCTGGCCACCGCCGAGAAGGTCATCGGCCCGTTCCGGGAGCGCATCACCCACCTGGAGACGGCCACCCCGCTCACCCACGAGCGCTACATCCGGGCCACCGGCGGCACCCCGTACGGCATGGCCAGCTGGGGCGGCTCCAACCAGCGGCCGGACGTGCGCACCGAGGTCGAGGGCCTGTACGTGGTCGGCCAGAGCGTCCGCTACGGCAGCGGCATCGCCGCGGTCGCGAACAGCGGCATGGCCGCCGCCTCCGACATCATCGGCCGCGGGCTGCTGCGCGAGGTGTTCGGCGGCGCGGTGCTCGGCGACCCCTCCCGGCTGCCCGACCGCGGCCCGGACTGGGACCCGCTGGTGGTCTCGCGCGGGCGGGCGCGGCAGCGCGCCAAGGGCCTGGCCCGCATCGGCTGACCCGCTCCCCCTCCCGTTTCCCCACCCTCCGATCCGCACCCCTCCGACCAGGAGCACTGTTCCCATGAATCAGGTCCCTCCCTTCGCCGTGGTCTCCGGCGCCCAGGTGCACGAGGCCCTCAACGGGCACGAGGACGAGGTCGTCGCCACGGTCGAGGCCGCGTACCGGCTGCACGGCGAGGGGCAGACGGTCAACCCGGACTCGTACTTCCTGCGCTTCCCCGACCGCCCGTCCTCCCGGATCATCGCGCTGCCGGCCTCGGTCAAGGGCGAGGTCGGCGTGCACGGCATCAAGTGGATCTCCAGCTTCCCGGACAACGTGGCGGCCGGCCTCCCGCGCGCCTCGGCCGTCCTGATCCTCAACGACGCCGAGACCGGCTACCCGTTCGCCTGCCTGGAGAGCTCGATCATCAGCGCGGCGCGCACCGCCGCCTCCGCGGCCCTCGCGGCGGCCCGGCTCGCCGACGCCCGCGGCGAGCGCCCGACCCGGGTCGGCTTCTTCGGCGTCGGCCTGATCGCCCGCTACGTGCACACCTACCTCGCCGCCAACGGCTTCGACTTCACTGCGGCCGGCGTCCACGACCTGTCCGCCGAGCACGCCGAGGGCTTCTCCGACTACCTGCGCCGGGCCGAGGGCGAGGGCGTGGAGGTCACCGTCCACGACAAGGCCGAGGACCTGATCCGCTCCAGCGACCTGGTGGTCTTCGCCACCATCGCCGGCGAGCCGCACGTGACGGACCCGCAGTGGTTCTCGCACAACCCGCTGGTGCTGCACGTCTCGCTGCGCGACCTCTCCCCCGAGATCGTCCTCGACTCGTGGAACGTCGTCGACGACATCGAGCACTGCATGAAGGCCGGCACCTCGCCGCACCTGGCCGAACAGCGCGTCGGCCACCGCGAGTTCGTCGCCGGCACGCTCTACGACGTGCTCACCGGAAAGATCACCCCGCCGTCCGACCGGCCGGTGGTCTTCTCCCCGTTCGGCCTCGGCGTGCTCGACATGGCCGTCGCCAAGCACGTCTACGACCGCGTCCTCGCGGCCGGGCAGCTGCACACCGTCCCGGACTTCTTCCACGAGC
This sequence comes from Kitasatospora sp. NPDC056731, assembly GCF_040687675.1. Lineage (NCBI taxonomy): Bacteria > Bacillati > Actinomycetota > Actinomycetes > Kitasatosporales > Streptomycetaceae > Kitasatospora > Kitasatospora sp. NPDC056731. Next base: position 54,049 of record NZ_JBFBNR010000010.1, read on the forward strand.
TCAAGCGCTACGGCTGAACCCTCCCCGCCCTGCCCCAGAGGCCCGTCCGCGCTCCCGGCGCCGGCGGGCCTCCGGCCTTTCCCGCCGCCCCGCCCCCTCCGCTGACGGCCAACTGACGGCACGCTGACCGAACGGCCCCCCGGCCCCCCGACGCCTTGTCCGCGCCATGGACGGCCGCCCAGAATCACCCGCATGAGATCCTTTGCCAACCTGGCCGAATTCACCGGGGCGACCGGGGAGCACCTCGGCTACAGCGAATGGCTCGACGTCACCCAGCACAGCGTCGACCAGTTCGCCGACGCCACCGGCGACCTCCAGTGGATCCACGTGGACCCGGAGCGCGCCGCCACCGGCCCGTTCGGCGGGACCATCGTCCACGGCTACATGACGCTCGGCCTGCTGCCCGCGATGATGCGCGCGATCTTCGAGATCCACAACGTCAAACTGGGCGTCAACTTCGGCCTGGACAAGGTCCGCTTCCCCCGCCCGATCCCGGTCGGCGCCCGGGTCCGCGGCGGCGCCAAGGTCACCAGCGTCCGCGAGACCCCGATGGGCCACCTGGCCGCGGTCCGGATGACGGTGGAGGTCGAGGGCCAGCAGCACGCGGCCTGCGTGGCGGACACCCTGTCCCTCTTCGTCGCCGCCCCCGACACCGCCGAGGGCGGCTCGGACGGCTTCTGAGCCCGCCCGCCGACGTCACCGCCGCCGCCAGGTAGAAGAACCTCCCCCTCCGGTCGTGCAAGAGGGGGGTTATTACTACCGATTCCGGCACGCCGTCCCCGCCAGAATGGTCACACGGCCACCACGGCCGCGGCACAGCGAACGGCACAGAGAGGAGCGGGTCATGGACCGCACGATGAAGCTCGGGGGAAGCCCCTCGGCGGTCGAGATCAGGGGATTCTCCGTCCCCGCCGGATTCACCGGGCTGCGGCGGGCACTGGCCCTCTGCTGGATGTCCATCGCGGCCTTCGGGCGCTCGCTCGGGGTCACCGGCGCGATCTCCCTCGTCGGCCCCGGCCTCGGCCTGGTGCCGCGGGCCATGGAGCGCGTCCGGGCACTGGCCGCCCGCCAGCGCGGCCTGTCCGAGCGCTGGTCCGGCGTGCAGATCCCCGGCCCGCCCAGCGGCCTGCCGGCCGCCCCCGAAGGCGCCTCGGGGGCCGTCGCCCGCTACCGCTGGATCATGAGCGACCCGCAGACCAAGCGGGAGTTCACCTGGGTGCTCACCGACCCGATCGCCGGCGGCTTCCTCGCCTTCATGCCGATCGCCGTCCTGCTCAGCGGCTTCTGGGGCATCTTCCTGGCCTTCTTCGGCGTCCCGCTGTCGATCCAGTGGGACGGCCTCTGGTACCAGTTCATCCCGATCGACGGCCAGGCCACCGCGGTGCTGGCCGGCGTCCTCGGCGTCCTGCAACTGCCGCTGGCCCTGTGGATGGCCCCCCGCGCCGTCCGCAAGCACGCCCTGTACACCCACTCCATGCTCGCCCCCAGCGAGCAGGAACTGATGGCCAGCCGGATCCAGCACCTCACCACCACCCGCAGCACCGCCGTCGACACCCAGATGGCCGAGATCCGACGGATCGAACGCGACCTGCACGACGGCGCCCAGGCCCGCCTGGTCGCGATGGGCATGACCCTGGACGCCGCCGAACACCTGCTGGAGACCAACCCCGAGGCCGTCCGGGCCCTGCTCATCGAGGCCCGCCAGTCCTCCTCCAAGGCCCTGGAGGAGATCCGCAACCTGGTCCGCGGCATCCACCCGCCGGTCCTCGCCGACCGCGGACTCGCCGACGCGGTGCGGGCGCTGGCCATGGTCTGCCCGGTCCCCACCGAGGTCGTCGTGGACCTCCCCGGCCGCCCCGAGATGCCCGTCGAGTCCGCCGCCTACTTCGCGATCTCGGAGATCCTCACCAACGTCGCCAAGCACTCCGGCGCCGACCGGGCCTGGATCGACATCCGTTACGATCACGGCATGCTGCGCATCACCGTGACCGACAGCGGCCGCGGCGGCGCCGACGCCACCCGGGGCACCGGCCTGCGCGGCATCGAGCGACGACTCAGCACGTTCGACGGGGTCCTGGCCGTGAACAGCCCCGTCAACGGCCCGACCATGGTGACGATGGAGCTTCCGTGCGTATTGTCCTCGCCGAAGACCACTTCCTCCTGAGGGACGGCCTGATCCGCCTCCTCCAGGCCTACGGACACGAGGTGGTCGCCGCCGTCGACAACGGCGCCGACCTCCTCGCAGCCCTCACCGAGCAGCAGCCGGACGTCGCGGTCGTCGACGTCCGGCTTCCGCCGAACTTCACCGACGAGGGCCTGCGCGCCGTCCTCACCGCCCGCCGCACCATGCCCGACCTCCCGGTCCTGCTCCTCTCCCAGTACGTCGAACCGCTCTACGCCCGCGAACTCCTCGCCAGCGGCGGCCGCGGCGTCGGCTACATGCTCAAGGACCGCGTCACCAACGGCTCCCAGTTCCTCGACTCGATCCGCCGCGTCGCCGACGGCGGCACCGCGATGGACCCCGACGTCATCTCCCAGCTCCTCGTCCGCAAGGAACGCGACGAGAACGTCGGCAGCCTCACCGACCGCGAACGCGAAGTCCTCGAATGGCTCGCCCAGGGCCGCTCCAACGCCGGCATCGCCCAGGGCCTCTTCATCACCGAGAAGGCCGTCGCCAAGCACATCAGCAACATCTTCACCAAGCTCGGCCTCCTCCCCACCGACGGCGACAACCGCCGCGTCCTCGCCGTCCTCGCCTACCTCGACCAATAACCCGCCCCACCCCACGCACGCAAAAGCCCCAGGTCATAAACCACATGACCTGGGCCTTCCGTCTTCCCGAGCCGCCTGCGGAATTCGAACCCGCGACCTACGCATGACGGGCCCGAGAGTGATCATGATGACTGCTGCCAGCATCGATCACTTGATGATGAACCCACAGGTCAGGGCGCTGCGCTGTCATCCACGATCCCGCCCGAACCGGCACGTGCTACGCCGTCCGCTCACGCATCGCTCACGCAGATCTGCCTGTACCAACATGACACTGCCCCGACCTAGCAACTTGCGTCATCGGCCCTCACGGCCATCAGCACCCGTTGCAGCGCCGTGATGCGCCGATCCCCATCGGGCCGGGTCTCCAAGGTACGGAGCAGCAGCGCTTCCAGTTCCTCTTGCGCCACGCGAGGGTGTCCTGCCTCCCAGAGCAACTGGGCTCGTCGGTAGCGCGCCTCCCAGACCTCGTCGTGATCCGCGCCACGCGCCCGAGACCAGCCCTCTGCCACTTCCTTGAGCAGTTCAGCAGCCACCGCCGGCTGCCCTGCCCGGTACAGGGTCTTACCGAGGTCCTCCCGTGCTGCCAGAGTTTCGGAATGGTCCATCCCCAGTGTGCGACCGCGACGCTCAACGACCCCACGGAGCAGGGAAGTAGCCTCTGCAAGTTTCCCCTGGATTGCCTCGGCAATGGCGAGACTGTGTCCCATCGTCAGGGTCGCTGGATGATCTTCCCCTAGGCTGCTCCGACATCTCTCCAGCCCATCTCGATACTCATCCTCTGCCTCGGGGACCCGCTCTTGGCCAAGCAGCAGGAAGGCCAGGTTTCCCTGGACAGAGAGAGTCTGACGGTGATTGGGGCCAAGAACACGAGCACACACTGAGCGGATCTCCCGGTAAGCGTCCTCCGCCTCGGCAGTGATCCCCCTGTCATCGAGAATACGGGCGAGGGACAGCCGCGTGGCTAGGGTCTCTGGGTGCTCAGCTCCGAGTCGACGTTCCTGCACCTCCAGGATAGACGCCTGCTCCTTCTCAGCCCCATCTAGATCACCCTGAATGCGCATCACAACGGCGAGATTATGGCGCAGCATCAGGACTGCAGGCTGGTCTTCCAAATGCGTATCCGCCGCGTCTACGAGGGCTTCACGGTAGACGCTCGCCGCCTCCTCTAATTCGCCGAAATCCTTCAAAGCGACCCCGAGACTATTACGGGCAGTGATTGTGTCGGGATGCGCGGGCCCAGACCTCCGCTGTTCGTCGTCCGCGATTTCTCGAAGCTGACTAATCGCTTCTCTAAGCTCACCACGTGCGTGTAGCACCGCCACGAGATCGTGTCGGACGTCCAATCGGCCACCATCGTCCTCTGCCAGGGCGTTCAGCGCCTGGCGTAGTTGCTCCTCCGCCTCGGCAAGGCTTCCCTGCTGGAGCAGGAGCGTGCCCAGCGACGCGCGGACGTTAGCGACGTTCCGGTGGGAGCCGCCGAGGACTTGCTCCTGAAGCGTCAGGACCTGACGCATCTCGGATACCGCGTCATCCGTTCGCCCCATGCGACCCAAGGCCATCACCCAGTCAAAGCGAGCATTGAGTGTGACTGGGTGATTCCTTCCATGTCGCGCGGTCGCCGCGGCCAGGATTGACCTGAATTCCGACTCTGCCTCCACCATGTCGCCGATGGATCGCAGTGCCGCAGCGTGACTACTACGACCTGCCAGCACGTTGGGATGGTCGTCAACGAGCTGCTTCTTCTGCGCCTCGATCAGCTGCTCGAAGACCGCCGAGGCGCTTTTCGGATCGAGCTCGCCTCGCCGCATGAGCATTACGGCCAGGCTGTGGCGTGAGTCGAGCGTGTCGGGATGATCCGGGCCCAGGATGCGGGTGCGTGCGTCCAGCACAGCCCTGATCTCGCCCTCCGCCTCACTGAACTCCTGACGCAGGAGAAGCGTGGTTGCAAGGTTGGAGCGGGTGATCAGCGTGGACGAGTGATCGACTCCGAATGTTTCTTCCTCCAGTTCAAGTACCCGGCGGAATTCCTGCGCTGCGCGGTCGTTATCTCCCTGATCTCGAAGGGAGATCGCGAACTCGTGATGGGCCTCGAGGACATCTGGGTGCGTTTCGCCCAACTCAGTCCGCAGCCCTTCTAGTACTTGGCGCCCCTCGTCCGCCGCTTCTTCAAAGCGCCCCATGCTTCTGATACAGATCGCGCGGCCGTGTCGCGATCGAAGTGTATTCGCTGCATTTGCGCCGTACAGCCGGGCTTCATGGCGAATCACCTCGGCGTACTCTCGCTCCGCCTCCTCAAGCTTCCCTCGCTGCGATGCGGCCCTTGCCCGTTCGTATCGCACGGTAAGGGTCGTGGGGTCAGCCTCTCCGAAGTGCCTGACGCACTCCCTCACGATGCGGTCGAGTTCGGCCTCGGCTGCCTTTAGATCGCCCATCTCCTTAACCGCGATCGCCCTGTGCCGACGGATGTTGACGCCGATCCAGGGGCTTACTCGCTCGGATTCGGCTCGCGCCAGCGCTTCGTCGGCCAATCGGCACGCCGCCTCGTAGTCGCCCCGGACGCTCAGATAGGCCACAGCAACCCCAACGCAAAGCAACACATTGCCGAGACGCTCATTGGCAGCGGTGTCCCATTCTGGCAACCGATTGATCACGACTAGCCAGTGTGGGATGAGCCCCTGCCAGGTTGGCCAGGAACTCGGGTCCCGTGTATTCGCCAGGTACGGAGTGGCCGTTACAAGTAGGTCGGCAGCCGAATCCCATACCTCTCGGTAGTCCAGAGGGGCCGATAGGAGCGGGGCAACCGACACCTCGGCCACCAGTCGATGGATCTGGTACACAGGCTCTGCCGAGCGCACATTGAGTCCGATAAGGCCAAAGCGGCTAAGGCCGCCCATCGCTGCTCTGATTGCCCTAGGCGGTAGGTCCTCGGGCCACATCCCCAAGGCGGCAATCGTGGACGGATCGATCAAGACCTTCGGCAAGGGCGCGGCAGGCGCGAAACAGGACAACAACTGCAACAAGCCACGCGCCGATGCCGTCCCCTGCCGTTCGAGCAGGGCGAGGGACAACTCCCAGGTACCAGCGATCGTCCGGCGGGCACGTTCCTCCTCGCTTCGCAGATCCCCGTACACACCCTCGTGTACGTCGTCGAGGAACAGTGGGGAATCGTCAAGAGCATCGACGTATTCAGCGAAGGTCTCGGCTTCAGCCAGCGGGTCGCCGTGTGCCATAGCCAGGTAAGTGCCCGCCAAGTGCAACGCGAGCGGCAGAGAGCCGAGGCGATCGGCCAGCGCCACGGCGGAGTCCATGTCCCCCGCTGCGGGAGCCAGTTCCTGGAGAACCTGGCCTGCAAATTCGAGTTCAAGCACCTCGAGGCGGTGGAAGCTTGCGACCCGGTTGCCCCAGGATCGGTTGTTGCTGTCGCGGGTGGTGACCAGGACCCCTTGTGACCTGCCAACTGGGGTCCTGACCCAGCCCGTGCCGTCTGCCAGTGCCGTTCCTGGACACGAAAGCACATCGAGATCATCGGCATCGTCGAAGACGAGCATCCAAGGGCGGTCCAGGGTCGCGAGATGTCGCCAGAGCAGATCAGCGGCGGGCCGCCCGCCCTTTTCCCAGGCATGGGTCACATGCTCGGTCGGAGCGCCGGCTAGGAGGGCAATGTGCCGCATCCCGTCGGCCACGGCCGCTGCGGATCCGGCCTGGATCCAAAAGACCTCGACCCCGGTCTCCCTAGCCCGGTCTGCTACAGACAGAGCCACCGTAGTCTTGCCCACCCCACCCATTCCGGAGACGACTTGGATGCGTGGATGATCCACCGTTCCGGTCGGTGTGAGGACTGTAAGGACTGTGAGGATCCCGTCCCGGCCCAGCACGGCCTCCGGCAGCCTGCCGTACGGCGCCTCCACCGATCCCAGCGCGAGCAGTTCCTCAACCGACGGGGTCGGCTTGGCGAGTCCCGTTGCTAAGTTGATGTTGACCGCAGCATGGAAGACCGCGCCCGGGGCGTTGAGGCCTGTCGAGCCAATGACGGCATTCGCTGGTGCGTCTCGATCTGGCAGGGGCGGGGGCGCCGTCATCGTGCCTGCTCACCTGAGCCGAAGGACATGTTCACCGTGCCATTGAACGTAGCACCCGGCGCGTTCAGGCCGTGGGAGTCCCGCACGGAGTTGACGATGCCACTGGCTGGCAAGACCAGGCGAGACAGCCACTCCTCCATCTCGCTTCGGAAGTTCGGGTCCGCTGCGGCCTCACGACGCAGCGCCTCGGTCAGCACGGCGACCGCATCCGGATCGCTACTGTCCCGCCCATCCAGTGCGGCAACGGCCTGGCTGTCGTTGGAGAAGCGGCTCCGAAGGCGACGCCACAGATCCGTCACGACAGCCTCGCTAAGGCTTCCACTGGCGCCGCTCAAAGCCGCCAGCGCAAGCTCGGCGGACGTCATATCCATGTCTACTCCCGTGAGTTGCTCACATCGTCACGCCGCAAAGCACTCTAATGGCGCACGGCCGCGAGGGTCGGCGCCTTGTGAAAGGCCCGGCGATCCAGTCATGTTGAACGGCTGCGGCGCAGCTCGGGCGACTTACGCGTCGGGTCGAGCTTCAGGTTCGAGCGAGAGTCGCCGGCCTCACCTTCCGCAAGCCAGGCGTCGAGCGCAGTACGCCGGTAGTACACGCGGCCGGCCAGCCGGAAGCTCGACGGCCCTGACCTTCGGTCACGCAGGCCGTACATGGCCTTCGGCGTCCTGCGTACATAGACCGCAGCCTCCGCCAGCGTCAGGACCGGCGACTCCACGTGGGTCCCGTGGGCCCGATTTGCGGCAGTCATGTTCGGTCTCCGTCGTCAGCACCCGCAGCGAGCTGTGCCCTGATCTCGTCGATGCGGCTCTGTGTAGCAGCGGCGGTCTTCTGCTGACGCTTGAGCTTCGCTTCCACAGACGTCAACTCGGCGGCAAGACGCTCCCGCTCAACCGGACCAGGCGTACCGGGCTTGCGCGCGACGTCGTTGTCGCAGAGCGGCCCGATGCGCTCGCTGGACACCACTCCCCTGTCGACCTCACACTCCGGGCAACGAGCGATCCCCAGCGAGTAGTAGCTATGGTCGCGGTGTTGTGTCGTCTCCTTAACGTGGTCGCAGGTCAGCGTCAGCTTCCAGACATCCAGCTCCTTCTTCCGGTCCTCCGGCCGCGAGGAGAAGAGGATCTTCGCGATCTTTTCGGCCTGCTTCGGGCCCATCGGCGGCGTGGGACAGCAGCCGAAGCAGTGCAGTACCGGAGAGCCCGAAATACCCCAGCGTCCCTCATGACACTCGCCGTGCCGCTCCTGAAACTGCTTCTCGGCGAGGTCACGTTCCTGACGCTCCTGATCTGTCATTGGCGACTGGGGCGACCGATCGCCCGCTTGCCCAAGCAGGGGTTGCCCACAGCCGCGACATGGCACGCCGGCCTTGTACTCCTCCCACCTGAGGTACTTGCCCTCGCGTCGCCATCGCTGGCGCCGTTCCTCGTCCCGCTGGTGCCGTTCCTCACGGGCCAAGGCCTCGCGACGGGCCCGCGCTGAGGCCCGGTGCTGCCGTTGCTCCTCCGTCAGTTTCGCCATGACCCCACCCGCATGCACGCCTCCTTGTTCAGACCGCCCACAGCATCTTGGGCAGGCTGCCACCGCGATCGACAGGGATGCACCAATCAGTCAGGAAGCGGCGGACTCCAGCGAGCATTTGACCGAGCTGGGCAGGAACACGATGGAAGATGAGAGACCTGAGATCGTTCCCCCCTATAAGGCGGACCGCCACAATGATCGGCCCGTTCCCCCAACGGACTGCTACCCGACTTGATGACGCTCTGCGGGATTCCTTAGGTGCTGCTCAAACGGCGGTCAAACCTGCTCAGTTGATCTCCCCGCCCTTCATGTAGCCCTGTCCGACGTGTCGAGGTGGTCGTGGCCGGGCGGAAGCCTGCGTGCGCATGGCGTGCGGCCAGTTCGGGGGCCTTGATGTTCACCAGGGAGGACAATGCGGACGCCCACGCGCTGCGCCAGCGGGGACGGTCGATCTCGGCGATCGGGCGGTATCTGGGCCGGGATCGCAAGACGACCCGCGCCTACGTGGCCAGGGAGCGGATCGCCGGCGTCCGGGCGCCCGCTCTGGATGAGTTCGTACGTTCGACGGGCAACGGCACGTCGGCCCAGAAGACCCGGCAGAGCCAGATCCTTGTCGGATTGCTACGGGCCATCCTCTAGCCCGACCGTCGCGCAACACAGGCCCGCGTCCACCAGCGTGGACACTCGCTGCACGGCTGACCACCGGATGTCCACCGAGAGCGATCATGAGCGCCCTCCAGCGCCGTGATCCACGATCTCGCCCGAACCGGCACGTGCCGCGCCGTCCGCTCACGCACTCCGTTAGTCGTAGCTCGCTGCGGCGGCGCGTCGATCGCACGGCTCGGATAGGTCATTCATTGAAGATCGATTGTCTGTAGCGCGGGCGGCAAGTCCGCGCGGTAGGGAATCAAACCGAGGCGCCGCTGCCTAACCGTGGCCGCGACGGAGACGTGGGCCCGCACAGCCGCTCCGGTTGGGGCCTTGACCACGACGGTCACCGTCTCGTCTCCGATCAAGGGGACCGAGCTCGTCGCCTTGAACCGCCATTCGGGGTCGCTGTCACGCTCACCCATACCCACCAGGAACAGCTGCTCGTGTTGCTGATTGGGGGTGACCTCCAGGGTGGACTCGACGATGGCGAGCTTGGCTGTTAGCGCGATCCGGCCACCCACTCCACCGGCGGGAGCGAGGCGCTTCTTCGGGGCAATGGACCAGGCGATCGGCTGTCGGTCTGCAGGCTCGTCGGGAGCCTCCAAGCGGATGCCGAGGCCAGCGTCGACGAACGGGTCGTCGTTGTCGGACGGCCGGAAGGCGCAGACCAGGCTGAGGAGCAGGTAGTCGCTGTGGGCGGACTCCGACTCCAGGAAGTCGAGCCACTCCTCGTCGCCCTGGGCCGCCTGCTCAGCCGTGAGCCGACGCACCGCGGCCACCCCCAGGGACACCCGGCCGCGCAACGGGGCTGACGTGGTCGGGGTGTTGAGCCGCGGCATCGGAGACAGCTCGACGTCTTTGAGGACAGGTACGTCGATGATGATGTGGTTCACTGCGCTACTCCTCGAGGTGTGTGCGGCGCGCGCCAGTCGCCAATGAAGCAGAACGAACCCCAGTCCCGGTACGCGGGGTGCTTGGTGCGTGTGTGGCACTGGGCGGCACGAAATGCGGACCGACGATCGCCGTTGCCAGTCAGCTGTCGGTACAACTCGGCGAAGAAGTCCGTGGCCACGTCCGGATGAACCGGCCACAGGCATCCGACGACGGCCGAGGCCCCGGCGGCCAGGAAGGCTGCCGGCAGGCCGCGCAAGTTGTCGTTTACGTCGTAGCGGCCCAGGGCCGACTCGCACGAGCTCATGGTGACGAGTTCGACGCCACGCAGGTCGGTTCTGAGGATGTCGTGCGCGAAGACCCGACCGTCGTTGTCGGGATCGGGCGACAGGAAGAGACACTGGTACCAGGAGGCCCACTCATTGTGCGCGCCATGCGCCGCGACGTGCACGTAGCGCGAGGTGCCGAGCTCGCGCAGGAAGCGGCTGGGCGTGGCGGCGGCTCCGAGCACGGCTCGGCCACGCATCGACGCCGCCACCGAGGATGCATGGTGCTCCAACGCCGTCTCGGCGACCAGGCCGTGCCGCACACCGCCGGTCGCCGACCCGAACGCCACGAACTCATGGCGTGCTGTGTGCGGCGTCAGCTCCGCAGTGGTGGTGCGGAGCGAGGCGAGGCTCGAAAGCTGCGTCACGGTCCATTCGTCCGCCACCAGCCCGTCTGCGACGGGAAGCAGCGGAAAGGGGATGAAGTGGAGTGGCCCGTTCGGCCAGATACACAGATGCCGCTTGCCTTCGTCCTGCCAACGTCCCATCAGCTCCGCGAAACCAGCCAGGCATTGCGCGCTGGAGTACTCCAGAGCGGTGCCCGCCTCGCGGCTCACCAAGCGGTGCAGCGGATCGGAGGTGACGGCCTGCCTCAGCACGGAAACGGGGCCGGCCACCGGGTGGATCAGCATCGTGTGGAGACCGCGGGTGAGGCGGAGCACATCCCCGCCGACGTCGTTGAACGCGACGGTCCGCAGGCGCACTTCCTCGCGCGTCACCGCCAGGCCCACCGTCCCGGTGCGGAGGTCCGTCGCGTTCGATCCCGGGAACTGCCCGAGGAACAACGACAGCAGCACCGTGTCCTCCGGGAGCAGCGCCTGGACTTCGTCCAGACCGAGGAAGGCGTTTCGCGGGAGGTTCCGGGTCTGGTGGAGTTCCATGCTGATCCGGCGGTCGACGGCCCGCTGCAGGTTGCGCTGCCGGGCGCCAGGGCCGCACTCGGGTTCGGCCTCGCCGATGCCGACGTAGCAGAGGATGGCGTCGTCCGGGCTCAGCGACCTCTCCGCAGGCGGCGGTTGGGCAGCGTCGAGGCTCGCTCGGTCGATCGCGGCGGCGAGCGCACGTGACGGGGTGAACGGACCGGAGCGTTCGGCCGCGATCGCGAAGCCCATGCCCTTGGCCACTTGGTGCAGCAGAAGAACGGTGGCCGCATCAACGCGGGCGTGCGCAGAGAGGAGGTGGCCGAGGGAGAGGTACAGCTCTCGGAACTTCCAGGCGATTCCCTCGTCCGTGCTCGTTCGGAGCGAAGTCATACTGCCGAGCAGTGCGCTGGCAGCACTGCTCGCCGCCGGATGGTCACAACGCCGGACACATGCCAACCCGGCTTCGAAGGCGTCGAGCGCCAGGTCCTCCTGGTCGCACATCGTGTACTGCGCGCCGGCCACGGCGAAGCACTCGGCCGCCGTCACCCAGTCCGCCGCGCGGTCGGCGCGTACGGCCAGGTCGTAGGACAAGCGGCCGTACAGGTGCGCCACCATCTCGACGTGCTGGTCCACCCAGTCCGGAGCCGATCGGGCGGCCTCCAGGATCAGAGTTCGGCCCAAGGCCTGCTCGTCATCCTCGCCACAGTGCGCGGCGAGGTGGACAAGCGCCGCGGCCCGCTCGCCCGGCTCCCGGGTCGGGTCTGCTGTGAGCTCCTCCGTCACGGCCCGGATCCCGCCCGGCACTGGGCAGCCGAGCGTGTCCTCGTGGAGCAGGTGCACCTCACTGGTCCAGCGCGCCCGCCGCTGGTCGGGCTTCCGGAGCCGGAGGCCCGCCCCGTCAGCGGCCTCGATGAGTGCCGCCTCCAGATCCCGGCGCCCCATCTCGGCCACGAGGACCAGTGCCTCGGTGAACACGCTCGCCGCCTCGTGCTCGCCCTGTCGCTCCCGGACTTCGTCCAGCGGTACCGGCAGCAGGCCGTCCAGCCCGCGAGGCAGGAACAGTTCACCGAGCAGGGCGAGGATCCGCAGCAGGTACAGGTAGCCGAGCGGGTCGCGGAACGGGTCCAGGGTCCCGACAGCCTCCCGGGCCGCCGCCCTCGCCTCCTGGTCGTACGAGATCCCGGTCAGACCGGCGAGCATGGAGAGCGCCTCGACCAGGGCCTTGAGCGTTCGGCCGCGCCGGTGGCCGGTGGCGAGTACCGCCGCCTCCTCGAGCCGGGCCACGGCTTCCTCGACTGCATGCTGCGGGTCCGGCATGGTGACACCCTCCCACCGAGCGGTGTGGACACTCATGTACCGGTCCTCGCGGTCACGCCGGAGCTGCTGGGCCGAGGCGAACGACAGGTCCGCCAGCCCCCCGGTGTACGGGGTCAGACACAACAGACCGTCCGCGAACAGGGTCTCGGCAAGTTCGGCGACATCCCGCACGACGTCATGACCGCGTAGTTCGTCGATCTGCCGGCCGGCCACCTCGCGCGCGTGCTGGAACAGCGCAGCGTCCGGCTGCTCGGCCAGGGCCAGCCGGGCCGCCTCGACGTACGCGTCCGCCACCCACCACCACGGACCGTCCCGATCGGTCCCCCAACGCCGCTCAGCCGCTGCCAAGGTCAGGGTCAGCACGGCAACCGCTCGCCAGGGCGCGCCAATCCTGACCAGGTCGACGGCCCCCGCCACCACGATTCGCACGGCGGTCTCCGACAGTTCGCCGCCTGACTCACCGACCCTCCGCAGCGCCTCCTGCTCGGTGATGACCCGTTGGTCCACCTCGTCGCCGAGAGTGATCAGGCTATGTGCTTGCGCCGCCTCGGCCTCAGTCGGCGGCGGTGCCGGAGCCGCCGCGTCCTCCGTGCCCCGGTCGGTGGCGGCCGCACCAGCACGCCTCAGCCGGAGGGAGTTCTCCAGCAACAACCCGGTCGCCTTGGCCAGGTTCGTGCGATCCGGCCGCCGACCGTGCTCTTGGTCGAGATCCGCTGCCCGACGTAGCCAGTCGACCGCCTCCAGCAACTGGGCGACGACGTCACTCTGCTCGATGCCTGGTACCTCGGCCTGGCGGCCGAACCCTGTCCCCACGCCGATCATCGCCGACACCTGCTCGATAGACCCCGGTGTTGCCAGCTCCAGGGCCCGACGGTACGAGCGCGCGGCATGGGCCAGATCTGCCGGGCGTCCGGTCAGCTTGAAGCGGCCGACGTGGGCAGTGCCGAGGGTCAGCAGACGCGTGGCGGTCTGCGAAGCCGACGGTTTCGGCAGCGCCGCCACAGCGCTCAACAGCTCGACGGACCGGTCCGCGTCGGCCAGCCGCGACCGGTCGTCCCGAGCCGACGCTGTCGCACGGTACTGGTGGACCAAGCCCAGCAGGGTGTCCTGGTAGGCACCGTCCCCACCCCGGGGAATGTACTGCAGCAGCTCAAGGGCCTCGTCCAGAGCAGCCCAGTCCTGTTGCTCCTCGAAGTCCCCCACCAGGTCAGCCGCATGCTCTAGCGGATCGGCCCATGGGTCGTGCCCGGTCTCCTGTACCAGCCTGGGCCAGAGCTCACGCGGGACCTTCCTGTGGTCCGCAAGGAATAGCAGACCGAAGAGATGGATCGCCATCTCGTGCTCCACCTGCGCGCGACCATCATCGCCAAGCACACCTGCTCGTGCCCAGTGGAATACAGCCGCTGTGTACAGAGCTTCGGTGTCGACGTTGCGTGACCCCTGAACCTCCTCGGCGACGAGGGCCATGAGTCGCATGGCAGCCTCATACCCTGCTTCATCGAGTAGCGGCTCCGTCTCCGACCGGTAGGCGTACCCGGCAAGCCGAGCATCCAAGTCCTCGACGAGTGCGTCCCGCATTGCTCCCCCGTAGTGACCGACCGCCATCGTGACACGGTCCGACCCACATGGCGGCGGAATGCCAGTCTTCCAAAGCGCCCGCAGGCCTCAGACCGCTCTCTGCCCACCATCACTGACCGTTCCGCCCTCAAGCCCTGCGGCTTGGCGGGGTAGGTAGTGCACTCGATGTCTCGAGCACTCCGACTGAAGCTCTTAGCCGGTCTCCCTGCCCGAACCAGTAGCCGATGATGGTGCCGATGATTCCGGTTACAGGCACCATGTACATACTGAAGTCGTTCGCAGGGATACCCGCCGCCATGGTGTCGTGATCTGTGGTGAAGGTGTCGAGGGCGTTGGTGACGTGCTGCCAAGGGGTCGCGAGAGCCTCGTTGCCGCGTCAGCCCTGCCGCCGATCCGCCTACACGATCCCCGCCGTGGCGCAACCACGTTCGCGCTCGCGGGCGGGGTCGACATGAAGGTGGTGTCCGAAATGCTCGGCCACTCCTCCATCAAGATCACCTCGGACATCTACACCAGCGTCCTGCCCGAGATCGCCAAGGATGCCGCCGAGGCTGCCGCGAAGCTCGTCCCCCTTCAACGGAAGACCGAAGCCGAGGCTCACGCCAAGGCCGCCACGAAGGCTGCGGCCGAAGCCGAGAAGGCGAAGCGGAAGGCCGCGAAGAAGGCGAAGTTCAAGGCCAAGAAGGCCAAGGGTTAGACCAAGATCAACACCCGCGCTCACGCATCGCGTACGCAAGCGATCTTGTAGCGCGTCGCCGACACGCCTGCCCGTACACCAAGAAAAGGCAAAAGCCCCAGGTCACGGCGAGTGAGTCCTGGGGCTTCTACAGAGCCGCCTGCGGGATTCGAACCCGCGACCTACGCATTACGAGTGCGTTGCTCTGGCCAGCTGAGCTAAGGCGGCGCCGTTGTCACGCGTGGTGGCAACGCGGGCCAGTCTACACAGGTTTCGCGGGTGATCCACACCCGGTTGGCGGGGGTGGGGGTCAGGCGGAGGAGACGGCGAGTTTGGCGGCGAAGCCGGCGAAGAGGACGGCGACGCCGCTGGTGAGGGTGGCGGAGAGGCGCCTGCGGCGGCGGAAGGTGGCGGCGAGGGTGGTGCCGGCGAAGATCAGCAGGGAGAGGTAGAGCACGCTGAAGGTCTGGAGGATGCCGCCGAGCAGGCCGAAGGAGAGGGCCGGCTGACCGTAGGCCGGGTCGACGAACTGGGTGAAGAAGGAGAGCAGGAAGAGGATCGCCTTCGGGTTCAGCAGGCTGATCACCAGGGCGCGGCGGAACGGGCGCTCGACGGGTTCGGCGGCCGGTTCGGCGGTGGCGGCGGGGTTGTCGGGGTTGTCGGCGGTCCGGCGTTCGCGCCAGAGCTGGCGGGCGGCGCGGAGCATGCCGTAGCCGATCCAGAGCAGGTAGGCGGCGCCGCCGAGCTTGACCACGGCGAAGACGGCCGGGTTGGCCTTGAGGAGGGAGGCGGCGCCCAGCGAGGTGAGGCTGATCAGGGTGAGGTCGCCGACGAAGACGCCGGCGGCGGCCTGGTAGCCGGTCCGGATGCCCTTGCGGGCGGCGACGGACAGCACGTACAGGGAGTTGGGGCCGGGCAGTAGGACGATGACGAGGGCGCCGAGGACGTACGTCGCCAGGTCGTTGACTCCGAGCACGGTGCGCTCCGGGGAGGGGATGAGGGCGGGGGGCGCTCATCGTAACGTCGCACCGGCGGTCGGTTGAAGCGGAAACCATCCCGCCTACCGGGCGCAGCGCCTGCCCGGCTCCGGTGCCTCGCCCGCCAGCAGGTAGCGGTTGACCACTCCGTCCACGCAGGCGTCGTGGTGCCCGTACGCGGTGTGGCCGTCCCCGTCGTAGGTGAGCAGGCGTCCGGACTCCAGTTGCCCGGCCAGCGCCTGGGCCCACGCGTACGGGGTGGCCGGGTCGCGGGTGGTGCCGACGACGACGATGGGGGCGGCGCCGGCGGCCCGGATGGTGTGCGCCGTGCCGGTGGCCCGGACCGGCCAGTAGGTGCAGGCCAGCGCCATCCACGCCATGTCGCGGCCGAAGTGCGGCGAGGCCTGTTCGAAGTCCGGCACGGCGCGCTGGACGTCCTCCGGCCCGGCGAACGGGGCGGGCAGGTCGAGGCAGTTCACCGCCGTGTTGGCAAACATCAGGTTGGGGTACGAGCCGTCCGCCTCGCGCCCGTAGTAGGAGTCGGAGAGCCTCAGCAGGCCGGTGCCGTCGCCGGCCTTGGCGTCGGTGAGCGCGGTGCGCAGTTTGGGCCAGAGGAAGTCGGCATACATGGCCTGGATGACGCCGGTGGTCGCCTGGGCCGCGGTGAGTCGGCGGCCGTGGTCGGTGCTGGGCAGCGGATGGGCCTGGACGGTGGCGAGCAGGGCGGTGAGCTGATCGCCGATCTGCTGCTCGGTGCGGCCGAGCGGGCAGTCCTCGTGCTTGGCGCAGTCCTTGGCGAAGGCGGCCCAGGCGGTCTCGAAGCCGCCGGCCTGGGTGCGGTTGCCGGTGACCGAGTCGAGCGACGGGTCCACCGCGCCGTCCAGCACCAGCCGCCCGACCCGGCCGGGGAAGAGCCCCGCGTAGGTGGCGCCGAGGAAGGTGCCGTAGGACTTGCCGACGTAGTTCAGCCGCTCGTCGCCGAGCAGGGCACGCAGCACGTCCATGTCGCGGGCGGCCTCGACGGTGCCGAGGTGGCCGAGCGCCGCCCCGGCGCGCTGCCGGCAGCCCTCGGCGAACTCCTTGTCGGCGGCGATCAGCGCGTCGATTCCGTGCTGGTCGCCGGGGGTGAGGTCGACGGCGGTGTAGGCGTCCATCCGGGCGCCGCTCAGGCAGGTGACCGGGTTGCTGCGGCCGACTCCGCGCGGGTCGAGGCCGACCAGGTCGTACCGGGCGCGCACGCCGCTGTCGTACGTCCGGGCGGCGGCCTCCAGGTACTCGACCGCCGAGCCGCCGGGCCCGCCGGGGTTGAGCAGCAGCGAGCCGAGCCGGCCGCCCCCGGCCCCCTCCGCGGAACCCGAACCCGAGCCCGCTGGGACGGCGGTGGCGCGGGCCGCCACCAGGGTGAGGTCGCCGTCGCCGGGGCGGTCGTAGTCCAGCGGCACCCGGAAGGCGGTGCACTCGAACCCGCCGTCGCACGACTGCCAGTCGAGCCGCTGCGCGTAGTACGGGGCCAGCCCGGCCGGGACGGCGGCGGGCAGCGGCTCCAGCGGCGTGACCCCGGGCGGGGCCGGGGTGGACGACTCCACGGCCCCGGCCGCGTCCGACGAGGCCGCCCCAGCGGGACCGGACGAACCCGACGAGCTCGACGAGCTCGACGAACCCGCACCGCACCCGCCCGCCAGCAGCCCGACGGCGAGCGCCGCGGCCAGTACCCGCCCGGTGGCCCTCATCCGACCCCTCGCGATCATCCGAGCCCTCTCGATCGTCACCCAGGGTCGTCGCCCGGCGACCCGACTCGCATTGCACCACAGCACGCCGCCCGGCACCCGCCACGGGCACCGGGCGGCGACGCCCCGTCCGGGCCGGCGGCTCAGGACGCCTTGGCCAGCGCGTCGGCCAGGTACTGCGCCGCCTGCCGGACGAGCCGCATCCGCTCCCGGTCGGGGGTGTAGTCCTGCACGTTGTCGGAGATCTTCACCTCGGCCTTGGCCGCCGGTCCGGCCCCGGCCTGGAGCGCGGCCTGGAGCTTGCGGGCCGTGTCCAGCCCGGCCGTGTCGGCCTTGGCGGCGGCCAGCAGGAGCTTCGCCGCGCTGCCGGCCGGGGCCTCGGCGCCGGCCTGGGTGAGCGCGGCGGCGTCGTAGCGGCCGGACACCGCGGCGGCGGCGCCGTACAGATCGGGGCGGGACAGCCCGGCGGCGGCCGCGCACGGAGCACCGCCCTCGACGCCGAGGGTGCCCCAGGAGGCCGGGCCGGGCGCCAGGATTCGGAACGAGGCGGCGATGGCGGCGCGCAGCGTCTCGTCGTCGGCGACGGCGGCCGGCGCGGCGGCGACCAGGTCGCAGGGGTGCGCGGTGCCGTTCGGCGCCTCGGGGGCGACCAGGATGAAGGGGCGGGCGCGGCCGGTCTGCAGGGCTGCGGTGAGGCCCTCGAAGACGTCCGGGACCTCGGCGTCGGCGGTCTTGCGCGGGGTGGCCGCCTGCATCACGACGACCGGGAAGCGCGCGTTCGGCTCCTTGGCGTACTGCGGCGGCAGCCAGACCCGGACGGTGCGCGGCTGCCCGTCCGGGCCGGGCACGGCGGACTGCAGCAGTTCGCCGCCGCCCGGCTGGCCGACGCCGTCGAAGTGGCTCACGGCGGCCGCCGGGGCGCCGGAGGCTGCGGCCGGCTCCGCCACGACAGGCGGCGCCGGCTGCTGCCGGACCGCCGGTCCCCCGCCAGGGCCCGCACCCGCCGCGTCGACCATCGACTCGGCCCGGTCCGATTCCTGGCCGCGGGGGGTCAGGCCGCCGAACGCCCCGAGCGCCGTGAGCAGCGTCAACGCGGTGACGCAGACCCCGCAGATCATCGCTCCGGCCGCCCGCACCAGCATCGGCCAGCGTTCACCGGCCAGTTCGTAGGTCGCGGCGGCGCGCAGGTCGCGCCAGCGCTGGACCGCGCCGCGGGCCAGCCAGATCCCACCCAGCGCGGCCATCAGCAGGGGGATGACGAGGAGCGAACGAACCATGGGACGCACCGCCTCGGGAGGAGGGCCGGCGCCGGACGGGACCCGGTGCCGTACGGGGGCGACGGCCCCGGCACCGGGGCACAGTCGGCCCCCAGCGTGCACAACGGGCGGACGGTCGCACGCGGGTGTGCCCGGCGCGTATCGATCGTTCACTCGAAGGTGGGACAACGGGACGGCTCCGGGAGGCCTACGCCGGGCACCCGGCCCGACGATCCCACCCCGAACGGCCCAGCGGCCCAGCGGGCCGGCAGGTCGGCAGGTCGGCGCAGCTCAGCCCGCGCGCAGCGCCACCGTCATCGCCTCGACGGCGAGCAGCGGGTCCACGTTGCGGTCCAGCGCCTGCCGGCAGGCGAGCACCGCCTCGATCCGGCGCAGCGTGCCCTCCGGCGGGCCGTCCTGCGCGACCCGGTTCAGGGCCTGCCGCTGGTCCTCGTTGGCGAGGGTGCCGCTGGAGCCGAGCTGGAGCGCGAGCACGTCCCGGTAGAAGCCGAGCAGGTCGAGCAGCGCGACGCCGAGGGTCTCCCGGCGGGTGCGGGTGGCCCGGCTCTTCTGCCGCTTCTCCAGCTCCTTGACCGCCCCGGCCATGCCGCGCGGCGCCTTGCTGCCCTCGGCGGCGCCGTAGGCGGCCTTCAGGTCGTCGGTCTCCTTGGCGTCCTGGGTCTCGGCGAGCGCCTCGGCGTCGGCCTTGGCGGTGTCGACGAGACGCTGGGCGGCGGCCAGGCAGCCGCCGATGTCGCCGACCTCCAGCGGGATCCGCAGCACCTCGGCGCGGCGGGTGCGGGCCTGGTCGTCGACGGCGAGGCGGCGCGCGCGCTCGACGTCGCCCTGCCCGGCGAGTGCGGCCAGCCGGGCCGTCTCCGGGTCGACGCCGTCGCGGCGGACCAGCATGTCGGCGACGGCCTCGGCGGCGGGCGTGCGCAGGACGAGCAGGCGGCAGCGCGAACGGATGGTCGGCAGCACGTCCTGGACGGAGGGGGCGCAGAGCAGCCAGACGGTGCGCGGGGAGGGCTCCTCCACGCCCTTGAGCAGCGCGTTCGCGGCGGCCTCGGTGAGCCGGTGGGCGGCGTCGACCAGGATCACCGACCAGCGGCCGCCGGTCGGGTAGCTGGAGGCGCGCAGCACGAGCTCGCGCATGTCGCCGACGCCGATGGACAGGCCGTCGGTCCGGACGTACTTGACGTCGGCGTGGCTGCCGGCCAGCACGGTGTGGCAGCCGTCGCAGAACCCGCAGCCGGGCGTACCGCCGAGCGCGAGGTCCGGGCTGGTGCACTGGAGGGCCGCGGCGAACGCGCGCGCGGCGGTGACCTGCCCGGCCCCGGGCGGGCCGGTGAACAGCCAGGCGTGCGTCATCAGGGAGGCGTTCCCGCCCGGCTGCGGGCCGGCTCCGCGGCCGGCCGCGATCGTCGCCCCGGCCGACCGGGCGGCGGCGGTCAGCTGCTCGACCACCCGCTCCTGGCCCACCAGGTCGTCCCAGACGGCCACTGCTGCTCCCAAGCTCCGTACGGCAGCGCTCCCGGCGCCTCTTCCCCGCCGTCGAGCATACGTGTCCGCTCCGACAGCCACGGCGCGCTCCGGAGCGCCCGCCACCGAGGAGGCGCCCCGCCACCGAAGGCGACGGGCGGCGCCGCCGGGGCTCTCCACCCCGACGACGCCGCCCGTCGTCCGTACCGCTGTCCTACCGTCGTCCGTACCGCCGCACGCCCGAGGTCAGCCCCGACGGCCCCAGCGACGGCCCTTGCCCTTGCCGCCGCCCTCGCCGACCCCGCCCTCGCCGACCCCGCCCTGGTCGCCCCCGGGGGCAGGCCGGTCCTGGCCGCCACGCGGGTCCTGCGGGGCCGGGCCGCCGTGATTCCAGCGCGCCCACTCGTCACGCGAGCCGAGCAGGGTGTCGGTGAGGCTCGGCAGGTCGTCCATCGGCGTCTCCTCGGCCCACTCCGGCCGGGGTCGCTCGGCGGTGGCCTGCGACTCGTCGGCGGGCTGCGGCTCGTCGCCGACCACCGGCAGCTCGCGGGTGCTGTCCACCGGCTCCTCGCGCCACAGCCCCGGCGGCACCCGGTCCTCGGTACGGCCCGCCTCGGTACGACCCGCCCCCGCACGGCCCGGCTCCACCCGGCCCGGTGCCGGACGCTCCGACACAGAACGTTCCGACAAAGAACGCCCCGGCGCCGGACGTCCCGGCTCGATCCGCGGCAGCACCGCGGTCCGGTCCGCCTCCTCCGTGACCTTCGGCAGCACGGCTGTCTCGTCCACGGCGGTCGGCGGGACGACCGGCAGCTGGGCGGTCGCGTCGGCGGCCTCCGCCGCCCGGACGGCCGCCTGGCTGTCCCGCAGCGACAGCTCCCGCGTCGCCTCGTCGGTGCCGCCGGGCCCGGGAGTGCCCACGGGCCCCGCCCCCGGGACGTCCCGGACGGCCCGCAGCTCGGTGGTCACGGCATCCCCGGGAACCGAACCAGCGGCCGGACCAGCGGCCGGACCGGCAGCCTGACCCGCAGCCGAGCCCGAGGCCGAACCGACCGAACCGACCGAACCGGCCAGGCCGGCCG
Source organism: Kitasatospora sp. NPDC056731 (assembly GCF_040687675.1). Classification (NCBI taxonomy): domain Bacteria; kingdom Bacillati; phylum Actinomycetota; class Actinomycetes; order Kitasatosporales; family Streptomycetaceae; genus Kitasatospora; species Kitasatospora sp. NPDC056731. The sequence goes on from NZ_JBFBNR010000010.1 coordinate 75,244, forward strand.
ACCCCGCCGCCGCCCGATCCGCCGCCGTCTGCGCCGCCGCAGCCGCGGCCGCGAGCGCGGCGGCCTGCGCCAGCCGGGCCTCCTCGGCCCGCTGCAGCGCCTCCTCCGCCCGGCGGCGCTGCTCCTCGCGCTGGAGCTCCCGCTGCCGCTGCAGCTCCGCCTGGGCGGCCGCCTCGTCGGCGAGGCGCTTGCGCTCGGCGGCCTCCGCGGCCAGCCGGGCGTCCTCCTCGGCCTTCCGCTTGGCCTCCTCCTCGGCGCGGCGGCGGGCTTCCTCCTCCGCCCGGCGGCGGGCCTCCTCCTCGGCCTTGCGCCGGGCCTCGGCGGCGGCCCGTTCGGCCTCCTCCTTGGCCAGCCGCTCCTGCTCGGCCTGTTCGGCCCGCAGCTGCGCCAGCACTTCCTGCCGCTTGCGCTCGGCGGCCTCGGCCTCGGCCTTCTTGCGGGCCTCCTCGGCGGCGCGGCGCTCGGCCTCTTCGCGGGCGAGCCGCTCCTGCTCGGCGCGGGCGTCCTTCTCCTGCTCGGAGAGCGGCAGCTCGCGGTCGAGCCGGTGCCGGATGGCGGTGGTGACGAAGCCGGGGGCCTGGCTGCCGTCGACGACCAGGTAGCGCGCCGGGTCGGCGGCCGCGAGGGCGAGGAAGCCGGCCCGGACCCGCTGGTGGAACTCGGTGGGCTCGGACTCCAGCCGGTCGAGCGCCTCGGTGAAGCGCTCCCGGGCCCTGGTCGGGTCGACGTCCAGGACGACGGTCAGGTCGGGCAGCAGCCCGCCGGTCGCCCAGCGGGAGATCCGGGCGACCTCGGTGGCGGCCAGGTCGCGTCCGGCGCCCTGGTAGGCGATGGAGGAGTCCATGTACCGGTCGGTGATCACCACGGCGCCGCGGGCGAGGGCCGGCCGGATGACGTTCTCGACGTGCTCGGCCCGGTCGGCGGCGTAGATCAGCGCCTCGGCGCGGTGCGACAGGCCGGTGTTGCCGACGTCCAGGACGAGGCCGCGCAGCCGCTGGCCGACCGGGCTGCCGCCGGGCTCGCGGGTGAGCACGACCTCGTGCCCCTTGCCGCGGATCCACTCGGCGAGCGCCTGGGCCTGGGTGGACTTGCCGGCGCCGTCGCCGCCCTCCAGGGCGATGAAGAAGCCGGTGCCGGCACCCTGGCGCGGGGCCGGGCCGACGGCGCCGCGCACCGCGTCGAACAGGTCCCGGCCGAAGGGCGCGGTGCCGCGCCGGTCGTCGGTCCGCAGCAGGACGCCGGCGGCGAGGACCAGCGTGAGCAGCCCCGAGGTGGCGACGGCCAGGGCCGCACCGCCGTGGATGAAGGTGAACGAGCCGGGCTCGACCGTGCCGTACTCGACGTCCCCGTACGCCGCGGCGATCAGCGGGACGACGACCAGCGCGGCGCCGACCACGACCCGCAGCACCGCGTACAGGTGCTCGGTGACCTTCGGCAGCCGGGCCTCCTCGACCTCCTGGCCGAGCAGGGTGCGCCCGGCGGAGACGACGATCCCGGCGGTGAGGCCGGCCAGCACGGTGAGGGCCAGGACGAGGACGAAGTCCAGCACCAGCCCGGCCAGGATCAGCGCCACACCCTCGGTGAGCAGCGCCAGCGCGAGCAGGCGGCGGCGGGAGAGCGCGGGCAGCGTGGCCCGGGTGAGCCGGGAGCCGAGGGCGGGCGCCGCGGTGGCGGCGAGGACCAGCAGGCCGTAGCCGATCGGCCCGGCCCGGTGCTCGGCGGCGGTGAGCAGCGCGAGCGCGGCGACGCCGGCCATCGAGGCGTACCCGGCGGCGACGGCGAAGGTGAAGTACGGGGCGCTGCCGGTGCGGCCCTTGCTCAGCGCGGGGCCGGGCGTGGCGTCGGTGGGGGCGCGCAGGCCCTGCAGCGGCGAGTGCGGGGCGACGGCCACCGGGCCGACGGGCAGCTGCTGGAGGTAGTCGCGGGCGGCCGAGGCGGCGAACAGGCCGGCCGCGCCGAGCGCGGCGAAGGTGACCTGGTGGGCCCGGAGCCAGTCCGAGCCGAGAGCGGCGCCGATGTTGTTCAGCAGGGTGAGGGCGACCAGGCCGGCGGCCGCGAGCGGCAGGGTGGCCCAACCGGTGAAGCGGTCGATGCTCCGGACGGTGTCCAGGTGGGCGGCGGCGGGCCGCTGCTCGGCGGCGGGGGCGTACGGATCGGCGGGCGGCAGCAGGCCCGGGACGGCGGCGTCCTTGGCGATCCCCCGGACCCGCTCGGCGGCACCGGTGACGAACACGGTGGCGAGCAGGACGTAGGCGGCGCCGCCGGAGGGCTTCGGGCCGGAGCCCAGCCAGACGGTCCACCAGGGGGCGAGGCCGATCAGCAGGGCGCACAGCGCGTCGGCGCCGAACAGCGTCCAGCGCCGGTCCAGCCGGCCGGCGACCAGTCGGTGCACCGGTCCGAGCAGCGCGACGCCGACCAGCCCGGTGGCCGCCAGCCGGACGGCGAGGACCGCCGTGACGGCGAAGGCGAGGCTGCGCGGCAAGGCGCCGAACTGGCCGCCGAGGGCGACGGCGATCACGGTGAGCGCGAGCAGCACCAGCAGGCCGAGCCGGTCGGCGGTGCCGCCGATCAGCTGGGTGGTCCACACGCGCCGGTAGGGGCGCGTCCGCAGCAGCGCGCGAGCCCGTTCGACCGGGGTCCCGGCTGGCGCGACCTCGGGCAGCCCGGACGTGGCGTCGCGGGCGGCCGGGGCGGCGCTGGGGGTGGGCTGCTCCTCGCTCGTCATACGGTCAGCGTAGCGGGCTGGGGTTGACCGGAATGAGATGAACGGGGTTCCGGATCCCGCTCATCACCGGGTTGTGACGTTCCGCGCACACCGTCCGACCGACCTCGGGCCCGCGTCCCCGGGGTGGGGTCGCGGGCCCGTAAGCACTGGCGGAGACGCCGGCGAAGGCACTGGCAGCGGCACCGACGGAGCCCCTGCCGGAGGATCCGGAGGAGATCAGCCCTCGTCGGTGGCCGTGGCCTTCCCGACAACGGTCTTCTTGGCCGCCGTCTTCTTCGCCGCGGTCGCCTTCGTCGCCGTCGCCTTCGTCGCGGTCTTCTTGGCGGCGGTCTTCTTCGCGGCCGCGGTCTTGGTGGCCGTGGTCTTGGTCGCCGTCGCCTTCTTGGCGGTCGCCTTCTTGGCCGGGGCCTTCTTCGCCGTCTTCTTCACCGGCCCGCGCGCCCGCTTCTCGGCGAGCAGCTCGTAGCCGCGCTCCGGCGTGATGGTCTCGACCTCGTCGTCCTTGCGGAGCGTGGCGTTGGTCTCGCCGTCGGTCACGTACGGTCCGAAGCGGCCGTCCTTGACCACGACGGGACGCTCGCTGACCGGGTCGGTGCCCAGCTCCTTGAGCGGCGGGGCGGCGGCGGCCCGGCCGCGCTGCTTGGGCTGGGCATAGATGGCCAGGGCCTCCTCCAGGGTGACCGTGAACATCTGCTCCTCGTCGGTGAGCGAGCGGGAGTCGGTGCCGCGCTTGAGGTACGGGCCGTAGCGGCCGTTCTGCGCGGTGATCTCCACGCCCTCGGCGTCGGCGCCGACCACGCGCGGCAGCGAGAGCAGCCGCAGCGCGTCCTCCAGGGTGACGGCGTCCAGCGACATCGTCTTCAGCAGCGAGGCGGTGCGCGGCTTGACCGCGTTCTTGCCGGTCTTGGGCGTGCCCTCGGGCAGGATCTCGGTCACGTAGGGGCCGTAGCGGCCGTCCTTGGCGACCAGCATGTTGCCGCTGACCGGGTCCGGGCCGAGCTCGAAGTCGCCGCTGGGCTTGGCCAGCAGTTCCTCGGCCAGCTCGACGGTGAGCTCGTCCGGCGGCAGCTCGTCGGGGATGTCGGCGCGCTGGCCGGGCTCGCCCTCGACGTCGGAGGCGCGCTCGACGTACGGGCCGTAGCGGCCGACCCGCAGGGTGATGTCGTCGCTGATCCGGAACGAGCTGATCTCCCGGGCGTCGATCGCGCCGAGGTCGGTGACCAGTTCCTTCAGGCCGCCCAGGTGGTCGCCGTCGCCGTTGCCGGCCTCGGCGGCGCCGCCGGTCGTGTGGCCGTCGCCCTCGCCGAAGTAGAAGCGCTTCAGCCACGGCACGGACTTGGCCTCGCCGGCCGCGATCCGGTCGAGGTCGTCCTCCATCTTGGCGGTGAAGTCGTAGTCGACCAGCCGGCCGAAGTGCTTCTCCAGGAGGTTGACCACGGCGAAGGAGAGGAAGGACGGGACGAGCGCCGTCCCCTTCTTGAACACGTACCGGCGCTGGATGATCGTGTCGATGATCGACGCGTAGGTGGAGGGGCGACCGATCTCCCGGTCCTCCAGCTCCTTGACCAGCGAGGCCTCGGTGTAGCGGGCCGGCGGCTTGGTGGCGTGGCCCTCGGGGGTGAGCTGCTCGGCGGCCAGCGGGTCGCCCTCGACGACCTGCGGCAGCCGGCGCTCGCGGTCGTCCAGCTCGGCGTTCGGGTCGTCCGCGCCCTCGACGTAGGCCTTGAGGAAGCCGTGGAAGGTGATGATCTTGCCGGAGGCGGAGAACTCGACGTCACGGCCGTCCGCGGACGCGCCGCCGACCTTGACGGTCACCGACTGGCCGACCGCGTCCTTCATCTGGGAGGCGACGGTGCGCATCCAGATCAGCTCGTAGAGCCGGAAGTCGTCACCGGTCAGGCCGGTCTCGGCGGGGGTGCGGAAGCGGTCGCCGGAGGGGCGGACGGCCTCGTGCGCCTCCTGCGCGTTCTTGACCTTGCTGGCGTAGGTGCGCGGGGCGTCCGGCAGGTAGTCGGCCCCGTACAGCTGGGTGACCTGCGCGCGGGCGGCGGAGATCGCGGTCTCCGACAACGTGGTGGAGTCGGTGCGCATATAGGTGATGAAGCCGTTCTCGTACAGCTTCTGGGCCACCTGCATGGTCCGCTTGGCGCCGAAGCCCAGCTTGCGGCTGGCCTCCTGCTGGAGCGTGGTGGTGCGGAACGGCGCGTACGGCGAGCGGCGGTAGGGCTTGGACTCGACGCTGCGGACGCTGAACGCGGTCTGCTCCAGGGCGGCGGCCAGCTGCCGGGCGGCCTGCTCGTCCAGGTGCAGGGTGTTGGCGCTGCCGGCCTTCAGTCGGCCGTCCGAGCCGAAGTCGCGGCCGGTGGCGATCCGCTTGCCGTCCACCGAGGACAGGCGGGCGCCGAGGGTCTCCGGGTTGGCCGCGTCGGCCGGGGTGCGGCCGGTACCGAAGGTGCCGACCAGGTCCCAGTACGAGGCGGTGCGGAAGGCGATCCGCTCACGCTCGCGCTCGACCACCAGCCGGGTCGCGACGGACTGGACCCGGCCCGCCGAGAGCTTCGGCATGACCTTCTTCCACAGCACCGGCGAGACCTCGAAGCCGTAGAGGCGGTCGAGGATGCGGCGGGTCTCCTGGGCGTCGACCAGGCGCTGGTTGAGCTCGCGCGGGTTGGCCACCGCCTCCTGGATCGCCGTCTTGGTGATCTCGTGGAAGACCATCCGGTGCACCGGCACCTTGGGCTTGAGCACCTGCTGGAGGTGCCACGCGATGGCCTCGCCCTCGCGGTCCTCATCGGTGGCGAGGAAGAGCTCGTCGGACTCCGCGAGCAGCGACTTCAACTTGCTGACCTGGGACTTCTTGTCCGCGTTGACCACGTAGATGGGGGCGAAGTCGTGGTCGACGTCCACCCCGAGGCGACGCACCTCGCCGGTGTACTTGTCCGGGACCTCCGCCGCGGTACTGGGGAGGTCGCGGATGTGCCCGACGCTCGCCTCGACGATGTAGCCGGGGCCCAGGTAGCCCTTGATCGTCTTCGCCTTGGCCGGCGACTCGACAATGACGAGTCGCTGTCCGTGCGCGGTCTCGCTGCTCGGGGACACCTTCGCTCTTCTCTCCCGGTCCTTATGTGGGCTGGTCGGCGCCGGCAGCACGGGCTGCGCTCCGCCCGACCCCTCCACCGCCCCGGGGCTGCCGCTGTACGACGACCCCACCAGCGGAGTGTGACCGTACCCCGGCCACTCTTGTCAAACGGAAGGATCCCGCGTTTTCACTTTGCCGGGCTCACCGACGCCACTCGAACGGTAACCCGATGACGGAGGTTCGCGCCCCGTGGAGGGGGGCTTCGGCGGGTTCCGGAGGATGGAATGACGGATTTCAAAATCTGTCAACGGAATATCGCCGGCCCCACGGAGGGCCGCAGCGAGGCCTCCGCAGGGCGCCGGCCACCGGTTCCCGGCGAGCCCGACCGGGGTCGGCCGTCCGCCCCGGATTCAGCCGTTGACCGCCACGAGCAGCCCGGCACCCGCCGCCAGACAACCCATGCCGAGCACGCTCCACAGCAGGTCGGCGACGGCGGCCCGGCGGACCTCCCCGGCCGCCAGCACCACCCGGCTCGGGCGGCGCGGGTCGTAGCAGATCCGCACCGGGGCACCCGGAGTGAAGCGGTCCGGACGGCGCAGCGGGGTGTGTCCGCGCGGACGGGTGAGCACCAGCTCGGCGATCCGGCCCGCTCCGGCCCCTTCGGCCGGGGGCAGGACGGAGAAGGAGAGCAGCGGGGCGCTGTCGAGCTGACCGTGCGCCTCGTCCTCGGCCACGACCGTGGCCACCGCCGACGCCCCCGAGCGGCGCATCCGGTGGCGCAGGCGCACCTCGGCGGCGCACCAGAGCAGCAGCACGCCACCGAAGAGGGCGAGCACCAGCCCGCCCACCGTCGCCGTCGTCGTGTCCACCCCTGGCCCCCGGCTCCCCAGCTCTGTCCACAGCCTGTGGACAGAGCCTCACAGCAGGGGGCCAACGCGCGGCGGCCGACCGGAGACCGCCGGACGAACCGGGGAGTACGGGAAGGTGAACCGGCACCGACCGCCCCCGCCAGGGGCACCGCACCGGGGCACCACCCCGAGGGCGCCGGGTCAGGTGCGCCGGGTCAGCCCGCCGGGCGGATGAACCCCTGCTCGGTCAGCAGCCGCAGCGACTCGGGCACCCGGTCCCGCAGGACCACCCGGTCCTCGCCGAGCAACTGCGCGATGGCGTCCACGATCTCGCCCGCCGACAGCGAACCGTCACAGACCCCGACGAAACCGGCACCCACCGTGTCCACCTTGGTGGCCCGCCGCATGCCCCGGTTGTGACGCAGGATCACGTGCTCCGGGTCCTCCGCGCCCGGCTCGCCGACCTGCTCCTGGACCACCTCGTCGGCCAGCACGTAACGGGTCGCGAGCAGGCCCGCGTCGTCGTGCGAACGCAGGAAGTCCTGCCGGTCGAACCACTCCTCGATGTGCGGGCCCAGCGGCTGCTCCACCGGGTGCGGCCACTCCTCCACCCGGACGGTCGGGCGCTCCGCGCCGCTCGCCCGCAGGGTGATCCAGCCCATGCCGATGCCCTCGACCCGGCCCGCCTCGAAGGCGTCCAGCCACTCGCCGTACCGGGCCTGGTAGTCGCCGCCCGGACCGCGGTGATCGCCGCCGTCCCGCAGCCACAACTCGGCGTACTGGGCGACGTCCTGGACCTCCCGCTGGACGATCCAGGCGTCAAGTCCGGTGCCCGCCACCCAGCCGGCCAGCCGCTCGTGCCAGTCCTCGCCCTTGACGTGCTGCCAGTTGGCGAGCAACTGGCAGTAGCCGCCCGGCTCCAGGTGGTCGGCGGCCGAGCGGACCAGGCTGCGGCACAGGTCGTCGCCGGCCATGCCGCCGTCGCGGTAGGTGAACCGGCCGGTCGGCGAGATCACGAACGGCGGGTTGGAGACGATCAGGTCGAACCGGCGCTCCCCGACCGGCTCGAAGAGGCTGCCGGTGAGCGCCTCCCGCCGCTCGAAACCGGACAGCGCCAGGGTCAGCTCGGAGAAGCGCAGCGCACGCGGGTTCAGGTCGGTGGCGGTCACCTGCCCGGCGTGCCGGGCCGCGTGCAGCGCCTGCACGCCGGAACCCGAACCGAGGTCCAGCGCAGACCGGACCGGACGGCGCACGGTGATGTTGGCCAGCGTCGTCGACGCGCCGCCGACCCCGAGCACCAGGTCCTTGCGGGCCACCCCGTGCGCGGTCTCGCCGGATCCGATACCGCCCGCGCCACCCACCGCGCAGCCCAGGTCGGACACCACCCAGGCGTCCGAACTGTCCATCCCGGCCACCTCGTTGGCGTACGGCCGGACGTCCACCGTCGCCCGCACCAGTTCACCGTCGGAGCGCAGCCAGCCGTCGGCCAGGCAGTCCTCGACCGGCAGCGCGGCCGCGGCCACCCGGTACGGCACCGGCTGCTGGAGCAGGAACAGCCGGACCAGCGTCTCCAGCGGGCTGCCGCCCCTGGTCGCCCGGAGCGCCGGCACGGCCTCGCTACGGGCCAACGCCGCATAGCCGGTGGGCCCGAGCAGGTCGAGGCAGCCATCGGCGGTGAACGAGGCGGCGAGCAGCGCCTCACGCAACTTGGCGAGGCGGGTCTGGTCGAGAACGGGGCTACTGATCACCCCGCCATTGTCCCCCGCCCCGGACCGGGCGGCCGCCGGGTCCGGGGCGGGTCGGGGGCCGTCTTCGGGGCCGCCTTCGGGGGCGGGTCGGGGGCAGGGTCGGGCACCCTCCGGACCGGCGCCGGGGCGGCCGGCCCGACGGCCCCGGGCTCAGCTCGCGCTGGGCACGGGGGTGGTCGGGGTGGTCGGCGGGGCGGCGGGCGGGCTCGCCGGGGTGGTGTCGGTGCCCGCGGAGGGGGTGGTCGACGGGCTCGCGCCGTCCGTCGCGCCGGGCGCGGGCGTCCCGCCGGGCGCCCCGGCGCTCGGGGTGGCGGACACGCCGCCCGGGGCCGCGGCAGCGGGCTTGCAGCCGTCCTGCTTGGCCATGGCCGCGCCGAGGTCGCCGCGCTGCAGCTTGCCCTGCGCCTGCGTGGACAGCGAGGCCAACTGCTGGATCTGGTCCGAGATGCTGCGCAGGCCGTCCGCGAACTTCGACTGGTCGGTGTTGGTCACGGCGTCCAGCTTCTTCTGGATGTCCTGATAGCCGTCGGCCGCCTTGGTCAACTCGGCAACGGCGTCCTTCTGCAGGTTCGCGCCGTCCTTCACCTTGGGCACCCCGGCCGCGGTGATGGCCGCCGCGATGTCCTGGTTGGTCTTGGCCAGCCGCCCGATGTCCGTCGAGAGCCGCTTCTGCAGCTCGGTCGGGGTCTCGCCGGTCTTCACCTGGGCGGTGTCGGCGAGCGCGGCCTGCGCCTGGACGATCGGGTCCTTGGCCGAGCCGCAGACGTTCGACGCCCAGGACTCCAGCTGCTTGCCGTTGTCGTCGCCGCCGCAGCCGACGGCGCCGAACGCGAGCAGCGCGCCGAGGACGGGTACGGCCAGCAGTCGCTTGTTCACCGGGAGGAGCCTTTCGGTTTCGGTCGTCTTCGGTCGTCGAACCTACACGGCCGATGTCCGCCGCCTGCCGACCGGTTCCCGGGCCCCGGGTTGCCCCCACCGGGTGCCCGGCCCCGCTCAGGCGTGCTCGACGCGGATCGGGCGGATCGGATCGCCGGGCCGGACGGCGCGCGGCACGCTGACCGGCGTACCGAAGTAGACCTCTTCGCCCCAGGTGCTCACCGAGGAGCTGATCGGCAGCTCGACCCGGAGCGCCTCGGTGGTGGGTGTGCCCTCCAGCGTGGCGGCGGCCTGTCCGGCCTGCGACCAGCCACAGAATGCGAATCCGCAGGGGCTTCCTTCTCGCGACGGGTCCGATCACCGATCGGACCCGGTCATGCCGGAAGCAGCGAACCGCCAGATTCAACAACGTTTCAACGCGTCCCAGAGGACCGGATCGACGCCCGGACCACCCGGGCACACGAGGCACGCCGAAGGTCGGGCCCTCAGACCACCACGGACTCGACCGAGACCGGCCAGCTCATCCGGATCAGGCCGCCGTCCGTGCCATTGGTGACCTCAAGGTCCTCGACCAGGCCGGTGATCACGGCGAGGCCGAGGGTGTCCTCGTCCGGGTCCGCCTCCTCGGCGGCGCCGGGGGCCGGGACGGCGGCGGGGCCGGCCTCGTCCTCGACCTCGATGAGGAAACGCTTCTCCTGGTCGGTCAACGCGACCCGGACTGTGCCACCGATGCCACCGCGCTGGTGCAGGCCGACCGCACGGGAGCAGGCCTCACCGACCGCGAGCCGTACCTCGTCGAGCACCGACTCGTCGACCCCGGCCCGTCTCGCGACGGCCGCGGCGACCAGCCGGGCCGTTCGCACGTGCTCCGGAAGCGCACTGAATCGAAGTTCGACGGTTGCCATCTCTCCCCTTCGGGGTGCTCCGACCGGGGCCGACGATGCGGCCCCTGCGGGCCGGCGGAACCGGCCCCGGGGCGGCCGGGAAGCACCGGGGCCCGCAGGCCCCGGCACCCCGGACGCTTGGGACGAACGGGCCGGCCTCCACGGGCACGGGCCGGCCCGGCCGCGTCAGTCGGTCGCGTTGACCGCGTCGTCCACCGAGGTGTGGATCGGGAAGACCTTGGTCAGGCCGGTGATGCGGAAAATCTTCAGGATGCGCTCCTGGTTGCAGACCAGGCGCAGCGAGCCCTCGTGGGCACGCACCCGCTTCAGACCGCCCACCAGCACACCGAGGCCGGTCGAGTCGAGGAAGTCCACGCCTTCCATGTCGACGACGAGGTGGTACTTGCCGTCGTTGACGAGCTCGACCAGCTGCTCCCGCAGCTTCGGGGCGGTGTACACATCGATCTCGCCGCCAACCTCGACGACCGTACGATCGCCGACTGAACGGGTCGACAGGGACAGGTCCACGGAACCTCCAGCACCTTGCCTTGCTACGTCATGTGCGATCCTCGGCCGGCCGGCCGCCACCGCATGGTCGCGAGCCCGGGCGCGCCCAGCCACACGTGGCAAGCCTCGGCGCTGCGACCCACGGCCATCCGGCCGTCACGGCCACATTCAACCACCTGCGACCATGCCCGCACGATGGCTTACGACGATTCTCCGTCACGCCGGTGACACACTGGGTCCTCATGCCGCCCCGACACAGCCTGCCCGAGGCACTGCTCACGACCCTGTCCACCAGCCGGGGGCGGTCCGACCGGCTCACCCATACGGAGCACCTTCCCGCCCGACCTGCGCGTTATGCGCCGTGGCCCGAGTCGATCCGGCCCGAGATCGTGGCCGCCGCCCTCGCCGTCGGTGTGGAGCAGCCCTGGGCGCACCAGGCAGAAGCGATGAAACTGGCCAAAAGTGGTCAGACTGTGGTGATCGCCACAGGCACCGCCTCGGGCAAGTCGCTCGGCTACCTGGCCCCGGTCCTCAGCGACCTGCTGGACGGCACCGAGGCCCGCAACGGCCGCGGCGCCACCGCGCTCTACCTCGCCCCGACCAAGGCGCTCGCCGCCGACCAGCGCCGCCGGGCCGCCGAACTCGCCCCGCCCCGGGTCCGACCCGCCCTCTACGACGGCGACACCCCGCCCGAGGAACGCGAGTGGGTCCGCCAGTACGCCTCGTACGTGCTCACCAACCCGGACATGCTGCACCGCGGCATCCTGCCCGCCCACGCCCGCTGGGCCTCCTTCCTCAAGGTGCTGCGCTACGTGGTCGTCGACGAGTGCCACAGCTACCGGGGCGTGTTCGGCTCGCACGTCGCCCAGGTGCTCCGGCGGCTGCGCCGCATCTGCGCCCGATACGGCTCGTCACCCACCTTCCTGCTCGCCTCCGCCACCACCGCCGACCCGGCCGCCACCGCCGAGCGCCTGACCGGCCTGCCCGCCCGGGCGGTCACCGAGGACGCCTCGCCGCGCGGACCGATGGTCTTCGGCCTCTGGGAGCCGCCGCTGACCGAGAACGTCGGCGAACACGGCGCGCCCGTCCGCCGCACGGCCACCGCCGAGGCCGCGCACCTGCTGACCGACCTGGTCGAGCGCCAGACCCGCACCGTCGTCTTCGTCCGCTCCCGCCGGGCCGCCGAACTCGTCGCGCTCCAGACCCAGGACCAGCTCGGCCGACCGCTCGCCGACCGGGTGGCCGCCTACCGCGGCGGCTACCTCGCCGACGAACGCCGGGCCCTGGAACGCGCGCTGCACACCGGCCGGCTGCTCGGACTCGCCTCCACCTCCGCTCTCGAACTCGGCGTCGACGTCTCCGGCCTCGACGCCGTCCTGATGGCCGGCTACCCCGGCACCCGGGCCTCGCTCTGGCAGCAGGCCGGGCGGGCGGGCCGCGAGGCCCAGGGCGCGCTGGCCGTCCTGATCGCCCGGGACGACCCGCTGGACACCTACCTGGTGCACCACCCGGAGGCGCTGTTCGCGGCGCCCGTCGAAGCCACCGTGCTCGACCCGGACAACCCCCACGTGCTCGCGCCGCACCTGTGCGCGGCAGCCGCCGAACTCCCGCTCACCGACGCCGACCTGGAGCTGTTCGGCCCCTCCACCGCACCGCTGCTGCCCGTCCTGGAACGGCGCGGCCTGCTGCGCCGGCGCAGCGACGGCTCCTGGTACTGGACCCGCCGCGAACGCGCGGCCGACGCCGTCGACCTGCGCGGCAGCGGCGGCAGCCCGGTGCAGATCGTCGAGGCCGACACCGGTCGCCTGCTCGGCACGGTGGACGCCGCGGCCGCCCACACCACCGTCCACACCGGGGCCGTCCACCTGCACCAGGGCCGCACCTTCCTGGTCCGGGAACTCGACCTGGAGAACTCGGTCGCCCTGGTCGAACCGGCCGACCCGCCGTACACCACGGCCGCCCGCGACATCACCTCCATCTCCGTGCTCGACACCGACACCACCGTTCCCTGGGGCGAGGGCCGGCTCAGCTTCGGTTCGGTGGAGGTGGTCAATCAGGTGGTCGGCTACCTCCGGAAGCGGATCTCCACCGGGGAGATCATGGGCGAGAGCAAGCTCGACCTGCCGCCCCGCACGCTGCGCACCCGCGCGGTCTGGTGGTCCGTCACCGAGGACCAGCTGCTGGACGCGGACCTTCCGCTCGACCAGCTGCCCGGCGCCGCCCACGCCGCCGAACACGCCTCGATCGGCCTGCTGCCGCTGTTCGCCACCTGCGACCGCTGGGACATCGGCGGCGTCTCCGTTCCGCTGCACCCCGACACCGAACTGCCCACCGTGTTCGTCTACGACGGCCACCCGGGCGGGGCCGGCTTCGCCGAACGCGGCTTCCAGCGGGCCGTCGAGTGGCTGACGGCCACGCGCGAGGCGATCGCCTCCTGCGAGTGCGAGCGCGGCTGCCCGTCCTGCGTCCAGTCACCCAAGTGCGGCAACGGGAACGAGCCGCTGGACAAGGCCGCAGCCGTCCAACTGCTGGACGTCCTGTTGGCCGGCGCCCCCACGACGGCAGGCTCCGGGGCGGCAGGCGCCAGGACGGCAGGCTCCAGGACGGCGGACCCCTCAGTGGACCCTGGAGCGGCGGCTCCCTCAGCAGACTCCTCAACAGGCCCTTCAGCGGACCCCTCAGCGAGCTCCGAAACGGACCACGAGACGGACCACGAGAAGGACTCCGGGGCGAAGCCCGAGCCGAGCGCGGACGGTGGGCCGCCGACCGGCTCATGAGCCCGCCGCCGAGCCGCTGGTCGACCCGCCGAGGCCGTCCTCGGCGGCGGTGACTGCGGCCCGCACCGGCCCGGCCCGCGCCCTCGCCCGCGCCGGGCCGACCGGCAGACGCGCCGGCAGCCCACCGACCGTCACCTCGGCCACCACCTCGACGGCATCCCCCGTCCGGTCCACCGTGCAGGACACCAGGCCGGCGCCCTGCGCGGCGGCGATCCCCTCGGCCCGCCCGCACCCGCCGTCCGGGTCCAGCAGCAGCCGGTCCGCGGCCGCGAGGGCCGCCAGGTCGGCGGCCGACTCGGCCCGGTGCCGCGCGGCGACCACCGCTCCGACCGCGATCGTCCCGGCGAAGACCGCCGTGCCGAGCATCGCCAGGGCGAGCAGCCAGACCGTCGCCGAACCGGCGTCCGGCCCGCGCCCGCCGACGGCGGCCGCCCGGGCGGTACGAGTCCTCGCCCACCGCCGCACCCCCGACCGCACCCCGGTCAGGCCGGCCATGAACCACCACCTCCCGCGATTCCCGCTCCTCCCGTGACCCCCACGAGGGTGTCCTCCCGCGCCGCCACCGCGGTCGCGCCCAGCCGTACCGCGAGCAGCCCGCCGAGCCTGCCCGGCGCCCCGCACCGCGCGTCCACCTCCACCCGCACCACCTCCGCCGCCATCGCCACCCGCACCTGAGCTCCCGGCGGCGCGGCCGCGCGGGCGAGTTCGGCGGCGTCCGTCTCCCCGCGTGCAGCCGCCCTGGCCCCGACCCGGGCCGCGTCCACACAGCGGATCTGCGCGGCCGCCGCCAGTACGCCCCAGATCAGCATCGCCGCGAGCAGGACGAGCGCCGGCAGGGCCACCGCGGTCTCCGCCGTGACGAAGCCCGCATCGCCGCGACGGCCCGGCCGCAGCGACCGCGCCCGCCCGCCACCACGTGCCGCCGCCAGGCCAGGGCGAGCCTTCGGCCTCCCGCCATCCGCCCGGAGGCGGTGCGCGGCGGCGTCGGGGTGCGCGCACCGAACGGCAGCGGAGGGGCCCGACGCGGAGGGGGCACCTCCCGGCTGAAGGCCGGGGGACGCCTGCCGGCCGACGGCAACGCGACGAGAAGCACTCCCCAACGCCGCCGTGCAGGCGGGAGTTCGTGGACGGCCGCTAGGTCGCATGAAGCGCCCGTTCCAGTGAATCGGTCAGCGCCCCCATGATGGTCGCGCTGGTCACCACCTTGTACAGCCCGGCCGCGAGGGCACACGCGGCCAAGGTGCCGACGGCGTATTCCGCCGTGGTCATCCCGGCGTCCGACCGGCCCCGGCTCCGGGCCATCCCGCGCATCCGGCGGGCCACCCAGCGGCTCCTGCGCCGCCACCCTCCGGGCGCCTGACGGAGCGCGCGTCCGCTGCCGGGCCTCGTTGCGATCACTGCAGTCATGAATCTCTCCTGTCTCCGAAATTCCGAAATACCGATGCCCCGCCATACCGATGTCCCCGATGCCGCCTACGCGGCTGCCGCCGACGCCGCTGCCCACGGCTCCGCCGCCGATCCGCTTGGCGCGGCCCCGCGTTCACCCGCCCTGGGCGAAGCGGGTGGTGAGGCCGATGACGACCGGCACCACGCCGATCAGGACGAAGGCCGGGAGGAAGCAGAGCCCGAGCGGAGCGGTGGCGAGCACCCCCGCCCGGCGAACCCGGGCTTGGGCCGCCCGGGCTGCCGCCGTCCGCCGCCCCTGCGCGAGCCCGATCAAGGGCCCGGCCGCCGGAGCCCCGCCGAGGCTCGTCCGGACCAGGCAGCGGGCCAGCGGGGCCAGCGACGGGTGCTGCTCGCCCAGACGGCTCCAGCACAGTTCCGGCGGTGCGCCCAGGGCCAGTTCGGCACCGATCGCGACCAGCCGGGGCCCCATCGGTGCCCCCACGCTCCGGCCGACCGCCGACACCGCTGCCGAGGGTGAGGCCGCCGAGCCGAGGCAGGCCGCCAACAGCTCAGCACTCAGCGGGAGTTGCCTGGTCAGCAGCTCCTCCTCCAGGACCGCCTGCCGCTCCGTCGGCGACCGCACCCGGGCCGACCACCGGTGCACGCCCGCCGCCAGCAGCGCCCCGACGACCACCCCGACGGCGCCGCCGAGCAACACCGTCGCGCCTGCCCCGGCGCCCACGGCCAGGGCCACGGGCCGCCAACGCCCGCCACCACGACCACGACCGCCGCCACCACCGGATGCCGGCGGTACCCGCACCAACACCCGCCCGAACAGCCGCCGTTGTCGCGCCCACCCACGCACCAGCGCCACACCGGCCACCACCACCGGCCCCCCGGCGATCACCCACCCGACTCCCCGGATCACCCCGACACCACCTCCGCCCGCGTCCGCACCCGCGCCCGTACCCGTGAGAGCCCGCAGCTCCCACCGCCACCAGTGCCCCGCGCCCCGGCAGCCCGCCGGGGCGCTTTCAGGGCGCCCTGAGCGCCCTGAGCCGCCGCCCGGACGATGCGCGCCGTCCAGAGCACGCCCAGGCCCTCCAGTGCCGCCCCCGCCGCGAGGCACCCCAGCCCGGCCGGCGTGTGCAGCAGGATGCCCACCGGCCGGGCCCCGAGCGCCACCCCCAGCAGCAGCCCGGCGGCCGGCAGAGCGGCCAGGACGGCGATCGTGGTCCGCGGCCCCGCCAGTTCCCCGGCGATCTCCTCCGCCAGCGCCCGCTCGCCGCGCAGCGCCTCCGCCACCCGGTCCAGCGCGACGGCCAGCCCCGACCCGCCGTCGGAGGCGACCCTCCAGCAGGCCGCGATCGCCGACGCCCCGCTCCCGCCCGGCAGTTCGGCGAGCAGGTGCAGCGCGGCGGGCACGTCCCCGCCGTACCGGCCCGCCGCGAGCCGCGCCACCGGTTCCTCGCCGAGCCTGCGCAGCCCGTCCGGGTCGGCCGCGAGGCGGGCCGTGACCAGGTGCAACGCCTGCTCCGGCGTCGCCCCGCCACGCAACTCCCCTGCCAGCCCTGCGCAGAGCTCCACCACGGCGGCCGCCCGCCGCCCGGCCTCCACCGTCACGCGCCGTCGCAGCCGCCACCGCCGCAGCGGCAGTACGGCCAGCCCGGCGGCGAGCACCGGCAGCGGCGAGGAGGTCGCCTGCCCGGCCGCCAACCCCACCGGCAGGAACAACAGTTCGGGCGCCAGCCAGTCGGACGGTCGCGGCCGTGCGCGCCCCGCAGTCACCGCCGGCGGGCCCGGCACCGGAACGGGCGGGGGCCCACTGCCCGCCAGCACCAGCCTGTACCGCCGCCCGCCCGGCAGCTGCTCCTGCACCGCACGCCATGCGGCGACGGCCAGCAGGCACAGCACCAATGCCCAGCAGAAAGAACTCTGATCACTCATCACGCCAGGACCCTCCCGGTCGTCGGTCTTTCCTGTTCCACGCCCCGAGCAGTGTCAGGGCGCCCGCCGCGCACCCGCCCAGCAGCAGGACGAACGCGAGTTCCGCCGCCCGCACGGCCACACTCGCCAACCCGGCCGCACCCGCCAGCCCGGCCGCACCTGCCGACCCGGCCACCGCCCCCGTCACGTCGGCCCCGCAGCGAGCGACACCCCGCGCACCGCCAGCAGCCCGACCAATCGCTCCCAACCCGCCCCGGGGACCAGACCGCCCGCCACCGGGAACTCCACCGCCGGGGTGGTGACGGCCAGGCCGTCACGGCCGGCCGCCAACGTGTGGATCTCCGCCACCCGGCGGCGCCCCGAGCCCGGCTCCCTGACCAGGTGCACCACCAGGTCGAGCGCGGCCCGGAGTTGGCTGTGCAGCGCGGGCCGGTCGAGCCCGGCGAGCGAGCCCAGCGCCTCCAGTCGGACCGGCACGTCCGCCGCCGTGTTGGCGTGCACCGTGCCGCAGCCGCCTTCGTGCCCGGTGTTCAGCGCGGCCAGCAGATCCGACACCTCGGCCCCGCGGACCTCTCCGATCACCAGCCGGTCCGGACGCATCCGCAGTGCCTGCCGGACGAGGTCCCGCAGCGTGAGCTCACCCAGCCCCTCCTGGTTGGGCGGTCTGCTCTGCAACCGGACGACGTGCGGATGGGCCGGCCGCAGTTCGGCGGAGTCCTCCGCGATGACGATCCGCTCCTCCGGACCGACCAGGCCGAGCAAGGCCGCGAGCAGCGTGGTCTTGCCCGTGCCCGTCCCGCCGGACACCAGTAGCGACAGCCTGGCCCGCAGGATGCCGGCCAGCAGGCCGGCGCCCTCCGGCGGCAGCGCCCCGCCCGCCACCAGTTCGTCGAGCGTGAACGGCTGGGGCCGGCAGACCCGCAGCGAGATGTGCGTGCAGCCGGCCGCGATCGGCGGCAGCACGGCGTGCAGGCGGGTGCCGTCCGGCAGCCGGGCGTCCACCCAGGGCCGCGCGTCGTCCAGCCGCCGCCCGGCCGCGGTGGCCAGCCGGTGGGCCAGCCGCCGTACCGCCTCGGCGTCGGCGAACCGGATTCCGGTGGCCCGGTGCAGGCCGCCGCCACGGTCGACCCACACCTCGTCCGGACCGTTCACCAGGACGTCCGTGACGTCGGGCGCCGCCAACAGCCGCTCCAGCGGGCCCGCACCCACCAGTTCGGCGCGCAGCGAGCGCACGGTGTCCAGGACTTCGTCCCCGCCGAGCGGCGGCCGGGTGGCCCGCAGCACGGCCGCGACCGACCCCGCCGTCGGGGCGGCACCCGACTCGGCCAGCCGCAACCGGACCGCGTCCACCAGCTCCGCCGTCCGCTCCTCCCGGGCGGTGCGCCCGTACGGGCAGGGGTGGCGCGGCGCTTCGGGTGGCCCGCCGGGCGGCGGCACACTCCTGAGCGGCCGGTGCTCCCGCGCACCGTCGCCCCGGCTCTTCGGACCGCCCCCCGCCCGCACGGTGGGGCCTGTTCTGCGCAGACGGACCATCAGTACACACCTCCTCCGACCGCCGGCACCGGCGGCAACACCTCGTCCAGGAAGGTCTCGCAGAAGCGCGCGAGCGGGCCGCCGTCCCGGATGCCGGGCGGGACGCCCTTCTCGACGTCCTCCGCCAGGCCGGGCTCCGGCTCCAACTCCCCCGCGAGCTCCAGCCGCAGCCCGCGGGCGATCCGGTGGGCCGGGAGTCCGAAGGTGCGCGGTGACCGCACCACCGCCCGGACGTCCCCGAGCCGCATCCGGGCGGCCGCCGCGACCCGGTCGGCGGCGGCCACCGCGCGCAGTTCGGCCGGCACCACCAGCAGCGCCAGGTCGGACTGCTCCAGCGCCTGCCCGGCGGCCGCGTCGAGATGGCGCGGCACGTCGACGACGACCAGCCCGCCGCGCCGTCGGGAGGCGGCCAGCACGCTGCGCATGGCCTCCGGCGGCACGGTCAGGGTGTCGCCGCGGTCCCAGGACAGGCAGGAGAGCGCGGAGATCCGTTTGAGCACCGGTAGCGCCCTGGCCAGTTCGACCCCGCTGACCCGCCCGCGCGAACCGGCCAGATCGGGCCAGCGCAGCCCGCGGGCCGCCTCACCGCCGAGCAGGATGTCGAGGCCGCCGCCCAGCGGATCTCCGTCGATGAGCATCGTCCGCCGCCCCGCCCGCGCGGCCGTGACCGCGAGGGCGCAGGCCAGGGTCGAGGCCCCGGCCCCACCCCGGCCGCCGAGCACGGCGACGGTGAGCGCCGGGGAGCCGGCGCCCTCGGCCGCGTCGGCGATCCGGTCGAGCAGCCAGGCTTCGGCGTCGGGGAGGAACAGCACGTGCTCGGCGCCGAGTTGGACGGCTCTGACCCACACCCCGGCGTCGTCGAGGTCCAGCCCGAGCAGCAGCACCCCGCCGCGTCGGCCGAGCCCGGCGCACCGGGCGGCCTGGTCGTCCCCGATGAGCACCAGTGAGGCGCCCTCCCAGAGCTCGCGCGGCGGTGGTGCGCCCCGGATCAGCCTCGGTTCGGTGCCGACGGCCGCGCAGAGCCGCAGCAGGTGCTCGGCCAGGCCCTCGTCCTCGGTGACGACGAGCGGACCGGTGGCCCCGGGCCCTTCGGTGGTGGCGTGGTCGGCGATCGGCGTCGACATGGCGGGCTCCCCTCTGCGCCGACGGCCGCCAGGGGCGGTCCGGGGCGCACGTCGGACGGTTCCGGCGAACGGCCGCCCGGCAGACCTCGTGGGAGAGAGGGAGGTGAGATCCGCCCGGCGACCGCCGCCGACCATCACGGTGGGGGGAGATCGGGATTCCGTCATCCACGATGCGAATCCCTGTGGATAACTCGTGGGCTGTGGAGGAAAACGTTCACCCGGGCGGGGGATTAATCGTCAAAGAATTGACGATCGGGGATCACGGAGACGAACCGGAAGCCCGTCGCGCCCCCCGCCGGCCACCCGGCGGACCCTCCCGGAGGCCGCCCGGACACCCCGCCGCAGCAGCCCGGCCCACCGATCGGAACCAGCCGAAGAGCCATGGGCAGCCATGAGCAAACGGCGACGCAGAGTGACGAAAGGTGGTCAGTGGACCAGGGTGTCGACACCCCCTGTACACCGTCGGCGGGGCGGCCGCGGCGCTCGCCGCGAAGGGCCTTCAGGCCCTGAAAATGGCCCCGGACGTGCGACGACCCCCGCCGGGGGGGAGAGCGGGGGTCGTCTATCCACAGCCCGACTCGGGGGGGAGGAGCCGGACCGGGTTAGCACGGTCGCGAACGATCCGTGACTTCCATGGTGTACCCGAGCGGCCAGAAACACAAACCCGCACGCCCACGAGTACACCGAATGGCGGCCTGTTTTGCGGCTCCCTCTATCCTCGGTTCCCGTGGACACCACCGAGAACGCCGACGACCACGCCGACGAGTCCCCGGGCGAGGCCACCGGGCCCGCGCAGACCCGCTCACCCGTTCGCCCCAGGCCGGGCGGGCCGCGCACGGCGGCCTTCTTCGACCTGGACAAGACCATCATCGCCAAGTCGAGCGCGCTGGCCTTCAGCCGCCCGTTCTACCAGGGCGGTCTGATCAACCGTCGGGCCGTACTGCGCAGCGCGTACGCCCAGTTCGTCTTCCTGGTCGGTGGCGCGGACCACGACCAGATGGAGAAGATGCGCGAGTACCTCTCCTCGCTCACCCGGGGCTGGAACGTCCAGCAGGTCCGCGAAATCGTCGCGGAGACGCTGCACAACCTGATCGACCCGATCATCTACGACGAGGCCGCCTCACTGATCGAGCAGCACCACGCGGCCGGTCGGGACGTGGTGATCGTCAGCAGTTCGGGCTCCGAGGTGGTCGAGCCGATCGGCGCGCTGCTCGGCGCGGACCACGTGATCGCCACCCGACTCAAGGTCGAGGACGGCTGCTACACCGGCGAGATCGAGTACTACGCCTACGCCGAGAACAAGGCCGCCGCCATCCGGGAGTTGGCCGAGTCCGAGGGCTACGACCTGGCCGCTTCCTATGCCTACAGCGACTCCTCCACCGACCTGCCGCTGCTGGAGGCCGTCGGCCACCCGTCGGCGGTCAATCCCGACCGCGCGCTGCGGAAGGAGGCCCAGGCCCGGGAGTGGCCGGTGCTGGTCTTCGACCGGCCGGTGGAACTGCGGCGGCGGCTCCCGGAGTTCTCCGCGCCGAGCGGCTCGGTGCTGACGGCCGTGGCGATCGGGACGGCGGCCGTGACCGCCGGGGTCATCTGGTACCTGGCCCACCGGCGCCGTCCGGAGGCCTGAGCCGCCCGCCGCGGGCCCGCAACACAGGCAAACGCGGGCCACCCACCGCGGGCCTCGCAACGCAGGCAAATCAGACAATCAGCACAGAGTTCACTTTTCGGGTTCCCCTTTCGCCCGAAACGCGATACAAATGAAGCACGGCCCGCGAGACCCGGTCAGGACCCGAAGAGGTCAAACCGACAACGCAGTTAAGGCCCCACGGACCGCGTGTACAGATAACCGAGCACCCACATGCAGCCGACCCGCTGTCGGGCCGCTGGACCAGACGAACGGGCAGGATCCCCGTCTGATCAGCACTTCCGGTGCATGCATGGTCACCCGGTATCTGCACCAGCGGCGGCACCAGGCAGGATCAGGTGCCGCCGCATCTTCGCGTCAGAAGCGCCAGAAGCTCCGTGAAGAGCCCGCGCCCGCGCCCGCTCAGACCATCCCGCGCTGCATCGCCTCGCAGACCGCCGTGCTCTCCCGCACCCCGAGCCGCAGCGCCCGCCCGCAGTGCGCGATCCAGGCCGCCATCCCCTCGGGCGTGCCCGCCAGGTAGCCGGCCAGGGCCCGCCGGTAGGCGTCGGTGCCGAGTTCCGCCAGCCCGACCTCGGCCGGGCAGATCGACTTCGGGTCGAGCCCCTCGGCGAGCAGCACGATCCGCTGGGCGGCCCGCGCGATCACGCCGTTGTACGCGCCGAACGGCCGCAGCGCGAGCAGTTCGCCGTGCACCACGGAGGCGACCACCAGGGCCGGCGTCCCCACGCCCTGGCCCTCGGCGCGCGCCACCAGCAGCCGGGAGAGCTGGTCGAGCCGGGCCGCGACCTCCTCGGCACCCGGGGCGGGCGGCAGCACCGGCACTGGCTCGTCCACCTGGGCGACCTCGACGCTCTCCACCGGCTTGAGCCCCAGCGGGAACAGCTCCTCGACGCCCTCGCCCGCGCGGCGGGGCCGCCCGGCGGACGGCTCGCCGTCGCCGACGGCGAGCAGGTGCAGCCGGGCCAGCACCTGGAGCGGCGAGTGCCGCCAGATGCTGAGCAGCTGGCCGGCCTCGGCGGCGATCCGCAGGGCCGCGCCGACCGTCCGGGCCTCGGGGTCCGCGCTGAAGTCGCTGCGGCGCCGGACCTCCTCCAGCGGCCAGTCGGCCCCGGCCAGCGCCGCCGACGCGCGGGCGCCGCGCAGCGCGGACTCGGAGGTGACCTCGGCCGCGCGGCGGCGCATCACCCGGTGGCCGTAGAGCCGGTCGACGGCCTTGCGCACCTCGGCCACGGCGTCGGGCACCCCGGGGAGCTGGGCCAGCGGGGCGAGGGGATCTGTTCCAGTGCTCACCTACCGAGAGTAATGAACAGCCGGCCCCTCCCGGAACAGCAACCCCGGATCACCCGTTAGAGGCAATCCTCACTTCCCTCCGCCGAGGAGGCCCAAACCCCGGCTAGCATGGCCACTATCGGAGACGATAACTATTTCCACTTAGGGGCCTCGGCATGTGCGACCCCTGAGCAGGTGGCCCCCGAGCGCGGGCCCAGAGCGAGAGCCGGAGTCCCAGATGAAGATCGCCTTCGTCGGCAAGGGCGGCAGCGGGAAGACCACGCTGTCCGCACTGTTCATCCGCCATCTGGCCGCCGTGGGCCGGCCGGTCATCGCCGTCGACGCCGACATCAACCAGCACCTGGGCCCGGCCCTGGGTCTGACGGATGCCCAGGCCGCGGAGCTGCCCTCGCTCGGCGCGCACCTGCCGGAGATCAAGGAGTACCTGCGCGGCAGCAATCCGCTGATCCGCTCGGCCGACGAGATGATCAAGACCACGCCGCCCGGCCGGGGTTCGCGCCTGCTGCGGATCGTCGAGGAGAACCCGGTCTACGCCGCCTGCGCCCGCCCGATCGCCCTGGACGAGGGCTCGGTCCGGCTGCTGGCGACCGGCGCCTTCACCGAGGAGGACCTGGGGGTGGCCTGCTACCACTCCAAGGTCGGCGCGGTGGAACTGCTGCTCAACCACCTGCTGGACGGCCCCGACGAGTACCTGGTCACCGACATGACGGCAGGCTCGGACTCCTTCGCCTCCGGCCTGTTCACCCGCTTCGACCTGACCTTCCTGGTGGCCGAGCCGACCCGCAAGGGCGTCTCCGTCTACCGCCAGTACAAGGACTACGCCCGCGACTTCGGCGTCCGGCTGCGGGTGATCGGCAACAAGGTGCAGGGCCCGGACGACCTGGCGTTCCTGCGCCGGGAGGTCGGCGACGACCTGCTCACCACCTTCGGGCACTCGGACTGGGTGCGCCGTCTGGAGCAGGGCGCCGAGCCGCCGCTGAAGTCGCTGGAGCCGGCCAACCGGGCCGTTCTGGAGGAGCTGCGGGCCGAGGCCGAGGCCGCGTACGGGCAGCGGGACGTGCGGCGCTACACCGAGCAGGCCGTGCTCTTCCACGTGCGCAACGCGGAGAGTTGGGCCAACGCCAAGGTCGGCGTCGACCTCGCGACCCAGGTGGACGAGACCTTCGTGCTGGGCGGGCTCGGGGTCGTCGGCGAGCGGCCCGCCCCGGCGGGTGCGCACGTCTGACGCCGCTCCGCCCGAACGGGCCGTGGCCCTCCCCCCTTCCCCGGGGAGGGCCACGGCCCGTTCCGCATGTCCGGACCGCCCGGCGCCGCCAGCAGATTCCCAGCGGTTCGAACACCACCCAATGGGGTGAATCAGGGGGTTTTCCCCTTCCCTCCCGGAATGACGCTGTGCAAAGCTTTCATTACCCTCGGTTTACCGAGTCTTGATGGTCCGTTCCCGACGGCCCTCGGCGAGACGTCCCGCACCTCGCCCAGGCCCCTGGCGGGCCCTGATGGTCAAGGTCCGGCCGGTGACACCCGCACTCCCCGCCGCGCCCACGCCATCCCGCCACACCGTCGCGACCCACGACAGCCGATCCGCCCCGGAGCCCCACCCACCGCCGGACCTGACTGCGTTCGTTCCCCCGGACAGACGGGAAGACAATGACCCTCGACATCTCCAGCGCCCCCATCGCCTCCGACACCACCGACCACGCACCACCGGGCCCCGGCACCAAGGCCCGCTGGGCCCAGGACCTCTCCGCCTCCCTGGTGGTCTTCCTGATCGCCGTGCCGTTCTCCCTCGGCATCGCGCTCGCCACCGGTGCCCCGCTCACCGCCGGCCTCGCCGCCGCGGCCGTCGGCGGCATCGTCGTCGGGCTGTTCGGCGGCACCCCGCTCCAGGTCAGCGGCCCCTCGGCCGCGCTGACCGTGATCACCGCCGGACTGATCGTCCAGTACGGGTGGCGGGCCACCTGCGCCATCACCCTGGCCGCCGGGCTGCTCCAACTCCTGCTCGGCCTGCGCCGGGTGGCCCGGACCGCGCTCGCCGTCTCGCCCGCCATCGTGCACGGCATGCTGGCCGGGGTCGGGCTCACCATCGCCATCGCGCAGCTGCACGTCGTCCTCGGCGGCTCCCCACAGAGCTCCGCGATCGCCAACCTCCTCGCGTTGCCAGGCCAGTTGGCCGGGCCGCACCCGCCCGCACTGCTGGCCGGCTCGGTGACCGTGGCCGTCCTGCTGGGCTGGCCCCGACTCGGCCGGCTCCCCGGCCGCGCGGGCGAGTTCGGCGCCAGGCTGGCCAAGGTGCCGGGCCCGCTGGCCGCCGTCGCCACCGCGACCGCGCTCGCCCTGGCCCTGGACCTGCGGCTCGCCCACATGCGGCTGCCCGCCTGGCAGCCGCACGCCCTCGTGCCCGCACTGCCGCACGGCCCGCTGGCCGGGGTGCTGGCCGCCGTCCTGACCGTCACCGCCGTCGCCGGCGTGGAGTCACTGCTGTCCGCCGTCGCGGTCGACCGGATGTCCCGCCGTACCGGCGACCTCGACCGCGAACTGCGCGGCCAGGGCCTGGCCAACATCGTCAGCGGGCTGGTCGGCGGGCTGCCCGTCGCCGGCGGCGCCGTCCGCAGCACCGCCAACGTGCGGGCCGGCGGCCAGACCAGGTGGTCCTCGGTGCTGCACGGCGTCTGGGTGCTCGCCGCCGCACTGGCGCTGACCGGCGGGCTGCGCCGGATCCCGCTGGCCGCGCTGGCCGCGCTGGTGCTGGTGGTCGGGCTGCAGATGGTGAGCTTCGCGCACATCCGCAACGTGCACCGGCACCGCGAGTTCCCGGTCTACCTGACCACCGTGCTCGGCGTGGTGGCGCTCGGCGTGCTGTGGGGCGTCGCGCTCGGCGCCGGCACCGCCGTGCTGCTCGCGCTCTACCGGCTGACCCGCGCCCACGTGGACGTGCTGGCCGGCCCGGCCGGCGCGGTCACCGTCCAGACGCACGGGCCGCTAACCTTCACCGCCGTGCCCCGGCTGAGCCGGGCGCTGGCCGGGATCCCCTCCGGCGCCGAGGTCACCGTGGTCCACGACGGCTCCTTCCTGGACCACGCCGCGTACGAGACGCTGCACAGCTGGCGGACGGGCCACCAGTCCGCGGGCGGACGGGTCTCGATGGTGACGCGCCGCAGGGACGACGAGGTGCTCGACCCCGACGGCACCGTCCGGGCGGGCAGTTCACCCGGCCCGCACCGCTGCCGGGCCTGGACGCCCTGGGTCGGCCACCACTGCATCGAGCAGCAGGAGGATCCGCACGGCCGGCTGCTGGACGGCGTCCGGGTGTTCCAGCAGCACACCGCCCCGCTGATCCGGCCCGAACTCGCCCGGCTGGCCCGGGAGGGGCAGACGCCCTCCCAGCTCTTCCTGACCTGCGCGGATTCCCGGATGGTCACCAGCATGATCACCAACAGCGGCCCGGGGGACCTGTTCACCGTCCGCAACGTCGGCAATCTGGTACCGGCCCCGTACGAACCCGGCGCGGCCGACGACTCGGTGGCGGCCGCGGTGCAGTACGCGGTCGAGGTCCTGGAGGTCGGCTCGATCACGGTCTGCGGCCACTCCGGCTGCGGCGCGATGAAGGCCCTGCTGGACGGCGTGCACGAGCGCCCCGGGCCGCCCACCCCACTGGCCCGCTGGCTGCGCAACGGCCGCGGCTCGCTGGACCGGCTCCGCCGGGTCCCCGCCGGGTTCGACGCGCGGCCGGTGGTGGACCTGGTGGAGCAGCTCTGCATCACCAACGTGGTCCAGCAGCTGGACCAGCTGCTGGCCAACCCGGCCGTGGAGCGCCGGGTGGAGGAGGGCACCCTGCGGCTGGTCGGGATGTACTTCGACTTCGCGACCGCCCAGGCCTACGTGCTCGACCGGGCCGAGGGGACGTTCAGTCCGATCGAGGCGCGCATCGGGACGGCAGCGGCCGCAACCGCGGCCGGCCCGGCAGCGCCGAGGACACCGCCGACCGGGCCGGTGGCGGGCGACACGCCCGAACGGGTGAATGAGGATGGCCGGGTTCCCGCCGACGGCGCCGAGGACGGCCCCTGGCTGGCCGCTTGAGAGCCGGGCCCGTGTCCCCGCCGGGCGGGCCGGGGCACGGGCCCTCCGGCCGTCGTACGGCGCACCGCCCCGAGGCGGTGCGCCGTATGATGGTCCGTTCGACTGTCGGTCAAAGGTCTACACCAATTACCCGGAGGCTCTTGTCAAGTGCCCCATTCGCCTGGTGAGCTGTGCGCTGGGACACACGGGACAATCCCCACGCACGGGATCGTCTCCGATCATGACTCGATGAGGAGTGCGCGTTGAGCAACGAGAGCCTGGCCAACCTGCTCAAGGAGGAGCGGCGATTCGCCCCGCCGGCAGAGCTCGCCGCCGCCGCCAACGTCACCGCGGCCGCGTACGCGCAGGCCTCCGAGGACCGCCTGGGCTTCTGGGCCGAGCAGGCCCGCCGCCTCAGCTGGGCCGTCGAGCCGACCGAGACGCTGGACTGGTCCAACCCGCCCTTCGCCAAGTGGTTCGCCGACGGCAAGCTCAACGTGGCCTACAACTGCGTCGACCGCCACGTCGAGGCCGGTCTCGGCGACCGGGTCGCGATCCACTTCGAGGGCGAGCCCGGCGACAGCCGCTCGATCACCTACGCCCAGCTCAAGGACGAGGTCTCGCAGGCCGCCAACGCGCTGCTGGAGCTCGGCGTCCGCAAGGGCGACCGGGTCGCGGTCTACCTGCCGATGATCGCCGAGGCGGTCGTCGCGATGCTCGCCTGCGCCCGGATCGGCGCCACCCACTCGGTGGTCTTCGGCGGCTTCTCCGCCGACGCCGTCGCCTCCCGCATCGAGGACGCCCAGGCCAAGCTCGTCATCACCGCCGACGGCGGCTACCGCCGCGGCAAGCCGTCCGCGCTCAAGCCGGCCATCGACGAGGCGCTCACCAAGGTCGACGGCGTCGAGCACGTCCTGGTGATCCGCCGCACCGGGCAGGAGATCTCCTGGACCGAGGGCCGTGACGTCTGGTGGCACGAGATCACCGCGCGCCAGTCCACCGAGCACACCCCCGAGGCGCACGACGCCGAGCACCCGCTGTTCATCCTCTACACCTCGGGCACCACCGGTAAGCCCAAGGGCATCCTGCACACCTCGGGCGGCTACCTCACCCAGGCCAGCTACACCCACCACGCGGTCTTCGACCTCAAGCCGGAGACCGACGTCTACTGGTGCACCGCCGACATCGGCTGGGTCACCGGCCACTCGTACATCGTCTACGGCCCGCTCTCCAACGGCGCCACCCAGGTCATCTACGAGGGCACCCCGGACACCCCGCACCAGGGCCGGTTCTGGGAGATCGTCCAGAAGTACGGCGTGACGATCCTCTACACCGCGCCGACCGCGATCCGCACCTTCATGAAGTGGGGCGACGACATCCCCGCGAAGTTCGACCTGTCCTCGCTGCGGGTGCTGGGCAGCGTCGGCGAGCCGATCAACCCCGAGGCCTGGATCTGGTACCGCGAGCACATCGGCGCCGGCAAGACCCCGATCGTGGACACCTGGTGGCAGACCGAGACCGGCGCCATGATGATCAGCCCGCTGCCGGGCGTCACCGAGACCAAGCCGGGCTCGGCCCAGCGCGCCCTGCCGGGCATCGCGGCCACCGTGGTCGACGACGAGGCCAACGAGGTCCCGAACGGCTCCGGCGGCTACCTGGTGCTCACCGAGCCGTGGCCGTCCATGCTGCGCACCATCTGGGGCGACGACCAGCGCTACATCGACACCTACTGGTCGCGCTTCGCGGGCCGCTACTTCGCCGGTGACGGCGCCAAGAAGGACGAGGACGGCGACATCTGGCTGCTCGGCCGGGTCGACGACGTCATGCTCGTCTCGGGCCACAACATCTCCACCACCGAGGTCGAGTCGGCCCTGGTCGGCCACCCGTCGGTGGCCGAGTCCGCTGTGGTCGGCGCCACGGACGCCACCACCGGCCAGGCCATCGTCGCCTTCGTGATCCTGCGCGGCGGCGCCACCGAGAGCCCGGAGCTGGTCGAGGAGCTGCGCGCGCACGTCGGCCGCACGCTCGGCCCGATCGCCAAGCCGAAGCAGGTCAAGGTGGTCGGCGAGCTGCCGAAGACCCGCTCCGGCAAGATCATGCGCCGTCTGCTGCGCGACATCGCCGAGGGCCGCGAGGTCGGTGACACCACCACCCTCGCCGACAGCACGGTGATGAGCCAGATCCAGGCCCAGCTGCCGCCGGCGGGTGGCAACGGCTGAGCCGGCCGACACGGTGAAGCGTGCCCCGGGCGGTGGTCACCGCCCGGGGCACAGCCATGCCGCGGGTCTGAAGCCCCCTTCCGGTCGGCCGCCGGGGTGTACAGCGGGGCGGACGGGAGCGGGCGGTGCCCCGCGGCCGACGGTGACGCGTTCACCCGTCTGCACGCGGCCTGGGCCATTCGGGTGCCGTGCCGCTGCTCCTCCGGAGTGCAGAACCCACCCGCAGGGCTTAAGTCCTTGAATAGGACAATCCGGATGTCACCCGAACGATCCCCTAGACTGTTAACGACGCATCAAGATCCCTGAACGGGAGTCCGAGCGTCACAGGGCGCGCCGGGAAGTCTGGTCGGCAACTGCACCACACGTGCATCCGTTGCCGCTCCCAGCCCCTCAGGAGGTCCTCGTGACCGACCAGCCGCCCGTCCACGAGCCGACGACCCGCCGCCGGCAGCTGCTCGGCCGACTGTCCCTGCCCGAGCGGACGTTCATCACCGACGCCCTGCGCACCGAGACGGTCGGCGGCGTGCTGCTGCTGCTCGCCGCCGTGGCCGCGCTGGTCTGGGCCAACGTCTGGCCGCACGCCTACGAGAGCGTCCTCGACTACACCGTCGGGCCGTCCGCCCCGCTGCACCTCGACCTCACCCTCGGCAACTGGGCCAAGGACGGCCTGCTGACGATCTTCTTCTTCGTGGCCGGGATCGAGCTCAAGCGCGAGTTCGTCGCGGGCGAGCTGCGCACCCCGAGCGCCGCGCTGCTCCCGGTGGTGGCCGCCGTCTGCGGCGTCGCGCTGCCGGCGATCCTCTTCGCGCTCGTCAACTCGGGCAGCGGCGGTCACCCCAGCGGTTGGGCCATCCCGACCGCCACCGACATCGCCTTCGCACTCGGCGTGCTGGCCGTGGTCGGCAGCCACCTGCCGTCCGCCCTGCGCGCCTTCCTGCTCACCCTCGCCGTGGTGGACGACCTGATCGCGATCCTGATCATCGCGGTCTTCTACAGCTCCGGCATCAGGTTCTGGGCGCTCGGCCTGGCCTTCGCCGGCCTGGTGCTGTTCTGGTTCCTGCACCGGCGCGGGGTGCACGGCTGGTACCTGTTCGTGCCGCTGGCCGTCGTGAACTGGGCGCTGATGCACGAGAGCGGCATCCACGCCACGGTCGCGGGCGTCGCGATGGGCCTGATGCTGCGCTGCCACCGGGAGGGCGACGAGCAGCACTCCCCCGGCGAGCACATCGAGCACCTGGTCCGCCCGCTCTCGGCCGGCCTGGCCGTCCCGGTGTTCGCACTGTTCGCCGCCGGGGTGACGATCTCCGGCCCGTCGCTGCGCGAGGTGTTCACCCAGGCCACGCCGCTCGGCATCGTCATCGGCCTGCTGGTCGGCAAGACGGTGGGCATATTCGGCGGCACCTGGCTGGCCGCCCGGTTCACCCGGGCCGAGCTGAACCCGAAGCTCAGGTGGGCCGACATGTTCGCGGTCTCGGTGCTCGCGGGCATCGGCTTCACCGTCTCGCTGCTGATCAGCGAACTGGCGTTCCGCGACGACCTGGCCCTCGCCGACCTCTCCAAGACGGCCGTCCTGGTCGGCTCGCTGCTCTGCGCGACGGTGGCCACCGTGCTGCTCAAGCTCCGCAACCGGCACTACCGCGAACTGTGCGAGGAGGAGGACCGGGACGTGGACGGCGACGGCGTCCCGGACGTCTACCAGGAGGACGACCCGGCCTGGCGGGCCCGGGCCGCCGGGCTCGCCCCGCGACCCGACGGCGAGGGGCCGGAGAAGCCCCGCTGAGGCCCGCCGGCGGCCCGGCAGAGCCCGGACACGTCCCCCCGGCGGGGCCCCGGAGTGGTGTGCGACTGACCGGTAGGGGCATGATTCTGAGCTGTCGACAGTCCACTGACGCCTCCGGGCCCCTCCGGCCCCCCGAACCGCACCACGCGGCGGCGTCACGCCGCACAGCCGCAGAGGAGAACCGCTGATGCCCGCAGGAGCCGCAGACCCGTCCAGCAACGGCCGGGCGCCCTACGAGGGCGAGCGTTCGGTGGGGCAGCTGTTCGCGGCGGCCACCGCCGACCTGTCCGCACTCGTCCACGACGAGATCGCGCTCGCCAAGGCCGAGATCCGGGCGGACGTCAAGCGCGGCGTCTCCGGGGGCGTCTCGCTGGGCGTCGCCGCCGTGGTGGCGCTGGCCGCCGTCCCGATGCTGAGCGCCGCGGCGGCCTTCGGCATCCACGCGCTGGGCCTGTCGCTCGGCTGGTCGTTCCTCATCGTGGCCGGCGCCTACCTGCTGCTCGCGGTGCTGCTCGGGCTGATGGCCTGGCGCTCGTTCAAGCGGATCGAGAAGCCGCACCGCACCATCGAGGGCGCCCAGAAGACCGCCGACGTGCTGAAGAACGCCCGGCCGCGCCCGGCCACCAAGGAGGAGATCGACCGGGCCCTGGGCCGCATCCCGTAACCGTCCGTCCGGTGGCGGTGCACGCCGCCCGCCCGGACCCGCCGGGAGCGAGTGCCGGGCGCCGTCCGGCGCACGGATGTGACACGCTCTCGGTATGCCGCTTGACCAGAAGCCCGTATCCGCGCAGCCGTCCGCCGACTCCGGACCCGACCTGGCACCCGGGGGGGAGCCCGCCGATGAGGCCCCCGGCACCACCCCCGACGGCGGCGCCGAGGCCTGGAGCGTCCGGCAGAGCGGCCCGTGGACGCACCGCGACCTCGCGGCCAACGGCGCCCGGTTCCACATCGCCGAGCTGGGCTCGGGCCCGCTGGTGCTGCTGGTGCACGGCTGGCCCGAGTACTGGTGGGCCTGGCGCCACCAGCTGACCGCGCTCGCCGAGGCCGGCTACCGGGCGGTGGCGCTCGACCTGCGGGGTGTCGGCGGCAGCGACCGCACCCCGCGCGGGTACGACCCGGGCAACCTCGCCCTGGACATCACCGGGGTGATCCGCTCGCTCGGCGAGCGCCGGGCGCACCTGGTCGGGCACGCCGCCGGCGGCACGCTGGCCTGGGTGGCGGCGGTGATGCGCCCGTCGGTGATCCAGAGCCTCACCGTGGTCTCCGCCGCGCACCCCCGGGACCTGCGCCGGGCCCTGCTGACCGACCGCCGCCAGGCGGCCGCCTTCGAGCACGTGCTGGGCTTCCAGCGGCCGTGGATACCGGAACGCCGTCTGGTGGCCGACGACGCCGCGCTGGTCGGCCGCTACCTGGACGCCTGGGCCGGTCCGAACCGGCTGGACGAGGAGGCGGTGCACGCGTACCGGCAGGCCATCCAGATCCCCAGCACGGCGCACTGCTCGATCGAGCCGTACCGCTGGCTGCTGCGCTCGATGGCGCGCCCGGACGGCATCCAGTTCGCCCGGCGGATGAAGAAGCCGATCACGGCGCCGACCCTGCACGTCCAGGGCGCGGCGGACCCGGTGCTGCTGTCGCACACCGCGCTGGGCGGCGGCGAGTACGTGGCGGCGCCGTACCGCTGGCGGCTGATGCCGGGGGTCGGGCACTTCCCGCACGAGGAGGCCCCGGAGCAGTTCACCGCGGAGTTGCTGGACTGGGTCGGCCGTCACAAGGAGTGATGGTGCAGGAGCGGCGAAGGGGCCGGGAGGGAAGGGCCCTTGGTCCCAACTCCCTTGATCTGACGCACATATGACAACCGCATAGGCCAATTTCGACGCGCGCCCGGCGGTTACCCCCACCGGCCCAGGGGCATCCATTCCGGTATGACCTGGATGCCCGATCGCGGCGGCGCCCCGCGCGCCCGACGCCACAACAGCTCCCAGCGCTCCGCCCACCGCCCCGACTGGGCGGACGACCTCGGCTACGACGGCCCCGACCGCCGTCCACGCCCGGCGCAGCGGCAGCTCGGCATCCCCCGCATCCTCGGCCGGCGCGCGCGCTGGGTCGGCGCACGACTGCGGCGCGAGACCTGAGGCCTCGCGCCGCGTCGTCCGGCCGGTCCGGCGGACCGGTTCCGGCCGGCCAATCGGTTCGGCCGGTCAGTCCCGCCGGTCGGGTGGGCTGGCCGGCCAGTCCCGCCGGTCAGTTCACGAGCGTCGGCGACACCGCGGTGAACCAGAGCAGGACGAAGGTCGCCACCGACATGATCGGCACCAGCACCTTGGTCTCGACGTTGTTGCCGCTGCGCTTGATCAGCACCACCTCGTAGCGCTCCTTGTGCGGCCAGAGCAGTGGCGCGCCCTTCTTGGTCAGGCAGTCGCCCAGCAGGTGCGCCAGGGTGCCCAGCGCCACCGCGTACGGCAGCCAGCCCGGCGAGTTCGGCATCCAGGTGTTCATCCCGAAGGTGCCGAGCGCGGACAGCCCGATGACGGTGATCCAGCTCTCCGGGCCGTCCCCCGGCGGGCAGAGCCGCAGCGCCCGGATCGCGAGCGCGATCAGGAAGAACGTCAGCACCAGGGTGAAGTTGCGGCCCAGGTAGGTGACGCCCGCCCAGGTGCCGGCGCCCATCAGCGCGACGAACAGCAGCGAGTGGGTGGCGTGCCGGTGCCCACCGGAGGCCCAGGCCACGAAGCGGCAGAGCGCCTTGGAGATCGGCCCCAGGAAGTTGGCGATCGAGCCGTCGTGGTGGTCGAGGTCCGGCAGCAGGGCCGCCCCCGCGCACAGCACCGTGCCCATCAGTATGTCCGCCGGCTGCAGCGTGGTGTGCAGCAGCAGCGGGGGCAGGAACGGCGCGGAGGCGGCGTACAGCATCGCCCCACTGACCGCGTGCGAGTGACCCATCATCGGACTACCACGACCTCCCGTAAGACTCACTCCGGGACGGCGCCCGGTTGAGCCGAACGGGTGAGCGCGGCAGAGGCTACCAGGGCGGACTGACGGTGTGACGGATATCGGATCGTCGGACCCGGCGCGTCGGACCGCCCCGGGGCCCGGTCAGAGCGCGCAGCCCTGGGTGTCCACCGGGGTGCTCGCGGTGCTGCCCCTCTCCGCGTCCTCCCGCACCTCGGCCGCGGTCAGCACGTACCCGGTGTCGGCGCTGTCCAGCGACTTGGCGAACACCACGCCGTAGACCTGGCCGTCCGGGGTGAGCAGCGGGCCGCCGCTGTTGCCCTGGCGGACCAGCGAGCGGACCGAGTAGACGTCGCGGACCACCTGGCCGCGGTGGTAGATGTCCGGGCCGTTGGCCTGGATCCGGCCGCGGATACGGGCCGGCTGGACGTTGAAGGCGCCGTTCTCCGGGAAACCCGCCACGATCGCGCTGTCGTTGGTCTTCGCCTCGCCCGCGAACGCCAGCGGGGGCGCGTTCAGCTTGGGGACGTCCAGGACGGCGATGTCGCGCTGCCAGTCGTAGCGGACCACCGTCGCGTCGTACAGCTGGCCGACCCCGCCGATCTGCACGGTCGGCTCGTCGACCCCGCCGACCACGTGGGCGTTGGTCATCACCCGGTGCGGGGCGAAGACGAAACCGCTGCCCTCCAGGGTCTTGCTGCAGGAGGTGGCGGTGCCGACCACCTTGACCAGGCTCTGCTTGGCCCGCGCCACCGCCGGGCTGCCGGCCAGCGCCGGGTCGGGGGTGTCGACCTGGGTGATCGGCTCGTGCTCGAAGGGGTTGAAGACCTGCGGGAAGCCGTTGCGGGCCAGCACCTTGGAGAAGTCCGAGAACCAGTTCGGCGCGTCGTCGGGCAGCGCGTTCTGCACGCCGCCGAGGATCGCCGAGGAGCGGACCTGCTTGGACACCGTCGGCAGCGACGCCCCGGCCAGCGCCGAGCCGATCAGCCAGGCCACCAGCAGCATCGAGACCACGTTCACGGCCGCGCCGCCGGTCGCGTCCAGCACCCGCGCCGGACGGCGGCCGATGTGGCCCCGGAGCTTCCAGCCGAAGTGCGCGGTCACCGCCTGGCCGATCGCGGCGCACACGATCACCACCACCACGGCCACCACCGAGGCCGTGGTGCCCGGGCTGAGGTGGTCGAGCAGCAGCGGCAGCAGCTGGACGGCCAGCAGGCCGCCGCCCAGGAAGCCGACCAGGGACAGGACACCCACCACGAAGCCCTGCCGGTAGCCCGACACGGCGAATGCCACGGCAGCGGCGATCAGCAGCACATCCAGGACGTTCACCCGGACACCCTCCCACGGCCCGCGGCCCGGCCGCGCAGACGGCCCCTCACGTGGGACCGGCATCGCCGCCCGGCAGCGCCCGGGAGTGGTCGAGATCGCCCTGCACCAGGGCCAGCGCCTCGTCCGAGAGGTCGACGATCCGGGACGGGTCCCAGGGCCGCTCCAGCCCGCCGTGGTGCAGCACCCGGTCGATCACCCCGGCCGTGAACCCCCAGACCAGCCGCCCGGCCACCGCGAAGGCCGGCCCCACGTGCCCGGACGGGTGGCGCAGCCGCACCCGGTTCGCCGGGTCGGCCAGATCGGCGACCGGCACCCGGAACACCGCGCCGGTCTCCCCCTGGTCCACCGGCCGCACCGGCGACTCCTCGCGCCACCAGCCCAGCACCGGGGTCACCACGAACCGGCTGACCGGGATGTACAGCGCCGGCAGCACCGCGAACACCTGCACCCCGGCCGGGTCCAGCCCGGTCTCCTCCCAGGCCTCGCGCAGCGCCGCCGCGACCGGGCCCGGGCCGTCCGGGTCACCGTCCTCCGGATCCAGCGCGCCGCCCGGGAAGGACGGCTGCCCGGCGTGCGAGCGCAGCGAGCGGGCCCGCTCGATCAGCAGCAGGTCCGGCCCGTCCGGGCCCTCGCCGAACAGCATCAGCACCGCCGCCGCCCGGCCGCCCTCCACCGGCGGCAGGAAGCGGCTCAGCTGCTCCGGCAGCACCCGCTCGGCCGCCTCCCGCACCGGCTCCAGCCAGGCCGGCAGGCCGTCCCCCTCGACCACCCGCACCGCCGACGGCTCCGGCGCCCGTCGTGCCTCGCGGGTCACTCGCCCACCGCCAGGTCCGCGATCCGCCCCTGGTGCCCGGCGGCGTCGGCCCGGGCGGCGGCCTCCCCGGGGAAGTCCCCCGGCGGCCTCAGCCGCTGCCCGGGCTGCCCGCCCAGCTCGTACTTGAGCAGCTTGCGCGCCTTCTCCGGGTCGGTCTCGCCCTCCCCGTACGACGGGCAGAGCGGCGCGACCGGGCAGGCGCCGCAGGCGGGCTTGCGGGAGTGGCAGATCCGGCGGCCGTGGAAGACCACCCGGTGCGACAGCATCGTCCACTCCGACTTCGGGAAGATCTCGGCGACGGCCGCCTCGACCTTCACCGGGTCCTCCTCGGCGGTCCAGCCGAACCGCCGGGCCAGCCGCCCGAAATGCGTGTCCACGGTGATCCCGGGCACCCCGAAGGCGTTGCCGAGGACCACGTTGGCGGTCTTGCGGCCCACGCCCGGCAGCGTCACCAGGTCGTCCAGGCGGCCCGGGACCTCGCCGCCGAAGTCGTCTCGCAGAGCGATCGAGAGGCCGATCAGCGACTTCGCCTTGTTCCGGAAGAACCCGGTCGGGCGGATGACCTCCTCCAGCTCCTCCGGGTTCGCCGCCGCCATGTCCTCCGGCGTCGGGTACTTCGCGAACAGCGCCGGCGTCGTCTGGTTCACCCGCAGGTCCGTCGTCTGCGCCGACAGCACGGTCGCCACCAGCAGCTGGAACGGGTTCTCGAAGTCCAGCTCCGGATGCGCGTACGGGTACAGCTCCGTCAACTCGCGGTTGATCCGCCGCGCCCGCCGCACCATCGCCAGGTGCGACTCCGGCTTCCCCGGCTTCACCCCCGGCACGGCCTTCGCCTTCGGTGCCGCCGCCGCCCGGACCTTGCTCTCTGCCATGCACGAAGGCTACGCCGAACGGCCCACGGCGGGCAGCGGATCACCGGAGCCCGCAGGAGCCGCGGACCGACGTTCGGATGGGCGCGGTCTGGTGGCTCGCGACGGCGGGCTGCCCCAGGCTGAGGGCTACGACGACGCGAGGTGCCCATGTTCGACGAGAGCTTCGCCTTTCCCAGCAGCCTGCTGCGCCCGGTGACCGGCGCCACCGGGCGGGTCGCGGTGATCGGGGCCGGGGTGGCGGGCCTCGTCGCCGCCTACGAGCTCCAGCGCCGGGGCTTCGGCATCGTCCTGTACGAGCGGTCGAACCAACCCGGCGGACGGGTGCGCACGCACCGCTTCTGGGACGGCACGCACGCCGACCTGGGCGCCATGCGCATCCCCGGGAACCACCACTGCGTCCTCCACTACGTGTCCCAGTTCGGCCTGCGGACCAGGCCGTTCGTCAACTTCAACCCGGACGCCTACTACCACCTGCGCGGCCACCGCGCCCGCGTCCAGGAGGTGCACGCGCTGCACCCGGCGTACGCGCTGCGCGCCGCCGAGAAGCAGGACCCGCGGCGGATCCTGGACCGGCTGCTGACGGCCGCCTGGGAGACGCTCACCCCCGACCAGCGCCGGCGGGTGCTGGACGGCCACTGGGACGACCCGGCGCTCGACCGGCTCGTCTCGGTGTCGCTGTGGCAGTACGTCCACGAGCACCTGTCGCAGGACGCCTGGGACCTCCTCGGCCACGCCAGCGGCCTGGTCCACTACGAGCAGTCCTCCCTGCTGGAGGTCCTCGTCGACTACTTCGGCCTGTTCCACGCGGGCCAGGTGGAACTGGTCGACGGTACCGACCGCCTGGTGCACGCGTTCGTACGCCGACTGCGGCCGAGGACCCTCCAGCTGTCCACCCAGATCGACGAACTCTCGCTGACCCGCCGGGGCGTCCGGGTGCACGGGCGGCGCCTCGGCGGCACGATCACCGAGGACGTCGACTTCGTCGTCTGCTGCGTCCCCGTCCCCGCCCTCGACCAGATCAGCTTCCGGCCCGGCCTGCCCCACCACCAGCGCCACGCGATCCGCGGCATCAGCTACGCCAGCAGCACGAAGACGCTCGTGCACACCAAGCGGCGCGGCTGGGAACTGGACGACCGGATCTTCGGCGGCGGCAGCTTCACCGACATGCCGATCCAGCAGTGCTGGTACCCGTCGGACAACGCCCGGCCCGTCGACGGCCGGACCAACGGGAGCACCGTCGGCAGGCGGCGCTGGGCCGCCCGGGACCCGCAGCGCTCCCACGAGCCCGCGGTGCTCGTCGGCGCCTACCTGTGGGGAGCCAACGCCCGCCGCTTCACCACCCTGCCGCCGGCCGACCGCGACCTGCTGGTCCTGAAATGCCTGGAACGGCTGCACCCCGGCATCCTCCGCGACGCGGACGACATCGTGCACTGGAACTGGGACGACCAGGTCGGCATGGGCGGCGGCGCCTTCGCCCACCTCGCACCCGGCGAGCACACCCGGTACCTGACCGGGCTCGGCGCCCCGCACCCGACCGACGACCCGAGGATCTTCTTCGCCGGAGAGCACCTGTCCGGAGCGCACGCCTGGATGCAGGGCGCCGCCCAGTCGGCCCTGGCCGTGGTCGGCCAGGTGATCGACCGGGGGCAGCACGCCGACGACACCGCGCGGCTGCGGGCCGGGTGAGCGCGGCACCGGCGCCCCGGCGCCGAACCGGCGAGCGGAGCGGCAGCCCGGCGACGGGAGCGGCGCTGCACCGCGACGACCTCGGACCGCTGCTCGCCCCGGCCGCCGCCGCGACCGAGCGGATCGGGCTGGAGATCGAGAACGGCATCGTCGACCCGGAGACCGGGCGGGCCGCCCCCTACGAGGGGAAGAACGGCGTCCGGGCCGTCCTGGAGGCCGTCCTCGCCGAATGGGGCGGCACGGACCGGCGCGACAACGGCCGGCTGACCGGCGTGGACCTGACGGACACCGCCCAGATCACGCTCGAACACGGCGGCCAGGTCGAGTACTCCTCCGTCCCGGCCGCCGACCTGTCCACGGCCGTGGACGACATGCGGGCCACGATGGAGCGCCTCGCGGAACTCGTCGGGCGCTTCGGCCTGGCCCTCCTGCCCGGCGGCAATCTCCCCTTCGACCGGCTCGACACCGTCTCCTGGGTGCCGATGCTCCGCGGTGCCGTCATGCGCGACTTCTTCGACCGGATCGGCGAGGCCGGCAGCGGGGCCCCGAAGATCATGTCGATGTCGCTGTCCACCCAGGTGCACCTGGACTACCTGTCCGACGAGGACTTCACCCAGAAGCTGCGGATGCTGACCGCCGCGTCCCCGGTGGTCGCCGCACTGCTCGTCAACTCGCCGCTGCAGGGCGGCCGATCGAACGGGCTGCTCTCGCACAGGTCGCAGAACTGGCTGCGGATGGACCCGCGCCGCTGCGGCGTCCTGCCGCCCGCGCTACGGCCCGACGTCGACGCCGACGACGTCATCGACTGGGCGCTGGGGATCCCGATGATCTACTACCGCGGCCCGGACGGACGGTACCGGCCCGCCCCCGACCGGCCGTTCGCCGAGATCCTGCGGCAGGGCTTCGACGACGGCACCATGCCGACCTTCGACCACTGGGTCTCCCACATGTCGCAGATCTGGACGGACGTCAGGGTCCGCCGGACCCTGGAACTGCGGGCCGGGGACGGCCCGCCGTACCGGCACATCCCGGCCGTACCGGCGCTGTGGGCGGGGCTCGCCTACCACCCGCCCTCGCGGACGGCGGCCTGGGAACTGCTGCGCCACCACGGCGTGGCGGAGCACCGCGCGGCGAGGGCCAAGCTCCCCGCCGACGGCCTGGACACCATGCTCGGCGGCGACCGGGTCCGCGAACTCGCGGCGGAACTCGTCCGGCTCGCCCGGGCAGGCCTGCGGGCCCGGGTCCGCGCCGGCCTGGAACAGCCGAAGGTGCTCGACTACCTCGACCCGCTCGACGAAGTGCTGCGCACCGGGCAGACCTTCGCCGAACAGTGCACGGCCCGCTGGGACACCGACCTCCGCCGCGACCCCCGCCGCTACGTCGCGGCCTTCCGCGTCTGAAACCCCACGCCCGACCCTCCCGCCCGGCCCTCCCGCCCTGGTGCGCGGCGACGCCGCCCGCCACGCCCGAGCCGGTGGAGTTCTTCGACGGAAGGGCCTTCCTCGCCCGAACCGTCGCGGGTTAGCGTGACCGGCGGCGGCCGGCCCCGGGTCGGCCGCCGCCTGCCCACCGAAGAACGAGGACGCATGGACCAGGACTTCAAGGACATCCCCACCACCACCCTGGCCGACGTGCTCGGGCGCGCCCAGGTCATGGACATCGGCATCCGTCCGCTGTGGGCGGGGGCGCCGCGGGTGGCCGGCCCGGCGTTCACCGTGCAGTGCCCGCCCGGCGACAACCTGATGCTGCACGCGGCGATCTACCGGGCCGGGCCGGGCGCCGTGATCGTCGTCGAGTCGGGCGACCTGGACTACGCACTGGCCGGCGGCAACGTGTGCGCCGTCGCGCAGCGCCGGGGCGTCGCGGCGTTCGTCGCCGACGGCCTGATCCGGGATCTGGGCGAGGTGCGGGAGCTGGGCTTCCCGGTCTTCGCCCGCGGCGTGATCCCGATCCCGGGGGCCAAGCGGGAGCTCGGCACGCACGGCGCCCGGGTGCGCTGCGGCGGCGTGCCGGTGGCGGCCGGTGACATCGTGGTGGCCGACGAGGAGGGGGTCGTGGTGGTGCCCGCCGCCCGGCGCGCCGAGGCCCTGGAGGCGGCCCGCGCCAAGCTGGCCAAGGAGGCCGCCGAGACGCTGGACGGCTGGGAGGCGGCGCACCGCACCCGGATCGAGAAGACCCTCGGCGAACTGGGCTTCACCGGCTGAACCCGGCCCGGTCCGGCTGAACGGGCCGAGCGCCCGCCCCGGCGAGGCCTCGGCCCTGGCCGACCCGCCGCACCGGTTTGTCCGCCGCCGGCGTATCGCAGCACCTGACCGCCCTGCACGGCGGGTCCGACCAGCGCCCACCGGGCCGGCCACGGCGTCCTCTACGCCCGTACGGCGGTGGGCGATTCATTGTTCGAACCGCCCGAGCAGGCGTTCGACCCGGCGCCGCCCCCGCGACGCCCCACCCGGTGACCCGCCGGTACGAATGGCCCCGCACGGCACACCTCGGCACACCCCCTCCTCATATGATCGGAGCGACATGCGCCATGCTTGGTGATGCAGAGCACGGTACGGAACTTGCGCCGGACGGCCCACCCGCCGAACGGCCGAGAAGGAGGAAGCACGTGGACGACGTTCTGCGGCGCGCCGCACTCTTCGCGGCACTCGACGACGAACAGGCCGGCGAGCTGCGCGCTTCCATGACCGAGGTGACCCTCGCCCGTGGTGAGTCGCTGTTCCACGAGGGCGACCCGGGCGACCGGCTGTACGTCGTCGCCGAGGGCAAGGTCAAGCTGCACCGCGCCTCGCCGGACGGACGCGAGAACATGCTCGCCGTCCTCGGCCCCAGCGAGATGATCGGCGAGCTGTCGCTGTTCGACCCGGGCCCGCGCACCGCGACCGCCAGCGCGCTGACCGAGGTCAAGCTGCTCGGCCTGGGCCACGGCGACCTGCAGCCCTGGCTGCACGCCCGCCCCGAGGTCTCCATCGCGCTGCTGCGGGCCATCGCCCGCCGCCTGCGCCGGACCAACGACGTGATGTCCGACCTGGTCTTCTCCGACGTGCCCGGCCGCGTCGCCAAGGCCCTGCTGGACCTCTCCCGCCGCTTCGGCGTGCAGTCCGAGGAGGGCATCCACGTCGCCCACGACCTCACCCAGGAGGAGCTGGCCCAGCTGGTCGGCGCCTCCCGCGAGACGGTCAACAAGGCGCTCGCCGACTTCGCCGGCCGCGGCTGGCTGAAGCTGGAGGCGCGCGCGGTGGTGCTGATGGACGTCGAGCGGCTGTCGCGCCGCTCGCGCTGACCTCGGCGCGCTCACGTCTTCACGCCGTAAGCGCCGTAGCTGCCGTAAACGCCGAAGGGCCCGTCCGAGCGGACGGGTCCTTCGGCGTTCCGCTGCCCGCCGCGCGACGGGATCAGTCGAGGCCCGGGATCAGCCCGTGCTCCTCCAGGTACTCCAGCTGCGCCCGGACCGAGAGCTCGGCGGCCGGCCAGAGCGCCCGGTCGACGTCGGCGTAGACCCGGGCCACCACCTCGTCCGCGG
The DNA here is from genome assembly GCF_040687675.1 of Kitasatospora sp. NPDC056731. Taxonomy (NCBI): domain Bacteria; kingdom Bacillati; phylum Actinomycetota; class Actinomycetes; order Kitasatosporales; family Streptomycetaceae; genus Kitasatospora; species Kitasatospora sp. NPDC056731. The sequence continues at coordinate 116,844 of NZ_JBFBNR010000010.1, forward strand.
TCCGGCAGCCGGCCTCGACCGCGGTCTCCACCTGGGCGAGCCGGTTGGCCCGGTGGGCGAGGTAGTAGTCGACGGCGCCGAGCGCGTCCGCGAGCGCCGGACCGTGGCCGGGCAGCACCGTCCGCACGCCGTGCGCGGAGGCCATCGTGTGCAGGTGGCGCAGCGAGTCCAGGTAGTTGCCGAGCCGGCCGTCGGGGTGGGCGACCATCGTGGTGCCGCGGCCGAGGACGGTGTCGCCGGTGAGGATCGCGCCGTCGGCGGGCAGGTGGAAGGTCAGCGAGTCCGAGGTGTGGCCGGGGGTGGCGACCACCCGCAGGTCGAGGCCGCCGACGTCCAGCCGCTGGCCGTTGACCAGGCCCTCGGAGCCCAGCCGGTGCGCCGGGTCCAGGGCGCGCACCTCGGTGCCGGTGAGTTCGGCGAAGCGGGCCGCGCCCTCGGAGTGGTCGGCGTGGCCGTGGGTGAGCAGGGTCAGCGCGATGCGTTTGCCCTGCTGTTCCGCGAGGTCGACCACCCGGCGCAGGTGGCCCTCGTGCAGCGGACCGGGGTCGACCACCACGGCGAGGTCCGAGCCGGGCTCGGAGAGCAGCCAGGTGTTGGTGCCGTCCAGCGTCATCGGCGACGGGTTCGGCGCCAGCACGCACAGCGCCCGGGGCGTGGCCTCGCCGTCGATGGTGGCGGCCGGGTCGCCCGGCAGGAGCCCGCTCACCGGTTGTCCCCGCGGGGCCGGTGCAGGGCCCTGAGCGGCAGGACCCGGACGAGCGGCCGCTGGGCCGTCTCGACGAACGGGACCGGACTCTCGCAGGCCGGGGTACGGGGGATCAGGCGGCGGGCGGGCAGCTCGGGTGCCGTCCGGCGAGCCACGGCGTTGTGGGTCATCGGGCGTCGGTCCTCTCTGTTTCTCTGTTTCGAGTCTGTTCGGCGGCGTCGTCGGCGACAGCGCCGACGAGGGCGGGGCCGGTGCGGTCAGGCGTCCTCGGGGAAGTCCCCGTCGATGGTCAGTTCGTCGTACCCGGGCCAGCGGACCGTCATCCGGTCGCCCCGGACCTCGGCCCGGCCCAGCACCGGCTCCAGTGACCGCCCGGCGGCCGCGTCCAGCGCCTCCGCGGCGGTGCGCACCGGCGCCAGCTCGCGCAGCACCGTCACGGTCGGCGGCAGCATCCCGAACCGGCCCTCCTGGTAGCCGAGAACGGCCTCGGCGGGCGTCAGCCAGGCCACCCGGTCGGCCTCGCCGACCTCCAGGGCCGCGCTCTGCCCGGCCGGCAGCGCCGCGACGAAGAACCAGGTGTCGTAGCGGCGCTCCTCGAACTCCGGGGTGACCCAACGGGCCCAACCGCCCAGCAGGTCGCTGCGCAGCACCAGGGCGTGGTCGCGGAGGAACTCGGCGAAGGACAGCTCGTGCGCCTCCAGCGCCGCCCGCTCGGCGCTCCAGTCGCGCGGCGCGGCGACACTGTCCGCGTCCGGGCCGGCCAGCAGGACACCGGCCTCCTCGAAGGTCTCGCGGACGGCCGCGCAGACCACCGCCCGCGCCGTCCGGGCGTCCACCCCGAGCCGCCGCGCCCACTCCTCGGGCGCCGGTCCGGCCCAGCCCGTCTCCACCTCGGCGTCGCGCGGATCCACCCCGCCGCCCGGGTAGGCGTACATGCCGGCCGCGAAGGCCATCGAGGTGCGCCGGCGCAGCAGGTACGCCTGCGGCCCGGCGGCCGCGTCGCGCAGCAGCACGACCGTCGCGGCGAGCCTGGGCACCGGCGGGGTCAGCACGCCGGAGTCGACCGCCCGGATCCGGGCGGGCCAACCGGGCGGCATCGGGAGCGTCGTCGCTCGATGGTCCATGCCCGGATGCTAAGCGTACGAAGGCGGGGTTGGACAGGCCCAACCCCGCCTTTCGCGATCACACTCAGCTGCTCTTGACGCGCACCTGGAGCTCGACCTCGACCGGGGCGTCCAGCGGCAGCACCGCGACGCCGACCGCACTGCGGGCGTGCACCCCGGCCTCGCCCAGCACCTTGCCGAGCAGTTCGCTGGCACCGTTGATCACGCCCGGCTGACCGGTGAAGTCGGGGGCGGAGGCGACGAAGCCGACCACCTTCACGACCCGCTCGATCTGGTCCAGGTCACCGATCACCGACTTGATCGCGGCCAGCGCGTTCAGCGCGCAGGTCTGCGCGAGCTCCTTGGCCTCCTCCGGGGAGACCTCGGCGCCGACCTTGCCGGTGCTCGGCAGCTTGCCGCCGACGACCGGCAGCTGGCCGGAGGTGAACACGAACTCGCCCGAGCGCAGGGCCGGCACGTACGCGGCGACCGGAGCGGCCACCGGCGGCAGGGTCAGCCCCAGGTCGGCGAGCTTGGCCTCGACCTTGCTCATGCGTTCTTCTCCCGCTTGAAGTAGGCCACCAGCTGCTCCGGGTTCGGGCCCGGCACGACCTGGACGAGCTCCCAGCCGTCCTCGCCGAAGTTGTCCAGGATCTGCTTGGTGGCGTGCACGAGCAGAGGCGCCGTCATGTATTCCCACTTGGTCATGGCCAGACTCTAGACGAGCGGCCGCGGCGATCGGCGCCGCCCACGGACCGGCGTGTGAGGTGGCCCACAAAGGGGGCATGATTCAGGCCCGGCCCCCCTGGTGCTCCGGGCATCCGGCGCGCTCCCTGGTTACCCTCGCGAGAGGGCACCGGTAGTTCGGGCCGGCCGACGGAGCGGCCCCGGCCCACGAGACGGACGGAGACGGAGCGTGGCACGCACCCCCGGCCAGGCGGCCCGGCGCGACCCCGACTGGGAGGGCGTCCGGCTGCACGTGGTCAGCGGCAAGGGCGGCACCGGGAAGACCACGCTGGCCGCCGCGCTGGCGCTGGCGCTCGCCGCCGACGGCGGCCGGGTGCTGCTGATCGAGGTCGAGGGGCGCCAGGGCATCGCCGAACTGTTCGGCATCGCCGCCCTCCCGTACGAGGAGCGCCGGATCGCCGCGGTCTCCCGCGCCCAGCTGGGCCTGCCCCCCGACGACGGGGGCGGCGGGGGCGGCGGCGAGGTGTTCGCGCTGGCCATCGACCCCGAGCAGGCGCTGCTCGAGTACCTGGAGATGTTCTACAAGCTCGGCCGGGCCGGCAAGGCGCTGCAGAAGGTCGGCTTCGTCGACTTCGCAACCACCATCGCGCCCGGCGTCCGGGACGTCCTGCTCACCGGCAAGGCCTGCGAGGCGGCCCGGCGCAAGGGCCCCGACGGCCGCCGCCGCTACGACGCGGTCGTGATGGACGCACCGCCGACCGGGCGGCTCACCCGGTTCCTGAACGTGAACGCCGAGGTCGCCGGGCTGGCCCGGATCGGGCCGATACACACCCAGGCGCAGGCCGTGATGCGGGTGCTGAAATCGCCGGAGACCGCGGTGCACCTGGTCACCCTGCTGGAGGAGATGCCGGTGCAGGAGACGGTCGACGGCTTCGCCGAGCTGCGCGAGGCCAGGCTCCCGGTGGGCGGGGTGATGGTCAACATGGTCCGGCCGCCGGTGCTGGACGCCGCGGCGGTGGCCGCGGTGGACGGGAACCACCGCGAGGAGGTCGCCCTGGCCCTCGGCGAGGCCGGGCTCGGCGGGCGCTCGCGCAAGCCGGAGACGGTCCGGGCGGCGGTGGAGCCGCTGCTCGACCCGCTGCTGGAGCAGGCCAGGGAGCACGCCGAGCGGGTCGAGCTGGAGCGCGAGCAGCGCGCCGACCTCCAGCAACTGCGGCTCCCCACGTACGAACTGCCACTGCTGGGCGAGGGCGTGGACCTCGGCGGGCTGTACCGGCTGGCGGGCGAACTGAAGCGGCAGGGGGCGGCGTGACCACCAACGGAACCAGCGGAGCCGGCGGAGCCAGCGGGAACGGCGGGGCCGGCCGGGCCCACGGCGGCGGTAGCAGCGGCAGCGGCGGGGTCGGCAACGGCGGGGTCGGCAACGGCGGCAGCGGTGTCCGGGCCGCCGGCAGCCGGCTCGCCGTCGACAGGCTGATCGACGACCCGAGGACCAGGATCATCGTCTGCTGCGGCTCCGGCGGCGTCGGCAAGACCACCACCGCCGCGGCGATCGGCCTGCGGGCCGCCGAACGCGGCCGCAAGGTCGTCGTTCTGACCATCGACCCGGCCCGTCGGCTCGCCCAGTCGATGGGCCTCACCGAGCTGGACAACACCCCCCGGGTCGTCAAGGGGGTCACCGGCGACGGCGAGCTGCAGGCCATGATGCTCGACATGAAGCGGACCTTCGACGAGGTCGTGCTCGCCCACGCCGAGCCCGAACGGGCCAAGGCGATCATGGAGAACCCGTTCTACCAGTCCCTGTCGGCCGGCTTCGCGGGCACGCAGGAGTACATGGCGATGGAGAAGCTCGGGCAGCTGCGCGACGCCGAGGAATGGGACCTGATCGTCGTCGACACCCCGCCGTCCCGCTCCGCGCTGGACTTCCTGGACGCGCCCAACCGGCTCGGCTCCTTCCTCGACGGCCGGGTGATCCGGATCCTGACCGCCCCCGCCAAGGTCGGCGGCCGCAGCGCGATGAGGTTCCTCAACGCCGGCATGGGCCTGATCACCGGCACCCTGGGCAAGATCTTCGGCGCCCAGCTGCTCACCGACGTGCAGACCTTCGTCAGCGCGATGGACTCCATGTTCGGCGGCTTCCGCGAGCGCGCCGACCGCACGTACCAGCTGCTCAAGGCGCCGGGCACGGCGTTCCTGGTGGTGGCCGCGCCCGAGCGGGACGCGCTGCGCGAGGCGGCGTACTTCGTCGACCGGCTCGCCGCGGACCGGATGCCGCTGGCCGGTCTGGTGCTCAACCGGGTGCACGGCTCGGGCGCGCCGCAGCTCACCGCGGAACGGGCGCTGGCGGCCGCCGAGGCACTGGAGGAGAACGGCTCGGAGCACGCCTCGCCCGAGGCCGAACTGCTCGCGGCCGGGCTGCTGAGGCTGCACGCCGAACGGATGCAGATCATGGGGCGGGAGCGCCGCACCCGCGACCGCTTCGTCTCCGTGTACCCGGACGTGCCGATCGTGGAGGTCGCCGCGCTGCCGGGCGACGTGCACGACCTGGACGGGCTGCGTGCCATCGGGGACCGGCTCAGCGGCACCGCGTAGGCACCGGCCCGGCCCGGGCGCCCGACACCGGTGCGCCCGGCGCGAACGCCCTCGATGCGGATGTCCCCAGCATGAACGTCCTCGGCGCGGGTGCGCCGGACACGAGTGCGCTGGGCACCGATGTCCTCAGCCCGATGGCCCCCCGGCACCGGTCTGCCACGGCGCGGGTCCGCACCGCGCCGGTGTGCTCAGCCCGCCTGGGCGTAGTCCGTCAGTATCACGCCGGTCGCGAGGGACTCCTCGTACTCGGTGCGGGCCGTCTCCAGCAGCCTCCGCCACGAGATGACCGTCGGGCGGCGGCGCAGCAGCGCCCGGCGCTCGCGCTCCGTCATCCCGCCCCAGACCCCGAACTCGACCCGGTTGTCCAGTGCGTCCGCCAGGCACTCCGTGCGGACGGGGCAACCGCTGCACACCGCCTTGGCGCGATTCTGCGCCGCCCCCTGGACGAACAACTCGTCCGGATCACTCGTGCGGCAGGCGGCCTGCGCACTCCAGTCGTCAACCCAGCCCATCCCGGCGCCGTCCTCTCCCGTATCGAGGCTCCCCCACGGCGGCAACGGCATATTCACCGTTGCCAGTTGAGGACGTTACGGAAGAACGACAGCGAGCAACAGCCCCTCCGGGCTCAATCTCGCATGACCCGATTGGACTATGGGTACCGGTCAGCTCACTCGTTGGAGTGATCGCAGGTCGCAAGCCTTGTCAATCGCGGCGCAGCAACTCTCGCCACGCGCGTCATCACGGAGCGCTACCGTTCACACGGGTGCAGCAGGCCGCAGCTGCCTCAAAAACCCTCTAATATCGGGCAATTCGGGCAAGTCTCTGCACTCACAAGAGTGAATGATGTTGACGCACCGAAGCTGTCGCAAGCTTGTGACAAGCGTAGGGGAACACCTGCCCCTATGGGCGGGATTCCGCGACGTAGGGTTCTCCTCATGGCACCGAAGCGCCCCCAGGCATCCCAGCCCCCAGGCAACACCGGAGCTCCGCGCGATAAGCGCCGCGAGTCGCCGCTCGACATCGCGGGACACGGAGTGAAGTTCCTGGGCGTCAGCGTGCTCTCCGGAGTCCTGCTGGCAGGCCTCGCCCTGCCCGCCGTCGGCGCCATCGGGCTGACCGCCAAGGACACGGCGGAGAGCTTCTCCAACATCTCCGACGACTTCAAGACCCCGCCGCTCACCCAGGCGACGCAGATCTTCGACGCCAAGGGCGGCCTGATCGCCAAGGTGTACGAGCGCGACCGCACCGTCCTCACCGCCGACCAGATGTCACCGTTCATGCGGCACGCCCAGGTCGACATCGAGGACGCCCGCTTCTACGAGCACGGCGCCGTCGACCTCAAGGGCGTGCTCCGCGCCATCGGCAAGAACGCCGAGAGCGGCACCACCTCGCAGGGCGCCTCGACGCTGACCCAGCAGTACGTGAAGAACGTCAACGTCGAGAAGGCCGGCGACGACCAGGCCGCGGTGCTGGAGGCGCAGCGCAAGACCCTGGGTCGCAAGATCCAGGAACTCAAGGTCGCGATCAAGCTGGAAGAGGACCTGTCGAAGGACCAGATCCTCACCAACTACCTCAACATCACCTTCTACGGCCACCAGGCCTACGGCATCGAAGCCGCCTCCCAGCGCTACTTCAGCAAGAGCAACAAGGACCTGACCGTCGCCGAGGCCGCCACCCTGGCCGGCATGGTGCAGAACCCGTCGTCCTACGACCCGGTGCGCTACCCCGACAACACGGTCAAGCGCCGCAACGTCGTGATCGACAAGATGCTCGAGAACAAGCACATCACCGCGGACCAGGCCAAGGAGGCCAAGGCCGCCCCGCTGGGCCTGAAGTTCAAGGACCCGCAGAACGGCTGCATCACCGCCCAGGCCGGCATGGGCTTCTTCTGCGACTACGTACGCCACGTGGTCAAGCAGGACCCGGCGTTCGGCAAGAGCGTCGCCGACCGCAAGAAGCTGTGGGACACCGGCGGCCTGAACATCTACACCACGCTGGACCCGGACAAGCAGGCCGCCGCCCAGAACGCCGTCACCAAGAAGGTCAACGTGACGGACACGGTCTCGGCCGCCGCGACCATGATGGAGCCCGGCACCGGCAAGATCCTGGCCATGGCCCAGACCCGCCCGTACGGCCTGGACCCGAACAAGAACCAGACCGTCGTCAACCTCAACGTCGACTCCGCGATGGGCGGCGGCAACGGCTTCCAGACCGGCTCGACGTTCAAGCCGATCCTCGCCGCGGCAGCCCTGGAGTCGGGCCTGTCGCCCACCCAGCCGTTCCCCTCCGAGAACAAGATCGACTACCCGCAGATGACCACCTGCACGGGTACCTGGAGGAACACCGACAAGCCCAAGGCCACGGTGAAGAACGAGTCGACCGGCGAGGTCGGCCCGTACGAGCTCAAGCAGGCCATGGCCCTCTCGGTCAACACCTACTTCGTGCAGATGGAGCAGCAGGTCGGCCTCTGCGCGATGAAGCAGATGGCCAACAAGCTGGGCATCACCCAGTCCGCCAAGGGCGACGCCTTCCAGGAGGTCCCCTCGATGGTCCTCGGCACCCTGGAGCTCAGCCCGCTGACCATGTCGAACGTCTACGCGACCTTCGCGGCCCGCGGCAAGTACTGCACCCCGGTCGCGATCAACAAGATCAGCACGGTCGACGGCAAGGAGGTCAAGGTCCCGCAGACCACCTGCAGCCAGGCCTTCTCCGAGCAGACCGCGGACGCCCTCAACACCGTCCTGCTCAACGTGACCGAGAAGGGCACCGCGGCCGCGCTCAAGCTCGACGACGGCCGGCAGATCGCCGGTAAGACCGGTACCACCGACGAGAAGAAGGCCGCCTGGTTCAGCGGCTACACCCCGTCGCTGGCCACCTCCGTCTGGCTCGGCGGCCCGGCCGGCGGCGTCAAGATGAAGAACATCAACATCGGCGGCAAGCACTTCGACGAGGTGTTCGGCGCCGACGGCCCCGGTCCGATCTGGCAGCTGGCGATGAACCAGGCCCTCAAGGGCTCGTCGCCGGAGCAGATCCAGACCATCAACATCCCGGACCCGGCGCCCAAGACCGACCCCAACGCCAACCAGAGCGGCGGGGCCACGCCGCCGGCCGACCCCAACGCCCAGCAGCAGCCCGGCGGCAACCCGCCGCCCCAGGGCGGGAACCCCGCGGGGAGCCCCGGTGGCAACCCGGGCGGGAACCCGGGTGGGAACCCCGGCGGCGGCAACCCGGGCGGCGGCAGCAACAACGCCGGCGGGATGATCGGCGGCGGGTTCACCTTCCCGCCGGGCGTCATCGGCGGGAACAACGGCGGCAACGGTGGAAACGGCAACGGCGGCAAGCACGGCGGCAACAACGGCTGACCGGCCCCCGGCCCGGGCACGACACGACGAAGGGGCGCCCTCCGAGATCACTCTCGGAGGGCGCCCCTTCGGGCTTGGCCGACGGTGCCAGCCGGGCCCTGGACCTTCGGGCCCGGCCACTGGCACCCTTCGGGCCTTCGGGTCTGGCAGCGGGGCTCAGCCCGTCAGCGCCGCCTTCACCGCGGCGGCCACCCGGCCGCCCTCCGCCAGGCCGTCCACCTTCGGCTTCACCAGCTTCATCACGGCGCCCATCGCCTGCGGGCCGGCCGCCCCGCTCTCGGCGACGGCGGCCGCCACGATCGCGGTCAGCTCCTCGTCGGAGAGCTGCTTGGGCAGGTACCCCGCCAGCACCTCGCCCTCCAAGCGCTCCCGGGCCGCCTGCTCCACCCGGCCGGCGGTGTCGAACGCCTCCGCCGCCTCCCGGCGCTTCTTCGCCTCGCGGCCGATCACCTTCAGCACCTCGTCATCGGACAGCTCGCGCTTCGCCTTACCCGCCACCTCCTCGCTGGTGACGGCGGCCAGCGTGAGCCGGATGGTGGACGAGCGCAGCTCGTCCCGGTCCCTGATCGCGGCCGTGAGGTCCTCGTGCAGCTTCGCCTTGAGCGTCGTCATGGCCCCGAGTCTCCCACCTGCGGCGTTCGGTCGCTTGCCATTAACCGGCCCGTCGGCAGGCAACGGCGCCGCCGGCACGCAGCGGACCCGCCGGCACGTGGCCGACCCGCCGGTGGCCCCGCATCCGCGCACGGCCACCGGACGTTCACCGGCTGATCCACCGTCTGAGAGCATGGAGCGATGCGACCGCTGTACTCCGTTCCCCTCGGCTTCGCCGCCGCCGGCGCCGCCTGCCTCGCCTACTCCGTCGGGTACGAGGTCCGTTCCTTCCGGCTCCGCCGGGTCGAGGTCCCCGTCCTGCCCCACGGCGCCCGGCCCATCCGGGTACTGCAGGTCTCCGACATCCACATGGTGAGCGGGCAGGGCAAGAAGCAGCGCTGGCTGCAGAGCCTCGCCGGCCTGCGCCCCGACCTCGTCGTCAACACCGGCGACAACCTCTCCGACCCCCTCGGCGTCCCCGCCGCCCTGGACGCGCTCGGGCCCCTCATGGACTTCCCCGGCGTCTACGTCTTCGGCTCCAACGACTACTACGGCCCGGCCCGCAAGAACCCGGCCCGCTACCTCCAGGCGATGCGCAGCGGCGCCCACGGCCTCAACAACGCCGACGGCACCGGCCGCCGCGGCATCACCGAGGCCGTCCACAACCCGTGGGAGAAGCTCCGCGACGGCTTCGACGCGGCCGGCTGGCTCGACCTCACCAACACCCGCGGCCGGCTCACCATCGGCGGCCTCGACCTCGAATTCACCGGCCTCGACGACCCGCACATCCGCCGCGACCGCTACAGCGAGGTCGCCGGCGGCCCCTCCCCCGACGCCGACCTCTCCCTCGCCGTCGTCCACGCCCCCTACCTGCGTGTCCTCGACGCCTTCACCGCCGACCGCTACCCGCTGATCCTGGCCGGCCACACCCACGGCGGCCAGCTCTGCATCCCCTTCTACGGCGCCCTGGTCACCAACTGCGACCTCGACGCCCGACGGGTCAAGGGCCTCTCCACCCACCAGGCCGGCGGCCGCCGCTCCTACCTCCACGTCTCCGCCGGCTGCGGCACCAACCGCTACACCCCCGTCCGCTTCGCCTGCCCCCCCGAGGCCACCCTCCTCACCCTCACCCCGGCCCCCCGCTGACCTGCACCGGACGCCCGCCAAGAACCGGATTTCGTGTCTCGGCGAGCGTCCGGTAGAGTTCTACTCGTTGCGAAGGAGACGGAGCAACAAACCGCAGGACCGGGGTGTGGCGCAGCTTGGTAGCGCGCTTCGTTCGGGACGAAGAGGCCGTGGGTTCAAATCCCGCCACCCCGACCCAGTAGTTGCAGGTAAGGGCCCTGCCGGAGAAATCCGGTAGGGCCCTTCCTCGTTCTGCGCTACTAACTGAGTGACTAAGCCTCAGCGCCTTGCTTGAAGATGTCGTCCATGACCGTCGCACCGGTCTGGATCACCGGGCGGATCTGCTTCCGGTAGACCTCCTCCGTGACCGACGTACTGGAGTGCCCGACCAATCGGGAGATCTCCTCCAGGGGCACCCCACTGTCCGAGAGCAGGGACACGAAGCTGTGGCGTAGCTCACGCGGCGTCCACTCGGCGGCGTTCACTCCCTCGGCCTTGGTGATGGCGGCGCGGAAGGCTCGGCGGACGTGGGAGGGGTCTAGCTCTGTGCCCACCGCGGAGTGGAAGACGAGGTCGTTCTCCTCCCACTTGTCGCCAGCGGCGAGGCGATCCCAGCCCTGATCGACCCAGTGGTCCCAGAGCGCTTCGACGCACCGGGCAGGGAGCGCGAGCGTCCTCCGAGACTTGCGGGTCTTGGTGTCGCCGCCGGCCCGAACCGACCGCCATACGGCGATGTGCGGCGGGACCGGTGGGGCCGCCTCCGGCTGGCCCTTCAGGAACACGTGGTCCCAGGTCAGCGCCCGCAGTTCCTCCGTCCGAGCACCTGTGAGCAGGGAGACCACGACGTAGGCATACACGGAGGTCTTTTCGGCCGCCTTCAGGACCGCCTCGGCCTGAGCGAAGGTCAGCGCCTTCGATGGCCGGCCTGGCTGACCGGTGGGGACTGAGCACAGCTCGACCACGTTGCGCTTCACCTTGTCCCGGGCCATGGCGCGTTTGACGGCCCGGTTCAGGCAGGAGTGGAGGCCCTGCAGCGTGCGCGTGCTCAGGGTCTTGGCCTTGCCGGCCAACCACCGGTCGACGTCCTCTGCGCTCAGGTCACGCAGCTTGCGGGCGCCGAGCGCCGGGACCACGTGCGTCCGGCTGAGGATGGTCAGGGTCTTCACGGTCTCTTCGTCCCGACCCGCCAGGCCGTACATCAGCCAGTCGTCCACCGCGTTCGCCACGGTGTAGTTCGTGGGCGCGATCGCCAAGCCGTCTTCGTGGTCCCGCAGGACTTCCTTCAGCTTGTTCTTCGCCTCGGTCTTGGTCTTGCCGCTGCCGCGCTTCATGATGCGCTTGCCGCTCGGGTCAAAGCCGAGGCTGGCGGTGGCGATCCATCGCTGACGCTTCTCATCCCAGTGAAGCCCGCCGTCTCCCCTACTCCGGCGCTTGGTCACCGATTACCCCTTGCTTCGCGCTCCAGCAGCGCTACGTAGTCAGCTATCGCGGCTGCCGGGATGCGACGGGAACGGCCCTCACTGACGGTGCGGAGGCGTCCGGTGCGGATCAGGTCGTAGATGACCGTCCGGCTCAGGTTCAGGGCCTCGACAGCATCCGCCACCCGGTAGAGGACCGGCTCTGTCGTGGTGGTCACCCGTTCCCCTCTTCTCGCGCAAGTTGGGCGCGCATCTCCTGTCGGTCGGTGGTGTGGCGTTCGTGCAGGTCCCGGGCGATGGTGGCGGCGAGCATCGACTCACCCGGGGAGTTTCCGGCGCCGGCGAAGGTCCAGTGGGCGATGATCAGCGTTTCGGCTTCGGGAAGGTCGTCCAGGTCCGGGAGGCCGGCGGCGAGGAGGCGTTCCCGGAGTTCGGTGCGGGCTTGTTCGGCGCGGTAGTCGGCGCGGACCTGGCGCAGGGCGCCGAGGGTGGTCGAGTAGGTGGGGGACTTGCTGGAGAAGTGGCCGCGGAAGCCGAGCATGTGGGACCAGTGCGCGAGCAGGCGGCCGGGGTAGTGCTGGTCGAGGTCCCAGCAGGTTTCGATCAGGCGGCGGGTGTGGGCGGGCAGGTCGTGCCGGTCGAGTTCGTGGCGCTCCAGGATGCGCCGGTCTACCGTCTCGGTCGTCTCGGCGGACTTGGTGGCGTACTTGGCGATGTAGGAGGCGACGGCCCGTTCCGTGATCTCCCCGCCGGCGAAGGCACCGATCGGGCGGACATCGACCTGCGTGCCCCACTCCAGGACGCGGGCGGGCTGGTCACCTCCGGCAGCTACAGGGACACCGGCGCGGCGGGCGGCGGCCCGGATCGCGGCGTCCAGCAGGGCGACGGTGGCCCATACGGGCGGGGGCGTGTTGGGGCCGCCGGGGCCGTCGATGCGGATGACGGCGTGGAAGTGGACGGCGCCGCGGCGCTGGTACTCGGCGACCTTGCCGAACGAGATCTTCGCCTGCTCCTTGAAGTCCCGCTGGTAGAGCCCGGTCATCTTCGCCATGACCCGGAACAGGTAGATCGTGAAGCGGCGCCACAGGTCCGGGGCGTGGTTGTTCCACAGCACCGCGTGCCCGTAGTCGTACCGCTCCGGGGTCAGTGGCGTGCCGAGCAGCGGTGATCCGGCGGGGTGGGCGTGGCCGCAGCGGCAGGTGCCCTTGTCGGGCCGGTTGTGGACCGGCCCGAACGAGGGGGCGGTGAGGGTGGCGAAGACCCGGGGGTGGGAGCGGACCGTGGTCGGGACGTTCTTGGTGGTGTCTCCGGCGAGGCCGGCGCGGATCAGGTGGAAGGTGTCCGCCGAGTACGTCCGGGCGCAGGACGGGCAGCGGGAGGAACGCCGGTTGCCGCAGGCGACCTTGAGACGCTGGCCGGGCTCGTGCTCCGTCGAGTACCGGTGCCAGACGGCGCCGGTGGGGGCGTGGGTGAGGGTGCGGAAGCCCTTGAGGTGGATCGGGTTCGAGCAGCCGCCGGTACGGCGGAGCTGGTCCTGGAGGCGGGGAAGGTCACCTCGGGAGGCGAGGCGGGCCAGGTCCGCGAGGGCCAGTCGGTCCGGGAGTTGGTGGAGCACGGGGTCATCTCCTGTGGGAGAGGGCCCCGGAGCCGGGTGGGCGAGCGGCTCCGAGGCGGAGCGGCTCAGGACGGGTTGGCGGGCTTCTGGTGGCGGTCAGTCCACACTTCGGCGCAGACCTTGTGGACGGGCTTGCCACGGTCGGAGCGCAGGTTGGTGGGCTTGTCGCAGACGCCGCAGGGGGCGGGCTGCGGGGCCCAGTGGCGGGAGTCGCGCCAGTCGAGGAGGGCCACCGGTCAGGCCGCCTTGGCGGTGGTGGCCAACGGGCGGGCGATGGTGCCGGCACCGTGGCAGGTCGGGCAGGTGACCGGGACGGTGGCGCGGGAGCCGTCGCGGCGGCGGACACCGGTGGCGATGACGACGGAGGCGAAGCCGGAGCAGTTCGGGCAAATCCGGCTCGGGGCGTGGCTGTGCTGCGGCATGATGGTGGTCTCCTTCGTGGGCTTCGGTTCGGGAAGGGGTTGCGGCCTCGGGGTGGCGGGATGCTTGGCGGCGTGTTGCCGCCCCGGGGCCGGTCTTCGAATCAGCGGCGGCGGGAGGTGCGACCGTCGCGCTTGTGCGCGTACATGTCCCGGTCGGCGCAGGCGAGTGCGTCCGTGAGCGAGACGACCGGCAGCTCGGCGACGGGGCAGATACCCACCGAGGCGGAGGCCGGGAGCGTGAGGCCGGAGTGCGGAACCGGCTGGTTGAGGGCTGCGCGGAGGTCGGGCAGGCGCTCGGGAGCGTCCAGGACGACGGCGGCGAACTCGTCCCCGCCGAGGCGGGCGGCGATGCCGGGACGGCCGCACCAGGCGGACAGGCGAGCGGCGGTTGCGGTGAGCACGACGTCGCCGGCGGCGTGGCCGTAGGTGTCGTTGGTGGCCTTGAAGTCGTCCAGGTCGATCAGCAGTACCGAGGCGCGGTCCGGGTGACGCTGGGTCAGCCGGTGGGCGCGGGTGGTAAAGCCGTCGCGGGTGTGGAGCCCGGTGAGCGGGTCGCGGCGGGCGGTCGCGAGGCGGCGGTTCAGCCAGGCGCCGTGGGTGGTCCATCCGATCAGCGGTGCACCGGCGGCAAAGATCGTGGGCAGATCCATGTGCGGTCCTTCGTGATGGGTGTGGTTGGGGTTGCGATCTCCGGGGCGGCGGGATGCTGGCGGCGTGTTGGCCGTCCCGGGGAGGTCAGAGGCCGAGGCGCTGGGCGCGGCTGGCGGCCTGGTCGAGCAGGTGGTGGATGTCGGCCTGCCGGGTGGCGGGGCGGTCGTTGTACTCGTCCGGGGAGCTGGCGGGACGCCCGGTGGCGTGCAGAATCTCCATGAGCTGGACGCGGGCGGTGGTGACGGTGGCCGGGGTGCCGTAGCCGTGGGCGAGGACGGCGGCCTGGGCGCCGAGGAGGCAGACGCGGCCGGCGGAGTCCCACATGGCGCCTTGGAGCCAGCCGAAGGCGCCGATGTAGCGGGAGGTGAGCCGGAGGTGGCCGGCGGCGCTCACCGACACCGGGCGGGCCGGACGGTGGGTGATCCGGTCGAGGAGTGTGAGCCGGGGCGCCGGGTAGCCGGCGGTCCAGGGCTGGACGGTGGAGCCGAGCAGCGAGATGTACGGGACCGTGATGCGGGCCGGGGCGGGAAGCGAGGCCAGGTACGCCTCGATCTCGGCGACGAGGCCGGAACCGTCCACGGTGACCAGGGGCGGCAGGCGGACAGTGATCGTCATGGCCAACTCTCCTTTCTGGATTGCTACTTGGCGGAGGTCTTGTTGATGACGCTCACGCCGTCGCGGGTCGTGTTGTCGATCAGTGGGGCGGCAGAGGTGCCGGCGAGGTAGAAGCCGAGGAGGACGAGCGCGGCGACGGCCCACCAGCGCAGTCGGAGGTGCCGGACGATGAACCAGGCGGCGATCGCGAGAATGACGATGAACGGAAGCTGGATGTTCACCAGGTGAGCCCTTCAGGCGAGTTCGGCGACGAGCGCCGAGGCGAGCGGGTCCTGAACGCCGAGGCGGGCGCGAAGCGTGGCGGCGTCGATCGGGGTTCCCGTGCGGGTGTGGTGGTCGTCGGCGATCTTGCGGGCGTGGTCGAGGAGGAATGCCGGGACCGTGGGCGCGGGGGCCGGTGCGGGAACCGGGGTCGGCACCGGTACGGGAGGCTGGGGCGGCGCCGGAATGGGAGCCGGTTCGATCGCCGGGACAACCGCAGGAGGCGGGACGGGCGTCGGCTCGACGTCCGGTTCGGTGATCGGTTCTGCGGCGGTGACGTAGAGCGGCGGGACGTCGCTGGGCTCGCGGTCGTCCGGCTTCGGCTCGGGTGTCGGGGATTCCGCGGTGGGCGTGGTGGTCGAGTGGGCCAGCAGGGTGCCGCCGAGGAACGCGGCGGCGGGCCAGCCGGCGACGAGAACGCGAAGCCAGGCGGGGGCGTCGCCGAGATCGAGCAGTCCGGCGGTGCCGACATTGGCGCCGAGCGAGGCGGCCAGCGCGATGACGAACCAGCACCAGGCGAGCCGGCGGGCGGTCCCGGAGCGCATCCGGCGCCAGGCGGCGACCAGCAAGAGGTCGACGGACACCGGGTAGGCCCAGGACTTCCAACCGGCCTGGCCGGCGGCTGCGGCAAGGTCGTGGAGGTGGGCGAAGGAGAGTGCGGCAGCGATCACCGCTTGCGCCAGTACGGCGTCCAGCTTGGGGAGTCGACGCATGACGTACTCCGTCAGACCTGGTTCTTGTCGAGGGAGAAGAAGAGGACCGCGCCGCCGGTGAGCTCCGGCTGGTGTCGGGTCAGCGTGGCGATCGCCTTGTCGAAGATGTCGGCGCGGGTCATCCCGGGCGAGGGCGTGATGATGTTCGCGAAGGTGCCGATGGCGGTCGCGCCGGGCACGGTCTGCTGCAGCGTGAGGACGCAGTGGTAGGTGTCCTGCTTCATGGCTTGTCTCCCATGTGGAGTGCGGACCGGGCGGCGATCTGGTGGTCGACCGCCCGTCCCGTCGCGGCTGGGTTATGCGGGGGCGGTGCCAGCGCCGAGGCAGTCGAGGCAGGTCGCCTCCTGTTGGGCGACCGGGCGGCGGCGCGAACCCCGGCCGGCGTAGACGGTCTCGGTGGTCTGGCCGGTGCCCTTGCAGGGCTCACAGGGCGAGGGCTTCGGCGGCGCGGTGCGCTTGCGGGCGGCCACCGGGGTCACC
Organism: Kitasatospora sp. NPDC056731; assembly: GCF_040687675.1. NCBI lineage: Bacteria > Bacillati > Actinomycetota > Actinomycetes > Kitasatosporales > Streptomycetaceae > Kitasatospora > Kitasatospora sp. NPDC056731. Next base: position 133,185 of record NZ_JBFBNR010000010.1, read on the forward strand.
GGCTGTTGCGCTGGGCGCGGTCGGCGGCGGCGCGGGCCTCGCGGGCGAGCTGGGCGGCGTCGCGGTCGTGCGGGTTGGCCCTGGCGATGCGCTCCAGGAGGTCGGCCTTCTCGGCGAGCAGCGGGCCGGCGTCGTCGTTGTTGTCGCGGGTGGCCTTGAGGTGGCCGAGGAAGGCGCCGATCTCGGCGATGGACGGCTTGCGGGACATTGGTGATCTCCTCGCGTCAGGCATGGCGGGGTAGGGACTTGGCGCGATACGGCCACGCCGGCCGATGGGGGGAGGTGTCGCTACTTGCCGAGCGAGACCGGAACCAGGTCCGACGGCGTCGAGGGAATCGGCGGAATGCTCGCCGGGCTGGCGACCTGCGGGCGGAAGGCCGCCAGACGGTCCAGGTCGGGCGTCAGGTGTGCGAACTCGCCGCAGCGATCGGCGACTTCGGTGAGCGAGCGGTACGGCGTGCGGATCTCGGACCACTGGCCGGAGGTGTCGCCGACGACCGCCATCCCGGGCATGTCCGGGCTGATCCTGGTGGAGGCCGTGACTGCGTCGTCGGAGATGTCGCCAAGACCCATCTTCGCCGTCTCCAGGTCGTTGACCCGGTGGACGGTGCGGCCGGTGAGCTGGGAGCGGAGCAGGGTCGCGCCCTTGCCCAGTTCCGAGCCGAAGCGCTGACCGGCGATCTCCAGGTAGATGCCGGCGGCGCGGGCGAGTTGGGCCAGCCGGATGAGCGCCGTGACGATCTGGTTCCGCCGTTCCTCATCGGCTTTGCTGGCCGCCAGGAAGAGTTCGGCGATCTCGTCGACCAGGACGACGATCGGGACCGGTCGGACATCCTCGGGCAGGCCCCAGATGTCGGCGGTCAGCTCCTCGGCGACGACGGATCCAGGGACGCCCTGGTGGTCCCGGATGAGGTCGTACCGGTCGTCCATCTCGACCAGCACCGCGAGCAGCAGCCCGAGCGCTTCGCCCTGGTTGGTGGCCAGAGCGGACAGCCGCGGGGCGAAGGGGCGCTGTTCAACGCCGCGCTTGCAGTCGATCCCGACCAGGGCGACCGGCTGAGGGGCGAGGCCGTGGACCAGGTTGCGGGTGAACATCGACTTCCCGGACTGGTTGGCGCCGAGGTTGAGCCCGTTCGGAGCCTGCCGGTAGTCCCGGTAGTGAACGGTGCCATCGGCTCGCAGCGCGACCGGAACCCGAAGCAGCTCAGGGGACTTGGCGATGGCCCGGCGAGGCATGCGTACGGTGCGCAGCCCGTCGAAGCCGACGATCCGCAAGTCCACCACGCCGGGCTTGACCTCCGAGACGTGAACCGCGTGGACCTCCCAGGCGTGCCGCAGCCGCTCGGCCGCATCGACCATGTCCGACGTCTGCTGACCCGGGGCGAGACGGAGTCGAATCCGCAGGCCAGTCGAACTCGGCTGCACGCCACGGATCACCGGCATCGCGGGCTTGGCCGGCCGGTCGGTGCCGGATGAGGACATGGCGCGCCAGAACGTGGGCTCCACGGTCAGCCCACAGGCCTCCATAACGTTCTCGAAGTCGTGCCGGATGCGGTGGACGGCCAGCGGCAGGCCGATGGTCGCCCAGTAGGTCCGGGGCATCTTTGCCTTGGCGTAGAACGCGCCGACGCCGACCGTGGCCGCTGGGACGCTCAGCTCCAGGAGCGTCGTGGTCAGGGTGTCCACGGCGATTAGGCGTTCGCGCCGGCGAGGACCGGGGAGGCGATCGTCACGGCGTCGGCCCGGAAGGCGATGCCGGAGCGCTTCTGACCGTTGAACTCGTTCTCCCACGGCCGGGCGATCAGCCGGGTGAGGGTGACCAGCACGCCGGGAGCCAGCCCGTCCGGGATGCCCGGCTGCGGCACGGTGAGGGACAGGATGTCCGCCTCGCCGTTGGCCACGAACGTGACATCCAGGGTGACCAGCGGCGCGCCGGTCTCGGCGTCCATGGCCATCTCGCCGGTCCGGCGGTCCTTGAGCTTCGGGCGGGGCGCCTGGGCGACCATCACCAGTGCGGCGGTCGTGTCGACAGGGATGAAGCGCATGAGCTGGGCTCCTTCATCTTCAGCGGCCCGTAGGGGCGGCTGGGAAAGGTGGCGGCGTGTTCGGCAGCATCCCGCTAAGGGGGGGTTACCACCGGGGATCGCGCCTCCCCAGGTGCTAAGGGGGGCTTATCACTAGATTGGACCCGCCTAGCCGCAGTGTCAAGCCCCCCTTACCATTGGTGTCATGAGACTTGCTCCGCACGTCGGTTGGGAGGTGCCGCGCCATGATCGATGAGGTTCGGCGCGTAGCGGCCATCAAGGACCATCGCGTCCGGGTCAAGGCTTCCGTGGAGCTGATGGAAGAGCTGCAAGCCGCCGTGATCGAGACCTCTCGGATGCGGAAGGAGAGCATCGCCTGGCTCCGGCAGAGCGGCCTGTCCATGGCCGAGGTCGCGAAGCTCATAGGAGTCAGCCGCGCGCGCGTGGCCCAACTGAAGGATGCAGGTCCGCCGGCTGAGCGTGCGTTCCTCGGCGTGGACCGGGTGAGCGTTGCGGTACCGCAGCGGCCGGGAGAGCGCGAGTACGTAGCAGTTGAAGACAGCGCCACCGGACAGCAGTTGATCAATCTTGCACACCGACTCCAACTCGAAGGCGAGCTTGAGTACATCCCCACCACGGGAGCCATCGACCTGAACCGAGACGGCTTGGTCGTTGTGTGCGGACCGAAGACGTCGCCCGTCACCGCAGCTGCTCTGGCCGCCGACCCCCGGCTGTCGTTCGAGACACTGGAAGACGGCAGGTGGGCGCTGATCGACCGGGAGAGTGGACAGGTCATCACTTCGCCAACCGATGACCCGGAGAGCCCCCAGCTTTCAGATGTGGCCTACTTCGGGCGGTTGCCGCGGCCGGACCGCGTTGGATCCTTCCTACTGGTCGCGGGTGTGCACGCGGTGGGATCGCTCGGGGTCGCGCACTACCTGTCGACCCATATTGCCGGGCTGTACGGCGAGATCGGCGACCAGTCGTTCTCCATGGTCATCGGCTGCGACTACGAGGCCGGCACCAAACGCGTGCTCGCCAGCCGGGCCCTGACCGGCGTACTCCGCCACGAGGAAGCCTGACGTGCTGGTCTCGGTCGCGACGGCCCCGAACCCGGGCCGGATCAATGAGGACTTCGCGGTCGCCAGCCCCGAGACCGTTGTTCTCCTCGACGGTGCTGGGCTGCCCAGCAGCATGAACACCGGCTGTACTCACGGTGTGCCATGGTTCGTGCGAACCCTTGGTGCGAGCATTTTCAAGCACGCGACCGAACGGCCGGCGGCGCTGACCGAGTGTCTTGCGGACGCGATCGACTCCACGGCTCGACTGCACGCGGGGACCTGTGACCTGGGCAACCCGATGACGCCGACGTCCACGGTGGCAATCACGAGAGCCCGCGGTGATGCCTTTGAGTGGTTGGTGCTCGCAGACTCGACCGTTGTGCTCAGCCTGCCCGACGGAATTGACGTGATCTCAGATCACCGGGTGTCGGCGGTCACTGACCAGCAACGAGCCGACATGGCAAAAGAGTTGGAGCATCTTCCCGAAACCGAGAGGCGGACGGCTCTGGCCTACGCCCAGAGGCAGCTCATGAACAGCGCGGCTGGCTACTGGGTCGCTGCCACCGAAGCTGGTGCTGCCGAACAGAGCCTGACCGGGGAGGTGTCATTGTCAAGCGTCCGAGCCGCGGCAGTTCTGACAGATGGTGCAGCCCGGGCCGTTGACGACTTTGGGGTCATGGGCTGGCCCGACCTCATGAGCCGGCTGGAGACGAGTGGCCCACGCGGGGTCATCAACCACACGCGGGAGCTCGAACGCTCAGATCCACAAAGGCGACGCTGGCCCCGCTCGAAGTGCCACGACGATGCCACGGTGGTACTCATGCAGCGCGAGCCGGAAGGCTTGCTGGGCAAGCAGTAAGTGATTCTCAGGGCGTGAGCGCCGGTTCTGTGCAAGCCCATGCGGGCGGCGTGTGGGGTGGGGGTAGGTAGCTGGAGGGAGGGTGTGAGGGGGTGGGGTCAGAAGATGACTGTTACGAGTTTCGCTACTGGTTCAAGGGCGCGCACAGCGCGCCAGCGCGCGGCCTTGCCGCTCGCCGTCGCTCCTGTCTTGCGCCCCGCTTCGGCGGCGGCCGGCCGCGCACGTCGAGCGTGCGGCCGGGAGGGATGCCGAGGTTAGAGCCCGCCGGGGCTGGGGCGGGCGGCTCCACGGTTTTACCCACCTCCCAGGCTCGGGACCCGAGTCGAGCAAGAACGGGGGGCCACTCGGCCAAATTGCGGTCAGGCCCAGAAGCCCTGACCGAGTCGCAACAGCTTACGGCCCCCCGATCATGCTCGACCCCAAACCAGGCAGGACACCGGCCAAAACCGCTCCACCGCCCGCGTGCCCACCGTGCTCGTAGCAAGATGCCGCTATGGACTCCTCGATCTGGGTACCCGCCATCGTCAGTCTCGCCGCTACCGTGGTTGGCGGCGGCCTGTCGATCACGGCGTCGATCGTTACGCAGAGACAACAGGCAAAGTCCACACGGCAGTTGGCCGTAACTCAACGATCGGAGTCGCTAGCTGACCGTGCCATCCAGGAGCTGTACGCCCTGAAGGAGCATGTGCAGCTTCGCCCGCACAGGATCACGATGTGGTCCGAGTGGGAGGCCGGATTGAAGAACCGTACGGGCACGTTGCGAACGACCATCATTCGGCTGCGTGACCGTGAGCTACGGGAGCGCCTGACGAAGACGATGGAGCTTCTGGACCTGTCCGAGCTGATGACACAAGGCGTGTGGGGAGGGAGCCCCCTTCTCCCTCGCCAGCTGTGTGATCACGCAATTGAATGCCTGGGGGCCTTTGTGCGCAATGAGCCGCTGCCGCCAGCCGCTGAGGCATTCGAAACCGCAAAGCGTGTGGAGCTGGCCTGGCTGGAGAACGCTGCAGAGCAGGCGATGGAACTCGAAGCTGAGAACGTTGGTCGCGTTCGGGCTCCTCGGAACGAGTGACCATGTCCAGGGTTCCTCTGGGTAGCCCGTGCCAAAGGCCTGCCAGAACGGGCGGTACGTGGCGGTCAGTCGCGGGGGTCGGCGGCGAGAGGGCAGGGGAACTGGCAGGACGGGGGCGCCCCAGGTCCACAGCGCGTTTAGTCTGCGACTGCCGACCAAAGAGGGAGCTCCTTTTCCACCACGACCCCGCCTTGGATCAAGGACGATGGCCGTCCACCGTATGCGGCATAAATCGCGCGCGGGTTGTCATCGCGCCATGCGAGGCTGGGGCCATGATTGGTGAGCCGCCCGACGCTTACGTCGGTCAGGAGTTCAGCACCCGCCGCTTGGCCCATAAGGCGGGGGTGCACCGTCCGCTACAGGCTGGCATCTGTGGCACGAAGGCGACCGGCGCTGAGTCGATCGTCCTCTCTGGTGGCTACAAGGACGACGAGGACTACGGAGACGTAGTTGTCTACACCGGCCACGGGGGACAGGACTCATCGAAGAACCAGGTTGCTGACCAAACTCTGGAAGACCCCGGGAACGCTGCCCTGGTCACCAGCCACCTGGAAGGCCTCCCCGTCCGAGTGCTGCGCGGGGCACACAAGGGCTCCAAGTACGCGCCCAAGTCGGGTTACCGGTATGACGGTTTGTTCCGAGTCACGAGCTACGGCAGCAAGCTCGGCATCGACGGCCACCTGGTCTGGCAGTTCCGCATGGAGGCGTACGAGGGCACGCCGGCCCCCGCTGCCGTGGAGACGGCAGACCTGCCCGCGGTCGACGCACTCCCGATCGAAGGCGAGTCCGAACAGCCTGCCGCTGGCAGCGAAACGCCCGAGCGGGTAACCACCACCGTGCAGCGCATCGTCCGTAGTAGCGCTGTAAAGCGGCAGGTCAAGGCCTGGCACGACAACCAGTGCCAGGTCTGTGATCTGCGCATCGAGGTCCCGGGCGGCAGCTACAGCGAGAGCGCCCACATACAAGCCCTTGGCAGTCCCCACAACGGACCTGACATCGTTGCGAACGTTCTCTGTCTCTGCCCGAACTGCCACGTCATGTTTGACGCAGGCGCGATCGTCCTGAGTGACGATCTCGTGGTCCTCAAGGGAGACGTAGAGATGGGCCCTCTGCGCACCCACCCCAAACACAAGATCGACCTCAACTGTGTGCGACAGCATCGCGAGCGCTGGCGCCAGTGAGCAGTACCGGTCGGCTTGACGGTGCCGAATCAGTTGAGTGTCTAACTGCGCTACAACGGGGGCGCACTGTCGCGGACAGCCACGGACACCGGAGGACCCTTCGCGCAGGCCAGCGGCACTGAGAGTCGAGGCCGGGCAGGTGCCCGGGTTGCTTCGGGACGAAGAGGCCGTGGGTTCAAATCCCGCCACCCCGACCCAGTACAGAGGGCCCATCGGAGAAATCCGGTGGGCCCTCTGGCGTTGTGCGCGACCGACGTTGTACGTGACCGACTGAGTGACCGTGCCTCAGTGCGGAGCGCCCGCCTGTGCCGCAGCCCGCGCGGAGTTCCCCGGGATCGGGGGCGGCGAAGGTGGGGGCAGCCCCCGCGAGTGGAGATCAGGGTCCTGCCGGAGGTGTTCGGGAGGGCCCTTTGGTGTGGGTGGGGGTGTCAGAGGGTGGTGGGGAGGTCGGTGCGGGAGGTGATGTGGAGTTTGGGGTACGCCTTGTAGAGGTGGTGGGCGATGGTGCGGGGGCTGAGGAAGAGTTGGGCGGCGATCTCGCGGTTGGTGAGGCCTTGGGCGGCCAGGCGGGCGATCTGGAGTTCCTGGGGGGTGAGGGGGGAGTCGGGGGTGCCGGTGGGGCTGGTGGTGGGGGCCGGGGTGCCGGTGGCGGTGAGTTCGGTGCGGGCGCGGGCGGCCCAGGGGTGGGCGGCGAGGCGTTCGAAGGTTTCGAGGGCGGCGCGCAGGTGGGGGCGGGCGTCGGTGCGGCGGCGGGAGCGGCGCAGCCATTCGCCGTAGAGGAGGGCGGTGCGGGCCTGCTCGAAGGGGCGGTGGGTGCCTTCGTGGAGGTCGAGGGCGGCGCGGTAGGCCGGTTCGGCGAGTTCGTCGGGGCCGAGCAGGGCCTGGCAGCGGAGCCGGAGCGCTTTGGTCCAGGGGCGGTCGGCGGCGGCGCTCCAGCGGGCGAAGCGTTCGTAGGGTTCGGCGGAGCGTTCGGGGGTGCCGAACCGGACGGCGGCTTCGACCAGGTCGGGGACGGCCCGGGTGGCGCTGACGTGGTGCCGGTGGGGGCCGGTGGTGAGGGTGTGCAGCCGGTCGGCGGCGTCGCCGGCGCGGCCGTGGCCGAGGTCGAGCAGGGCCAGTGCCCAGTGGGCCCAGGGGCGGCCGGCGGCGGGGGCGGCGGTCTGCGGGCCGGTGGTGGCGAGGGATTCGGCGGTGAGCCGGGTGCAGCGGTCGGTGTCACCGTCGAGGGCGGCCAGGTAGGCGAGGAGCGCGGTGAGTTGGCTGGTCCACTGGTGCTGGCCGGTGTCGCGGGCGAGGGCGAGGGCTTCGGTGGCGGTGACTTCGGCGTCGCGGTGGCGGCCGTGGAAGAGTTCGGCCTCGGCGAGGAAGAACTGGAGGGTGGGCATCACGCCGATGGTGCCCTTGGCGCGGGCTTCGGCGACGAGTTCGCCGCCGAGTTCGGCGGTTTCGTCGTCGCGGCCGAGGATGAGGGTGGCGCCGCAGAGTTGGACGAGGTCGACGGGGGTTTCGGCGCCGGCCTTGCGGGCTGCCGCGGCGGTGTCGCGGGCGGCGGGGGGCTGCGGTGCGGGCCGGCCGAGGGCGGGGAGTACGGCGGCGGGCAGGTGGCGGGCGAGCGGGGTGAGCGGGTCGTCGTCGGCGAGCGGTAGCGCGGCCAGCCGGTCGAGGACGGCGATCACCGGTTCCTCGCCCGCGTACCAGGCGGTGTGGAAGGCCTGGAACAGCATCCGGGCGGCGTGCGGCGCCTCGATGGCGGTGCCGGCGGCGTCGAGCAGCAGCCGGTAGGCGGTCGGGTAGGAGCCGCGCCAGAAGTGCGCGGTGGCCCGGACCTGGTCGAGCAGGGCGTGTGCCAGGGGGTTGTCGGTGCGGGCCCCGGCCTCGTCGGCGAGTGTCTCGGCCTGCGCCAACTTCCCTTCTTCGGTGGCGGCTTCGGCGGCCAGGACGAGGCGGCGGGTGGCGGCGTCGCGGTCCGGGGTGAGCCGGGCGGCCCGCTCGTACGCGGCGGCGGCGCCGCCGTGGGCGCCGCGGGCCTCGGCGCGGACGGCGGTGCGTTCCAGCGCGTCGGCGAGGGCGGCGTCGGGGGCGGTGGCGGCGTGGGCCTGGTGCCAGGTGCGGCGGTCGCCGTCCGGCAGCACTCCGGCGATGGCCTGATGGATCGTCAGTCGCTGGTGGTGCGGGGCGCGTTGCAGGATGGCGGTACGCAGGAGCGGGTGGCGGAAGGCGATCCGGCGGTCGGGGGTGACGCTCGCCAGGCCCGATTCCTCGGCGGGGCCGAGGTGTTCGGCGGGGACGCCGAGGGCGGCCGCGGCGGGCAGGACGACGTCGAGTTCGCCGGTCTCCTCGGCGGCGGCGACCAGCAGGAGGGTCTGGGTGGCCGGGGGCAGGCCGGTGACCTGGCCGTGGAAGGCGATCAGCAGCCGACTGGTGAGCGGCAGGCCGCCGGGCGCGGGTGCCGACGAGCCGGGGGTGTTCGCCTGTGCCCCGGTGGCGATGGGGAGTTCGGTGAGGGCGAGCGGGTTGCCGGCCGCCTCGACGAGCAGCCGCTCGCGGACGGCGGCGGGCAGGTCGGGGCCGGCCCGGTGGTCCAGGAGCCGGGCGGCGTCGGGCTCGGGCAGGCCGGTCAGTCGGAGCTCGGGGAAGCCCGTGGTCGGGAGTTCCGGTGCGGCGCCGCCGGTGCGGGCGGCGAGCAGCAGGGCGACTCCTTCGGCCTGGAGTCGGCGGGCGGCCAGCAGCAGGGCGTCGAGGGAGGCGTCGTCCAGCCACTGTGCGTCGTCGACGATGCACAACAGGGGCTGTTCGGTGGCGAGTTCGGCGAGCAGTCCGAGGGTGGCGAGCCCGACCAGCAGCCGGTCGGCCGGGGCGCGTTCCTCGGCGAGCCCGAACGCCGCCTCCAGGGCGCGCCGTTGCGGCCCGGGCAGGGCGTGCAGCCGGTCGAGGCCGGGTGCGAGCAGCAGGCTCAGCCCGGCGAAGGGCAGTTCCGCCTCGTACTCGACGCCTGCCGCCCTGATCACCCGGAACGCCTCGCCCGCCCGTCCGACGGCGTGGTCCAGCAGCGCGGTCTTGCCGATCCCGGGCTCGCCCCGGAGCAGCAGCACCCCGCTGCGGCCTTCGCTTGCCGCGTCCAACAGTCCCGCCACGACGGACTGTTCGTGTTCCCTCCCGTACAGCATGCCCCCGACCCTACCGAGGCCCTCCCGGCCGCAGGTGCGGGCGGGCCCGCCGAGCACACCTACGTACCCCCGCCGGATGCTACGTACCCCCATGCCGATACGTGACTGATTCGCCCGCGCCGGCCCGTCCCTACCTTGGTGAGCAGCGGGAACGAGCCGCTCAACCACCCACCGGGACACGGGAGAAGACCATGACCGAGATCACCGCCACCGCCCTCCAGCAGCTCGCCGAGCGCTACCTCGCGGTCTGGAACGAGACCGACCCGGCCGCCCGCCGCAAGCTGATCGACGAGGTGTGGGCCGCGGACGGCCGGTACACCGACCCGCTGGCCGCCGTCGCCGGCCGGGACGCGATCGACGCGCTGATCGGCGCGGCCCAGGCCCAGTTCCCCGGACTGGAGTTCACCCTCGGAGCGGTGGACGCGCACCACGACATCGCCCGGTTCACCTGGAACCTCGGGCCGGCCGGCGCCGAGCCGGTGGTGATCGGCTTCGACGTCCTGGTGGCCTCGCCGGACGGGCGGATCGGCTCGGTGTACGGCTTCCTGGACCGCGTCCCGGGCGCCTGACGGCAGGCCGGACGGGTCGGGGGCGACCCCCACCGCCCCCGACCCACTCCCTCCAACCCCACTGAGGAGAAGCCGAGATGAGCTCCGCCCTGACCGCCCGCCCATCGACCGCGACCGGCAATGCAACCGACAATGCGCCCGGCGCCGCGAGCAACACTGCGAGCACCACCGCGAGCACCACCGCGCCGGAGGTCGAGGCGGCGGCCGGCGCCCCGCGCGGCCTGCTGGCGGTCGTCCTGACCGCCACCTTCATGACCGCCCTCGACTTCTTCGTCGTCAACGTCGCCGTCCCGTCCGTCCAGGCCGACCTGGGCGCCGGACCGGCCGCCGTCCAGTGGGTGATCGCCGGATTCAGCCTGGCCCTCGCCGCCGGCCTGGTCACCGCCGGCCGGCTCGGCGACCGGTACGGCCGGCGCCGGGTGTTCGGGCTCGGCCTGGCCCTGTTCACCCTCGCCTCCGCGGGCTGCGGCCTCGCCCCCACCGCCGCCGCACTGGTCGGCGCCCGGGTGGTGCAGGGCCTGGCGGCGGCGCTGATGGGCCCGCAGGTGCTGGCGATCCTGCGGACGGCGTTCAGCGGCGCGGCGCAGGCGCGGGCCTTCGCCCGGTACGGGCTGACCATGGGCGTCGGCGCGGTGTTCGGCCAGTTGATCGGCGGGCTGCTGATCCGGGCGGACCTCTTCGGCCTCGGCTGGCGCAGCTGCTTCCTGATCAACCTGCCGATCGGCCTGGCCGCCCTGGCCCTGGTCCGCCGCTGCCTGCCGGAGTCGCGCGCCCCGCAACGGCCGGGCCTGGACCCGGTGGGCGTGCTGCTGGTCACCACCGCGCTGACCGCTCTGGTGCTGCCGCTGATCCAGGGCCCCGCACAGGGCTGGCCGCTGTGGACCTGGCTCTGCCTGGGCGGCGCGGTCGCCCTGCTGGCCGGCTTCGTGGTGCATCAGCACCGCACCCGGACCCGCGCCACCGCCACCGCCCCCGGCTCCGGCTCCGGCTCCGGCCCCGGCTCCGCCGCACCGCTGGTCGACACCCGGCTGTTCCGGACCAGGGCCTTCGGCGCCGGTCTGCTCGCCCAGCTCGCCTTCTGGCTCGGCCAGGCGTCCTTCTTCCTGGTGCTCGCCCTGTACCTCCAACTGGGCCGCGGCCTGGACGCGCTCGGCGCCGGGCTGGTGTTCACGGCGATCGGCCTCGGCTACCTGCTCACCTCCAACGCCACCCACCGCGTCGCCGCCCGGCTCGGCGGGGCCCGGACGATCGGCGTCGGCGGGCTGCTGATGGCCGTCGGGCTGGGTCTGCTCGCCCTCGCGGTGTACGGCGCGCCGGGCGGGAGCGTGTGGTGGCTGACGCCGGGGCTGTTCGTGGACGGCCTGGGGATGGGCCTGGTGATCGCCCCGGTGACCTCCGTGGTGCTGGCCGGGGTCGAGCCCCAGCTGGTCGGCTCGGCCGCCGGGGTGCTGGCCACCGTGCAGCAGGTCGGCGGGGCGCTGGGCATCGCGCTGATCGGCCTGCTCTACTACGGCGGGGGCGACCCGGCGGCCGCGTTCGGCCGCAGCGTGACGGCGCTGGCGGTGCTGGAGCTGGTGCTGGTGGGCCTGGTCCGGCTGCTGCCGCGGAAGGGCTAGCGGGACCGAGCGGGCGCGAGGGAGCGGACGGACTCACAGGAACGAGCGGGCTCACAGCAGCGGACGGGCTCCCGGGAACGGGCGGGAGGGACGGGGCGAGTGGGGCGGGCGGGTGAGCTGCGGCCACCCGCCCGCCCCGTTCCGTCCCCCGCCCGTTCCGTTCTGTCCCCCCGATCGGGTTGGATGGTCGGATGAGCGAGGAGAAGAGCGCCGTACCGGCGTGGGAGCAGCGGTTCAGGGCAGCACGGGTGTCACTCCCCGACTGGGCCGAGGACGCCCCCGACCGGGCGCTGTACGTGTCCAACGCGACCGGCACCTACGAGGTCTACGCCTGGGACCGGGTCACCGGCACCCACCGGCAGGTCACCGACCGGCCGAACGGCACCACCGACGCCGAGCTGTCCCCCGACGGCTCCTGGGTGTGGTGGTTCGACGACCACGACGGCGACGAGTTCGGCGTCTGGCGCCGCCAGCCCTTCGCCGGCGGGCCCGCGGACCGCAGCGCCGGCACCCCCGACGAGGAGGCCGTGCCCGGCCTCGCCCCCTCCTACTCGGCCGGCCTGGCGCTCGGCCGCGACGGCACGGTGGTCGTCGGACGTTCCACCGACGAGGACGGCACCACCCTGCACCTGCGCCGCCCCGGAGCGGCCGAGGCCGTCGAGATCTACCGGCACGCGGAGTACGGCGGCGTCGGCGACCTCAGCTACGACGGCACGCTGCTCGCCATCGACCACACCGAGCACGGCGACGCGATGCACTCCGCGATCCGGATCGTCCGCCTCTCCGACGGCACGAGCGGCACGACGAGCAAGCCCGCCGAAACCGTCGAAACCGTCGCCGAACTCGACGAGGTGACCGGCCGGGACGAGCCGCGCGGCGTCGCCTGCCTCGGCTTCGCCCCGGTCGACGGCGACACCCGGCTGCTGGTGGCCCACCAGCGCACCGGCCGCTGGGAGCCGATGATCTGGGACGTCGTCACCGGCGCCGAGACCGCGCTGCCGCTGCGCGACGAGCAGGGGAGCGAGCTGCCCGGCGACGTCTCCGCGCAGTGGTGCCCCGGCGCCGAGGCGCTGCTCGTCGAGCACGAGTACGAGGCGCGCAGCGAACTGTTCTCGTACACACTCGCCGACGGTCGACTGACCCGGCTGGACACCCCGCGCGGCACCGTCGGCGGCGCCACCGCCCGTCCGGACGGCACCGTCGAGTACCTGTGGTCCTCCGCCGCCGAGCCCTCCGCCGTCCGCTCCACCGCCGGGACGGTCGTGCTGCGGGCGCCCGGCGCGGTGCCGCCCGGCTCCGTCCCGGTCGAGGACGTCTGGGTGAACGGGCCCGGCGGGCGGGTGCACGCCCTGGTGCAGCGTCCGACCGGGGCGGGCGAGGGCCCCTTCCCGACCGTGTTCGAGATCCACGGCGGCCCCACCCACCACGACAGCGACTCCTTCGCCGCCGGCCCGGCCGCCTGGCTGGACCACGGCTTCGCGGTGGTCCGGGTCAACTACCGCGGCTCCACCGGCTACGGCCAGGCCTGGACCGACGCCCTGCACGAGCGGGTCGGCCTGATCGAGCTGGAGGACATCGCGGCCGTCCGGGAGTGGGCGGTCGCCGGCGGCCTCGCCGACCCGCGCCGGCTGGTGCTCACCGGCGGCAGCTGGGGCGGCTACCTGACCCTGCTGGGCATCGGCGTCCAGCCGGACAGCTGGACGCTGGGCGTCGCCGCCGTGCCCGTCGCGGACTACCACACCGCGTACGCCGACGAGATGGAGGCGCTCAAGTCGCTGGACCGCACCCTCTTCGGCGGCACCCCGGAGGAGGTCCCGGAGCGCTTCACCGCCTCCTCGCCGCTCAGCTACGTCGAGCAGGTGCGGGTGCCGGTCTACATCAGCGCCGGGGTCAACGACCCGCGCTGCCCGATCCGGCAGATCGAGAACTACGTCGAGCGGCTGGAGCAGTCGGGCAAGCCGCACGAGGTCTACCGGTACGACGCCGGGCACGGGTCGCTGGTGGTGGAGGAGCGGATCAAGCAGCTGCGGCTGGAGATCGACTTCGTCCGACGGCACCTTGCCGCGGCGTCGCAGGCCGAGGCCGGGACCGCGGCCGAGGCCGGCGACGGGGAGACGGTGTGAGGCGTCTGCTGACGCTCGCGGGAGTGGCGGTGGCCGGGGCCCTGGTGCTCACCGGCTGCTCGGGCGGGCACGGCGCCGAGGCCGCCTGCCCGCCCCCGGCCGGCCCCACGCCGACCACGGCCGCACCAACCGCACCGGCCGCCACCGCGACGCGCGCGAGCGCGGCGGGGCCGAACACGGCTGGGCCGGGGGCCGCCGTCGCCCGAGCGGCGTACGCGCCTGCGGCGGGCGAGGACGCGGTCCAGCTCGCCAAGGGATCCAGCGGGTCGAAGGGCTCGTCCGGCTCGAAGGGCTCCGGCTCCAAGGGGACGAAGACCGGGCGCACCGTGCACCACCACATCGACCATTACGACTCGAACGACGACGTGAGCGGCGGCCACGGCCGGTGCCACGACGAGCCGGCGTTCACCGGGTCGCCGACGCCGGTGCCGTCCTCCCCGACGGCACCCGGGAAGCCGACGACCGCACCGGTCACCCCGGCCCTGCCGTCCGCCCCGTCCGCTCCCGGCAAGCCAACCCGCTGAGGCGGGCCGGCCGAGCGGGGACCGGCCGAGCAGGCGCGCCGAACCGCGGAGGTCAGTCCAGGACCGGGTCCAGTCCGAGGGCCCGGTCCTGCTCCGCCTCCCCCTCGCGGCGCACCAGGCGGAACCACATGAAGATGACGAAGCCCCCGAAGACGAACCACTCCAGGGTGTAGCCGAGGTTCTGGAAGGCCCGCAGGGTGAGCCCGTCGCCGCCCTGCGGCTGGACCGTCGGCACCGGGGTCAGCCCGGCCGGCACCGCGTCGGCGGCCACCCAGCCGTCGTACCAGCCGTCGTACGCGAGCGCGTTGAGCAGCGCCGCCCGGTTGACCGTGCCGAGCTGACCGGCCGGCAGACCGCCGGCCACGGCGCCGTTGCTGCCACTGGACTCACCGGCCTGCAGTCGCCCGGTGACGGTCACCTGGCCGGGAGGCGGCGGCGCGGCCACGGACGCGCCCTCGGCGGGCGCACCGGGCGCCCAGCCGCGGACCACGGCGGCGAACCGGCCGTCGGCAGTGCGCAGCGGGGTGAGCACGTAGTAGCCCTGCTTGCCGTCGACCACCCGGTTCGGGACGAGGAGCTGGTGCTCCGCGTCGTAGCTGCCGGTCACGGTGACGGGCTTGCCGACGGTCTCGGTGGTCACCTGCGGGGTGGCCTGGTTGAGCAGGTCGTCGATCGGCCGCACATCACTCGAAGCGGTGACGGTCTGCTTGGTCTCCTGGTGCGACGAGAACCGGTCCTCGAACCGGCCGAGCTGCCAGGAGCCCAGCCAGACGCACACCGCCACGGCCGCGACGGCCAGCGCGGTGCCGCCGAGCCAGCGCGGAGTCAGGAGGAACCGGTACACACCCCCACGGTAACCACTCCTCACACCCGTCCCGGCCGCAGGGGTCCGCCATAGGGGTCCGCCATCGGCCACGACGGCCCGGCTGGTCGCCCGTCCGACCCCGACCGCCCGACCCCGACCGCCCGCCGGACCGGTGCCGGAGCGCGAAGCCCGTCAGCCCGCCGGGGGCGTGTCCGACGGCTGCGGCGCCGGTGCGCCCACCGCCTGGACGCCACCGCGGTAGAGGGTGCCGCCGCAGGCCACGGCGAAGGTGGCGGTGGCAACGGCAGGGCTGCCGGGGGCGGGGGTGTGGGCGATGGTGGCGGTGGCCCGCGCGGTGGTGGGGCTGCCGGTCGGGGTGGGGGTGGAGCTGGGGGCGTTGGTGGGCCCGGCGCTGGGGGACGAGCTGGCCTGGGGGTTGGTGCTGGGGGCCGCCGAGGCGTCCGAGGCCGCCGGGGCGGCACCGGTGGCGGCGGCGGGGGCCTGGGAGGCGCCGACGGCCGGGTTGGCGCCGCCCTGGCTGGTGGGCCCGGTGCTGGCGGTGCTGGCGCCGGGGGTGGGGCAGGTCCGGTCGGGGACCCAGGCGAACGGCACCCGGTAGCCGGCCTGCGGGGCGAGGACGGGGGGCTCCGTGTCCATCGCGGGCAGGTCGCCGGCCGGGTCGCCGGCGGCGTGGTCGGCGGTGCGCACGCGGCTGCGGTCGGTGCCGCTCACCGCCGTGACGGCGACGGCGCCGGGGCCGCCGAGCCGGCAGCTGCGGCCGGAGACGTTGTACACGGTGAACGAGCCGTGGATCCGGCCGTCGGCGTCGGCCGGGCCGATCTGTGCGCCGCCCTGGCCGAGGTCGGCCCGGGTGCAGAGCGGGGTGATCGGGCTGTCGCCGGTGCTGGTGGCGGGGGCGGGCGGGGCGGTGGTGCCGTCGGCGCGGGTGGTGCTGGCGCCGGGGCTGGGTGAGGCGGTGGGGGTGCCGGAGGGCGACGCGGTGTCGCCGGTGCCGCTGGGGCCGGGCCGCGAAGGTGTGCCGGTGCCGGGGGCGCCGCCGGTCCTGGTGCCGGTCGGGGCTGCGGCGGCCGGGCTGCTGGCGTCGGCCGAGCCGGGGCCGCCGGACAGGCCGAGGTGCTCCCCGTCGTGCAGGGCGGGCAGGGCGACGGCGACGGCGACGGCGAGGGCGGCGGCGCCGGTCCAGGCTCCGCGCCGGGCGGCCCGGCGGCGGGGTACGGCGTACCGGATCCGCGGCAGGCCGCCGGGTTCGGGCTGGATGCCGGCGACGGCGCTGCGCATCAGGTCGCGGACGCTGCGTTCCTCGGCGGAGAGCCCGTCGCCCTCACCGCCCGAGGGCCGCCGCCCGGCGCCGTCAGCCATGTCCGGCCTCCATCTGGGTGCGCAGGGCGGCGAGTCCGCGCGAGCCGTAGGCCTTCACCGATCCGAGCGAGATGCCGAGGGTCTCGGCGACCTGCGCCTCCGTCATGTCCACGAAGTAACGCAGCACCAGAACCTCCCGCTGACGGCGTTGCAGACCACGCAGCGCGGCCTTCAACTGGTCGCGCTCCAGCGCATCGTAAGCGCCTTCTTCTGCACTGGCCATGTCAGGCATGGGCTTGGGCAGCAGGCGCAGGCCGAGGATCCGTCGGCGCAGGGTCGAGCGGGACAGGTTGACGACGGTCTGCCGCAGGTAGGCCAGGGTCTTCTCGGGCTCGCGGACCCGGCGCCGGGCGGCGTGCACCCGGATGAACGCCTCCTGGACGACGTCCTCGCAGGTCGAGAGGTCGTCCAGGAGCAGCGCGGCGAGCCGCAGCAGGGAGCCGTAGTGGGCCTGGTAGGTCTCGGTGAGCAGGTCCTCGCTGGTACCCGCGTCGGTACCGGCACCGGAGCCCGCCGCACCGGGTGCGACCGCGGTCATCTGGTCGTCTTCCGGCCTACTCGCCGGCCACGGGGCGCGCGAGGGGAAGGCCACCACGGATCTCGCCGGGATGCCCGCCCCTGCTCCCACCATCACGTTCGCCACGCCCGTTGGACACTCGATCCCCTGTCATGGTTGCCCAGCCCGGGGGCCATTCTTCCGCATCGGCGGAAGAGGCCTCCAGGGGATTCCATCGGGATTCCGGACAGATTGTGTCGAGGAGCGGACACGCCCTCCCCGGATCGGGGGCCGGACGGGCCCGGGAGCGGGCGGCTCCAGGCCTTCCAGGGTCTCTTCCCGGGCCTCCTGCCAGGCCTCTTCCCGGGCCTCCCCCTGTGCTTCCTGCTACGCCTCTTCCGGTGCGTCTTCCTGTGTCACCGTCAGCTCACCGGCCACCAGTTCCGCGATCTGCAGCAGGTTGAGCGCCGCGCCCTTGCGCAGGTTGTCGCCGCAGAGGAAGAGGTCGAGCGCGGCCGGCTCGTCGAGGGCCCGGCGCACCCGCCCGACCCAGACCGGGTCCGTCCCGACCACGTCGTTCGGCGTGGGGAACTCGCCGGCCGCCGGGTCGTCGTACAGCACGACCCCGGGGGCGTCGCGGAGGATCTGCTGCGCGTGCTCCTGGGTGACCTCGCGTTCGAAGAGCGCGTGCACGGCCAGCGCGTGGGTGCGGACGACCGGGATGCGGACGCAGGTCGCGGAGACCTTGAGGGCGGGCAGGCCGAGGATCTTGCGGGCCTCGGCGCGGATGCCGACCTCCTCGGAGGACCAGCCGCCGTCCACCAGGGAGCCGGTCCAGGGCACCGCGTTGAGCGCGAGCGGGGCGGCGAACGGCCCGTGGTCGGCGATCACCGCGCGCAGGTCGCCGGCCTGTCGGCCGACCTCGGTGCCGGCCACCAGGGCGGTCTGCTCGCGCAGCGCCGCCTCGCCGATCCGGCCTTCGCCGGAGGCGGCCTGGTAGGAGGCGACGACGAGTTGGGCGAGCCCGTACTCGGCGTGCAGGGCGCCGAGGGCCGCGATCATCGCGAGGGTGGTGCTGGCCGGGCTGGCGACGATGCCGCGGGCGCGCAGCCGCAGCGCGGCCGCGTTGACCTCGGGGACGACCAGCGGCACGTCCTCGGCGGTACGGAAGGCGGCGGAGTCGTCGACCACCACGACGCCCTTGGCGGCCGCGATCGGCGCCCACTGGGCGGAGACCTCGTCGGGGACGGCGAACACGGCGACGTCGATCCCCTCGAAGGCCTCCTCGGCCAGCGGGACGACCTCGACCGGCACCCCGCGCACGACCGGCTTGCGGCCGGCCGAACGCGGGGAGGCGACGAGTCGGATCTCGCCCCAGACGTCCTGGCGCAGGGAGAGCAGGCCGAGCAGCACCTCGCCGACCGCGCCGGTGGCGCCGACGACGGCGAGGTTCGGCCGCCGGGTCATCGCCCGGTGCCTCCGTAGACGACGGCCTCGTCCGTCTCGCTGTCCAGTCCGAAGGCGCTGTGCACGGCGCGGACGGCCTCCGGCACGTCCTCGGCGCGGGTGACGACCGAGATGCGGATCTCCGAGGTGGAGATCAGCTCGATGTTGACGCCCGCGGCGGACAACGCCTCGAAGAAGGCGGCGGTGACGCCCGGGTTGGAGCGCATGCCCGCGCCGACCAGGGAGATCTTGCCGATCGCGTCGTCGTAGCGCAGCGACTCGTAGCCGATGCCCTCCTTGACCCGGCCGAGCGCGTCGATGGCCTTCTGGCCCTCCGCCTTGGGCAGGGTGAAGGAGATGTCGGTCAGCCCGGTCGACGCGGCGGAGACGTTCTGCACCACCATGTCGATGTTGACCTCGGCGTCCGCGATGGCGCGGAAGATGCGGGCCGCCTCGCCCGGCTTGTCGGGCACGCCGACGACCGTGACCTTGGCCTCAGACGTGTCGTGGGCGACTCCGGAGATGATGGCCTGCTCCATCTCGCCCCCTTCGGGCTTGTGCGGGTTCTCGTTGCTGACGATCGTCCCGGGAAGACCCGAGAAGGACGAGCGTACGTGAATCGGGATGTTGTAGCGCCGGGCGTACTCCACGCAGCGGTCGAGCAGCACCTTGGAGCCGGACGACGCCAGCTCCAGCATGTCCTCGTACGCGATCCAGTCGATCTTGCGGGCCTTCGCCACCACGCGCGGGTCGGCGGTGAACACGCCGTCCACGTCGGTGTAGATCTCGCAGACCTCGGCCTTGAGCGCGGCGGCGAGGGCGACGGCGGTGGTGTCCGAGCCGCCGCGGCCCAGCGTGGTGATGTCCTTGCTGGTCTGCGACACGCCCTGGAAGCCGGCCACGATCGCGATGTTGCCCTCGTCCAGGGCGGTGCGGATGCGACCAGGCGTCACGTCGATGATGCGTGCCTTGTTGTGGACGGAGTCGGTGATGACGCCGGCCTGGCTGCCCGTGAAGGACTGCGCCTCGTGCCCCAGCGATTTGATCGCCATGGCCAGCAGCGCCATGGAGATGCGCTCTCCAGCGGTCAGCAGCATGTCGAACTCACGGCCGGCAGGAAGCGGTGACACCTGCTCCGCGAGTTCGATGAGCTCGTCCGTCGTGTCGCCCATTGCGGACACCACGACGACGACCTCATGGCCGGCCTTCTTGGCGTCAACGATTCGGCGGGCAACGCGCTTGATGCCTTCGGCATCCGCAACGGATGAGCCGCCGTACTTCTGCACGACAAGGCCCACGTGCGCTCCTCGACTTGTGTCGTCTTCCGGGGGCACCAGGCCCCCGCACCCCCGGGGAAAAGGGGCTGTGCGGTCGGCGCCAGTCTACCGAGCAGGGGTGCCACAACCGGCGCTTTCCATATGATGAGACGCCCGTTTCAGCAGGTGGTCGGCGAAACGGGCGGCACCACCGGCAGGTCTGCGGGCAATTCGCCACCGCCCCGAAGAATCGGCGGATCAACGGACGGCGATCCGTCGGGATTTCTTTTCCGCGCGGAATGCTGAGGCATTCGTCACAATCAGCCGATGACCGCCGGGGGCGCACCGAAAACCGGCGCGCGCCGGGGCGACGTTCGGGCGTGCCGGAATCGCACGGACGTGCCGGAAGGGCACGGGCACCGGAGGGCGGTGCTACCGCCCGAGGCCCAGCTCGGCCGCCATCAGGTCGCCGGCCTGCTGCTCCAGCTGCTCGTCGGTGAGCCCGTCGTCGTCGGTGTCGGCGCCGTCCGGCACCGCGCCGATCGGACTGTCCAGCCGGACGTGCGCGATCAGCGACTGCAGCGCCCTCAGCACCGCCGTGCAGGTCGTGCCCCAGTTGGAGAGGTACGAGAACTGCCACCACCACAGCGCCTCGCTGACCCGGCCCTCGCGGTAGTGGGTCAGCCCGTGCTGCAGCTCGCCGACCACGCCGGCCAGGTCGTCCGAGATCCGGAAGGCGTTCGGCTTCTCCGGCGGACCGTACGGGTCGAAGACCTCGTGGTAGACGTCGATCGGCGCGAGCAGCTCGGCCAGCCGCTCGCGCAGCTGCTCGCCGTCCGGCTCCGGCCCGGCGTCGGGCTCGAAGCGGTCCTCCGGGACGACGTCCTCGATGGCGCCCAGCCGGCCACCGGCCAGCAGCAGCTGCGAGACCTCCAGGAGCAGCAGCGAGACCGCGCTGCCCGGCTCGTCGCCCTTGGCGACCTCGGTGACGGCGAGCACGAAGCTCTCCACCGAGTCGGCGATCTGCACGGCGAAGTCGTCCGGCTCCGAACCGTGCGCATGGATGTGCGGGGGGTGGCTCTGCGGCTCCCCGTGCGGCTGTCCGGGGGCCGGCTGGTGGGCCTGCCCGTGGGACGGCTGGTGGGGCGTGTGGGGCTGCTGGTTGAGCGTCCGGTCAGACATCGAGCAGTCGTCTCCCTTCGAAGGCACGACCGAGGGTGACCTCGTCCGCGTACTCCAGATCCCCGCCGACGGGCAGGCCGCTCGCCAGCCGGGTCACCCTCAGGCCCATCGGCTTGCAGAGCCGGGCCAGATAGGTGGCGGTCGCCTCCCCCTCCAGGTTGGGGTCGGTGGCCAGGATCAGCTCGGTGACCGTGCCGTCCGCGAGGCGCGCCAGCAGCTCGCGGATCCGCAGGTCGTCCGGGCCGACGCCCTCGATGGGGCTGATCGCGCCGCCCAGCACGTGGTAGCGGCCGCGGAACTCGCGGGTGCGCTCGATGGCGACGACGTCCTTGGACTCCTCGACCACGCAGATGACGCCGAGGTCGCGGCGCGGGTCCAGGCAGACCCGGCACTGCTCGGCCTCTGCGACGTTGCCGCAGACCGCGCAGAAGCGGACCTTGTCCTTGACCTCCAGCAGCGCGTGCGCGAGACGGCGCACGTCGGTCGGGTCGGACTGCAGGATGTGGAAGGCGATCCGCTGGGCGCTCTTGGGCCCGACGCCGGGCAGCCTGCCCAGTTCGTCGATCAGGTCCTGAACCACGCCCTCGTACAACGTCGCGCCTTCCCTCGGATGGTCGGTGGTGCTCCGGTGCCATCATCCAACGAATCGGGCGTCGGACACACCGCCCGACGCCCGACTCCCACATAAATCACATGGGTCCGTTGTCTGAACTTCAGAACTTCAGGACCTCAGACCTGCCTGGTCGGAACCCCTGTCCAGAGGCTCCCCCAGGTCAGAACGGCAGACCGGGGATGCCCCCACCCAGGCCCTGGGTCAGCGGGCCCATGCGCTCGGCCTGCATCTTCTGCGCCGACTGGTTGGCGTCCCGCACGGCCGCCAGGACCAGGTCGGCCAGGGTCTCGGTGTCCTCCGGGTCGACGGCCGCCGGGGCGATGGTCAGCGCCACCAGCTCACCGGCACCGGTCACCGTGGCCTCGACCAGGCCACCGCCCGCCGAACCGCTCACCTTCGTCTCCGCCAGCTCCTGCTGCGCCTGCGCGAGATCCTGCTGCATCTTCTGCGCCTGCTTCAGCAGCTGCTGCATGTTGGGCTGGCCACCACCGGGGAACACGGCTCACTCCTCGCTTCGTGCTTGCTGTCCTGCGTCGCCGTCCTGCCTGCGGTCACGTCCGCTTGCAGTCCCGCTCGCGTCGTCACGGCCGAGCCTACGTGCTGCCGGGGCGGGCCGTCGCTCAGTTGCCGCGGTGGTGGATCTCCTCCAGAACCGTCGCGCCCAGCTCCCGGATGATCAGCTCCTGACCGGAGAACGCCTCCTCGTTGAGGTCCGGGTCGTCCTCCTCCGGGACGTCGTCCTCCGGCGCCACCGCGCGCACCGGACGGGCCGGCGGCGCGGCCACCGGCGGCGGGGCCTGGACCGGCGCGGGCGCCGGGGCGGCCTGCACCTGCGGAGACGGCTGCGACCGGACCGGCGCGGGCACCGGAGCCGGAGCCGGCGGCGCGGCGGCCGCCGGACGGGCCGGGGCCCCCCAACCGCCACCGCTCGGGGCGGCACCGCCCAGACCACCGCCGCCGACGGCCGTACCGCCGCCGAGGGAACCGCCCCCGGACGGGTCGACGATGCACTCGATCCGCCAGTCCACACCCAGCGCGTCCGTCAGCGCCTGGCGCAGCACGTCGTCGCTGTTGCTGCCGACGAAGCTGTCCCGGGCGCCCGCGTTGATGAAGGACACCTGGAGCACGCTGCCGTCGAACCCGGCCACCTGGCCGTTCTGGCTGAGCAGGATCCAGGTGAAGCGGCGGCGGTTCTTCACCGCCTCCAGAATCTGCGGCCACAGCTGCCGGACCTGCGCCGCGCCCTGCTGCGCGGCGGCCGACGCCGGCCCGGCGGGCTGCCCGGCCGGGGCGGGCGCGGGCGCCGCGGGGGCAGGAGCGGGGGCGGGGGCGGACACCGGGGCCGGGGTGGCCTCCACGGCCTCGGCGGCCTGGGCCGGCGGCTGCGAAGCGGGGGCCGCGGCCGGGGCCCCGCCCGCCGGCGGGAAGCTGCGCGGGATCGGCCAGGCACCCGGCGCGGGCCCGGCGGGCGCCGCGGGGGCTGCCGGTGCGATCGGTGCGGCCGGTGCAGGGGCTGCCGCAGGGGCCGCCGCGACCGGCGCGGCCTGCACCGGGGCGGTCTCCGCTACCGGCACCGCCACCGTCGCCGTCGCCGGAACGGGCGCGGCCATGGGCGCCGCCACCGGCACCCCCACCGCCATCGGCGCGGCGAACCCGCCCGCCGCCGCCCGGCGCTCCAGCTTGTCCAGCCGCGCCTGCAACGACAGCTCGTCGCTGTACGCACCCGGCAGCATCACCCGGGCGCAGATCAGCTCCAGCTGCAGCCTCGGCGCCGCGTTGCCGCGCATCTCGGTCAGCCCGGTGTTGACGATGTCCGCCGCCCGGCTCAGCTCCGCCGAACCGAACGCGTCCGCCTGCGCCTGCATGATCGCGACCCGGTCCGCCGGGGCGTCGATCAGCCCCTTCTCCCCCGCCTCCGGCACGGTGGCCAGGATCACCAGGTCACGCAGCCGCTCCAGCAGGTCGGCGACGAAGCGGCGCGGATCGTGCCCGCCCTCGACCACCCGGTCGATCACCTGGAACACCGTCGCCCCGTCGTGCGCGCCGAAGGCGTCCACCACCTCGTCGAGCAGCGCCGAGTCGGTGTACCCGAGCAGCGAGGTCGCCATCTGGTACGTCACGCCGCCCTCGGCGGCGCCGGCCAGCAGCTGGTCCATGACCGACATCGAGTCACGCACCGACCCGGCCCCGGCCCGGACCACCAGCGGGAACACCGAGTCCTCGACCTGGATGCCCTCCCGGCCGCAGACCTCCACCAGGTAGTCGCGCAGCGTGCCCGGCGGGACCAGCCGGAACGGGTAGTGGTGCGTCCGGGACCGGATCGTCCCGATCACCTTCTCCGGCTCCGTGGTCGCGAAGATGAACTTGAGGTGCTCCGGAGGCTCCTCGACCACCTTGAGCAGCGCGTTGAACCCGGCCGAGGTCACCATGTGCGCCTCGTCCAGGATGAAGATCTTGTAGCGGCTGTGGACCGGCGCGAAGAACGCCCGCTCCCGCAGCTCGCGCGCGTCGTCCACACCACCGTGCGAGGCCGCGTCGATCTCGATCACGTCGATCGAGCCGGGCCCGCCGGTCGCGAGGTCGCGACAGGACTGGCACTCTCCGCAGGGCGTCGGCGTCGGCCCCTGCTCACAGTTCAGACAGCGGGCCAGGATGCGCGCACTCGTCGTCTTCCCGCAGCCGCGCGGCCCGCTGAACAGGTACGCGTGGTTGACCCTGTTGTTACGCAGGGCCTGCTGAAGCGGAGCGGTCACGTGCTCCTGCCCGATGACCTCCGCGAAGGTCTCGGGACGGTAGCGGCGGTACAGGGCTAGGGACACACCCCCGACGATATCGGGACGCGCCGACAAACGCGTCGCCCCTCGCCTCACCACCGTCCCCCGGCGCCCCCGGCGACCGCCCGGGAACGCAAAGACCCCCCGTGCACCCGCCAGAGCCCTCTTACCCTTGCTGCCTTCCGGCCCTGGGGGGGTTCAGAGAGATAACGCCACACGAGGGGCTGACCCCCACACTACCGGATCCGAGCCCCCACGATCCACAGGCAACCCCACCCTCCCGCCTACGGGATTGCTGGTCGCGACCACCCCCGAACATGTACTAAGCTCTCCCACGGAGGATTCGCCTAGAGGCCTAGGGCGCACGCTTGGAAAGCGTGTTGGGGGCAACCCCTCACGAGTTCGAATCTCGTATCCTCCGCCGGCAGAAGGCCCGGACCGTTCCAACGGTCCGGGCCTTCGTCGTTCCGTGGTCTCAGTTTTGGTCTCAGTTGCGCTTTGGGGCCTCGCCGAGCGCTCGGCATCGGCATCGGCATACCAAGGAGTCGGCGGAGGGGTGTTGCGCTGCACCCGACCAAAACACGGCAACGACGCATCCATAACTCTGTGTGGCCGTCGAGAGCACCTACGTCGACAGTCGCCCCACGATCTACGAGGTCGGCAGCACAGCGCCATCCAGCGCCCCACTCCCATGGCTGCCGAGCGGCACGTTCCGTACATACCGGCATAGGATTCCCATATCGGACGGGTGTTGCCTGGGAGGCCCCTATGGCTACGACTACGAGCCCCACCACCGACTACCGCGCAACCGAGTGGAACGAACTGGTCCACCGCGGTCAGCGTCTTGTCGCCTCCGAGGGCTCCAGCCAATTCGCGCTGGGGGACATTGGGCTAGAGATGGTCCCGCTCCCCCCGACTGGCAGGCGCGCGCCATCGAAGGCATACAAGCTCCTGGCGACATACGCCGAGGAGGTAGGACTCGAACGAGAGATGTTCGAGGAATACCGGCTCATCGCGGGCGCTTGGCCCAAGAAGCAGCGCGTCAAGGACGTCTGCTGGACCGTACACTCCATCCTGGCCTACCACCCGGACCGGTTCGAGCTAATCAAGGACCCACCGGTCTACCGGCGGACAGGCGAACATCGCTGGACCTGTGATGGCGCCCATCGGGTACTCGGCAGAAGAGTCCAGACCCCGGAAACCATCGAGGAGCGGTTGCAGCAGGTTGAAGACATGCTCGCTGACGAAGAGGTGGCGGTCGAGGTAGTCGAACGGGTCATCACCCGCCGACCGACTGTGGCTAGGAAGGTTGCCGCGAAGCCACACGTGCGCGAGCAGTTCAACCGCGCTCAGACGACCCCGATCCGCGAAGCACGCGAGGAGACGAGGCGTCGCCCCGAGGTTCAGAGGATCAACGAGCGCCAGGAAGTCCTGACCGTCCTTGGTCTCTGCGCTGAGTTCGCCAGCGGAATCGGTAAGACCCTGCCGGGGCTACACCTGAGAGAGCTATCGGAAGAGTCCAAGGAGGCGATCCGTGAAGGGCTCACCCGCGTGAGGGCTGCCGTCGACTGGACCGAACATGTCTTGGAGACCGGCCAGACCGACATGGACAAGGCCCTCGAGCGATTGCTTGAAGGAGGGGCGTGACGGACGCGCCCTTGGGTAGACGAAGAAGATAGAACAAGATCGAATTTGGGCTGGGCGGGGAGCAGGATTGCGCGCGGTGCGACAACCCCCGGGCCTGCGGGGGCGAAGGAGAGATCGACGATGACCGCGCACTACCGCCCCGACTTCTTGGCTCGGAGCGTCTTTGATGCACTGCAGATGGCCGGCAAACGCGGGCTGACCTTCGGCGAGATCATAGAGGTCACCAGCCTCACCACCTACCAAGTACGTCACGGCCTGAGCGTTCTACGGGAAGCGTTGCCGGAGATGAAGGAGACGGACGCCGTCTACAGCTATGACCCTCACGGCCACGTGTATCGGCTCAAGTACATCCCAGAGGTGGCTGAGGCGTACGAACTCATGCGCATCGGCTCAGAGGCAACGCGCAGCTTCCGAGTTCTGACTGGCACCGTGCTGCCACATGCCAAGCACTCTCACTCCAAGCAGCTCCGCATGCTCCGCCGACACTTGCAGCTGGTGGTCGACGAAGCACGAGACATCCTTGCCCCGGCGTGACAGCCACCCACGTTGCGGAGACAACCTGGCCAGCTGAACCTGTCGATCGCTGGATACTCCGCCTTCACACAGGCGGAACATCCAGCTGGCATCAAGCCGCCCCCGTTCAGGCTAGGCAGCGCCTTCGTCGAGGTCCTTGGGCGCAAGCCCGACCCCACCCCACAGCGCCGCGCCGATCTTCTTGCCGACGTCGTTCAGCATCGGCTCGGTGACGTGCTGGTAGCGCTGGGCCATCGCGGTCGAGGACAGCCCATGATCGCCATCACGATCCGCTCCGGCACGCCGAGCAGGAGAAGGACAGTCGAAGCGGTGTGGCGGGCGTCGTGGAGGCGGCCGTCACGGATACCGGCCTCCCGCAGGAGCCGCTTCCAGTGGTGGTAGTCGGTGCTGGGGTTGAGCGGCTCGCCGGTCTCCGAGGTGAAGACGTAGCCCTTTCGCGTGCGAGGGCCCGCCCGCGGTCCTGCTCCTCCTTGTGGTGCCGGAGGATCACGACGAGCTGCTCGGGCAGCGGCACCGCGCGTCGCCCGGCCCGGCACTTGGTGTCCTTGGTCTCGCGGCGGATCGGCTCCTTCTGCGGGCAGAAGCCGGGCTTGCGCCCGCAGCGGTCGCCGCAGCAGTGTCGGTACTTGGGCCGCAGCCGGCCGCGCTTGACCCAGGCGACGCCTCGGGTGAAGTCGACGTCCTTCCACTGGAGCCCGAGCACCTCGCCCTGACGCAGGCCGAGGGCGAGCGCGAAGATCCAGCGGGCGGAGTTGCGGCGCTTGCGCGCCGTGTCCATGAGCGCCTGGACCTCCTCGATGTCGAACGGCTCGACCTCCCGCACCCCGGGCACCTCCTCGATCCTCAACCCCAGTGTGGAGCCGGAAGTCACCTACACCGCCGCCCTGCTCTCGCAGGCCGGCGTCGGCATCGAGTGACGGGGCAGGACAGCCCTGAACGTCACTGGCACCGACCGCATCCGGGGCGGGGTGTTCACCGTGCCGCCGGACCGGCTGGAGGCCGCCACCCTCGCGCTGGCCGCCGCTATCACCGGCGGCACCGTCCACCTGGACGGCTTCCCGCCGGCCGCGTTCCCGGACGGGCTGGTGTCGGTGTTCGCCGACGCCGGCATCCAGCTCGACCCGCTGGACGGCGGCACGGCCGTCAGCACCCCGGCCGGGCCTCGGCCGGTGCAGATGGCCACCGGCCCGCACCCGGGGTTCCCGACCGACGTGCAGCCGCAGCTGGCCGCCTTCCTCACCCAGTCCGAGGGCACCTCCCGCATTGACGAGCGGATCTACACCCAGCACGACACCCACCTGCAGGCCTTGGCCACGTTCGGCGCCGCCGTCAACGCGACCGGCTCGGTCATCACCGTCCGGGGCCGCTCCGCCCTCACCGGCGTCGGCGTGGCCGGGGAGGACATCCGGGCGGTGACCGCTCTCGTGATCGCCGCCCTCGCCGCCGAGGGCACCTCTACGATCCGAGGGATGTATCACCTGCGGCGCGGATACGGCAGCCTGCTGCCGAAGTTGGCCGTGCTCGGTGCCCACCTGACGATCGACCAGGAGTAGCCGTGACCAACACCGTGCCGTGGAAGCCGAACGCGCTCGCCGACCTGCACGAGTGCCTGGACCTGATGACCGTCGACGGCACGGTCCCCGGTGGTGTCATCGCCCACGGCACCTTCGACACCGAGCCCGGGTACCTGGCCTCCGGCGTCGTCGCCCCCGAGTGCGGCGACGCCCGGCCGGGGCCGGACACGGTGTACGACGTAGCCTCGCTGACCAAGGTCCTGGCCACCTGGCCACTGGTCGGCACGTCCCTCATGGATGGTTTCACCCTGGACACCCCGATCCGCGAACTGCTGACCGGCATCCCGGCCGAGGCGCCCGGCGGCCAGGTGACGGTTCGCCAGGTCCTGGCCCACACCTCCGGCCTGCGGGCCGACACTCGCCTCGACCAGTACCGGCACCGCGCCGAGCCGCTGGCCGAACTGATCTGCGGAGAGCCGCTGATCGCCGACCCCGGAGCCGGTCACCGCTACATCAACCGCGGATTCATCCTCCTCGGCCTGGCCCTGGCCCACTACCGCTGCCAGCGCCTGGACGAGCTGGCGGCCGAACTCTGGCAGCACCTCGGCATGCCGAACACGACCTACGGACCGGTGCCCCGCTCCGCTCGGGTCGCCCCGACCGAGCAGCGGCTAACCGGCGGGCCCCGACTGTGGGGCATGCCGCACGACGACAACGCCGCCCTGCTCGGCGGAGTCGCTGGCCACGCCGGGGTGTTCACCACCCCGGCCGACCTCGCTACCTTCGCCACCCACCTGCTGACCCCGCACGCCGCTGGCGCTCCCCTGGGCCGCTGGCTCACCCACAGCATGCAGCCGCAGGCCGCGATCGAGCCGGGCCTCAACCGGGGGCTGGCCTGGATCCTCGACGACGATGGCCGGGTCGCCTACCACCACGGCTTCACCGGGACCAGCCTCTACCTCGCCCCGGCCACCGGCCGCTACCTGGCCATCTGCACCAACGCCGTCTACCACCACCAGGACAACCGCACCCGCCTCGCCCCGCTGCGGACCCTCGCCCTGAAGGCGATCACCGACGAACCCTAGGAGGGCCACCCGTGCCCAGCACCACGCTCGTGTCCCTCACCACCCTGCGGCTCGGTGGCCCGGCCAGCTACGTCCTGCGGGTCGCCGACCCCGACGACTGGTTCGAACTGGTCCGTACGATCGGCGACCGGCAGGAGGACGCGCCCCTCACCCTCGGCCACGGCAGCAATGTCATCGCCTCCGACACCGGCCACGAGGGCACCGTCGCCGTGATGAACACCCGGGGCATCACCGTGAAGCGGGTGGACGACGACACAGTGGCCGCGACCGTCCAGGCCGGCCACCCGCTCGCCGACCTCGTCCAGTGGGCCGCAGCCGAAGACCTCGCCGGGATCGAGTGTCTGGCCGGCATACCCGGCACTGTCGGCGCCGCCCCTGTCCAGAACGCCGGAGCCTACGGCCAGCAGGTCTCCGACACTCTCGACCACCTCACCACCTGGGACTGGGACATGGGCCGCCTACGGACCCTGCCAGCCCAGGCATGCCGCCTCCGCCACCGCGACAGCCGTTTCAAGACCGACCCGGGCCGCTGGACCATCCTCACGGCAACGTTCCACCTCACCCGCTCACCGGCTGCCCCGATCACCTACCAGCCGCTCGCCGACGAACTCGGCGTCCACGTCGGCGCCCGACCGCCCGTGGCCGAGGTGGCCGCCGCCGTGCTCGCCAACCGTCACCGCCGTGGACTCCTTCTCGACCCCCACGGCCCCGATGCCCGCCAGGCCGGATCGGTCTTCCTCAACCCGCCCGTCACCGCCGCCCAAGCCAGCCGCTGGTCGGCTGTCGGCTGCCCGGTCCACACCGACAGCGGCGGGCAGCTGCGGGCCAGCGCCGGCTGGCTGCTGGAGCACACCGGCTACCGCCCCGGCCACAAGGTCGCAGACGGCGTCCGCTGCTCGGAACGCCGCACCCTCACCCTCACCGCCCACGACGGAGCGACCGCAACAGGCTTCGCCCAGGCTCTCACTGAACTCTCGGCCCAAGTCGAGATCGCTACCGGCATCGCGCTGCAGCCCGAGCCGGTGGCAATCGGCACCTGGGCGTAGCGAAGGACCTCGCCCTATCGCAGGCCGAGCGCGAGCGAGATGTCAACGCGTCTGGGAGCGCGAAGGCAAGGCATGGGTTGGACGACCGCGAGGCCGTCTTCACCGCTCTCCTGAAACCCGTCCCAGATCTTGTGGCTCGTCCGCTCGTACCTCGCGCTGCACCCCGGTCTGCCGCCCAGCGTGCAGCGACTCCGCGAGGATCACACAGACTTCGGCTCGCTGTTGCGGGTCGCAGCCCTCCAGGAGTCGTTTCAGCTGTCGTAGCACCATCATGTCCCGGAAATGGCGCACCAAGGCCCCAGCAAGTACGCACGCGGGTAGCACGAGTGCCACTGTGGATGGGCTCATGACTCGTAGCCCTTCTTGATGTGCTCAGCGATGGTCTGGGCGTCGTCGCCGTACAAGCACGAGGCGTGACGATTCAGGATGACCGTGGCATCGCCGAGACGGGCAGAATGCCGGGAGATCAACTCCACTGCGTCGGCGCGCGGTACACCGTCGATGAAGCCGTGGGCCAGGAGGGTCGCACAGAGCGCCTCCACGGTGTCACCACAGCACCACTCGATCACCAGGTCACCGGCGTGGTGGTTGTAGCAGTTAGCGAATCCATGAGGTTCCGATGTCCTATTGACCAGTTCAGGACGTCGCAAGAGTCGACTCATCAGTAGGTCCCGGGTGTGTAGGTCATCGACGCCTCTGGCATCAGCCCACCACTCGATCTCACGCTTCTCATCGCGAGAGAGGTCGTCGGGCGTCCTGCCCCACAAGGCCACCTCGCCGTCGCGCGGAATCGGCAGACGAATGGGGCCACGGTCAGTCCGTGCTGCAGCAACTTGCCCTAGACCGATCGCGTGGAGTGTCCACCTCCTTCCGTCACCCATCACACGTAGCCCGGGAACCCCACGGATGCCACCGTAAGAGTGGTCGAACCGTGGCAGGAGCTCGTAAATGACCGCCTCCGCCATGGCTGGTTCCAGAAGCAGGTCTAGGCGTTGCCCGTTCGGCACAGCTTCCCGCACGCCGAGTAGCGCGCCATTTAGCTGATGGTCCTGGAAACTGGCGGCCAGGACGTGGGCCAAGTGTGCTTCGAAGCGCCGCTGACGCGGGTCGGCGGCATCGGCAGTCGGAGGCCCGGGGCGCACGTTTACTTGCCGCGCCAATCGGAACGAGGCGGCGAGGGTGAGTGACGTGTTGTCACGGATCTTCTTCGCCAGCCGGTTCACGTTGCCTGATTTGGACATGCTTCGCCCTTTCCACATGCCGCCCGGCGACGACAGGAAAGACAGGTGAAGTGTCCTTCTAACTGCTGGCTTCACAACTGCGGAGACTCTCAAGAGCCCACTGCTCGACTCCGGCGCCGGGACCGGAATGACCGAGGCACGCTGCCGCAGCAGCGCTGTAGGCAAGATACATCAGCGTCGGGTGAGACGCTCGCAAGTCGTGCCGCGGACATCGAAGAATGGCAAGCGCCTTCGAACTGCTCTTCGCCAGCCCCCAGCTCTCCTCAAGCCGAGCGCAGCAGGCGCGGAACAACTGCATCCGCGGGAGGCCGATGGTTTGCTGGTCTCATTCATGCCCGTCCGCCGGCGCTCAGTCGCCTCCGACGGGCTCCTTAGCCACAGGTCAGAACGGGTGCGGATCCCAGGGGACTTCGTTGGGGAGAGAACCTGAGCGCCCCAACGCCCACTACCGCGAACACCCGCTGACCTGGGACGAGCTCGCACTGACCGTGACGTGCCTCGGGGAGGCGATGAACTGGCAGGCCAAGCACGACCGCGACGCGTTCAAGGAGGTGTGGCTCCTGTTCGAGAACGAGCAGGGCCGCTTCCCGCTCTACCCGGGCGAGGAGGTCTGGATCGAGTACGCCTACTCGGTCGGCGAGGAGAAGTGGGGCCGCTGGTTCCAGCGCGCGGTCCGCCTGCCCACCGAGCACCTGGAAGTCGAACTCGCCTTCCCAGCCGACCTCGACCCAGCGGTGTGGGGCATGGAGACGTCCATGACGGCCGAGGCGGCGCCGCTGCGGACCGCCCCGATCCGGCGCGAGGAGGACGGGATGCGCGTCTTCTCCTGGAGCACGTCCACGCCGGCCCTTCACGCCCGGTACCGTCTGGAATGGCGGTTCCGGGCCCGACCCGAACGCGAAACGACCCAAGGGGAGTTCAGGTGATCCAGGTGCGGCCCAGCGAGCAGATGCGTGACCTCGGCGTCGTCCAGGAGGGCGAGCCCGTACTCGCCGAGCCCGCCCGAGCATTCGACCTGCCAGCCGAGCGCGAGGCCGCCGAGCAGGTCGTCGAGAAGCTGTTCACCGCGATGGAGCGCATCGGCCAGGTCCACCCCTTCGCCAAGGGAATGGGCATCGCAGCACCACAGATCGGCATCGGCCGCTCCGCCGCCATCGTCCAGCCCGCTGCCCCGGATGCTCCGGCGATCGTCCTGCTGAACCCGCGGATCACCGACCGCTCCGACGAGACGGACGAACAGTTCGAGGGCTGCCTGTCGTTCTTCGACGTTCGCGGCTTGGTCCCCCGGCCGCTGCAGATCACCGTGGAGACCACCACCCTGGACGGCCAGGTGGCCACCACCACCTACGAACGCGGACTCGCCCGCCTGATCCACCACGAGATCGATCACCTCGACGGCCTGCTCTACACCGCACGCATGCGGACCGACGTCGCACCTATCCCGATCGAGCAGTATCGACAGACAAGACAGGCATAGGCCTACGAGCAGTAGTTGGGGGAGGCGTCTCTCTATGAGTCACGAAGAGCTCGGTGGTCTGCCAGCGGGCACGAACCCTGCCGCAACCGCTGAAGCAATGGCAGAGAAGCGATGGCGTATAGGCCGTGTGCCACAGACCGCAGAGGAGTGGATGACCGAGTTCGCGCATCTTGAGGATCTTCTCCTAAATGTAGCCGGTCGTAGGGTGCAATCCGAGAAGCGTGCGGACCAGTTCCTGCTGGCCGGATCCCGGAGACTCAGGAGGAGGTCGCCGCTGAAGTCCAGCTCCGCGAGACGGAACGGCGCTGGGAAGTCGAACTCGAAGACCGGAAACATCGCGCGGACCTCGAATATCGTGAGACGGAACGCCGGTGGGAAGTCGAACTCGAAGATCGAAAGCACCGCGCGAACCTCGTGCACCAGCACACCGCAGTGACCCGCCGCTCCGAAGGCATTCGGGGGTGGGCATTGGTGGCGGTAGTCGTGGCCATCGTGGTCTCGCCTTGGGTGGCCATGGTGGCCAACGTTCCCGCCAACAATTTCAGCATGTACATGGTCCCGGTTACAGGAATCGCCGGCACCATCATCGGGTACTGGTTCGGCCAGGGAGACCGTCTACGGCCGGCAGCTCTGGAAGCCTTCCCCCAGGCACCACCTCTGGACCTCCCCGCCACCAAGTTCCAAGAGGGCAGTGCAACCGCAAGGCAGGCCAACCCAAGCGTCCCGCAGTGACCACCCACACCCAGGCGATACGTCTGACTTGTGCAGTTGCCCAGCGGCCACTGTTTCCCCGACGCCCGCCAGACCAGATCGGTCTTCCTCAACCCGCCCGTCACCGCCGACCAGGCGACGGCACCTCTGGTCTGCCGTTGGCTGCCCCGTCCACGCCGGCATCGATGGCGATGTGTGGGTGCTACCAACAACAGGCACCGAACTCGTAGTGCGACACCCCGGCATAAACGGTTACCGTGCCGTCATCGCGCACCTCGCCCCATGGGCGATTTGGTAGCGCGATGTCGAAAGCGCTCGCACCGCAACCCTCACAGCAGTCAAAGTGGTCCTGCCAGGCCGTCACATCCACGTCGGTGCGGGGGTTCCGCATCACGTGGCTATCGTGACCGCTGCACTCATCATTCGGACAGGGCTCGCCATGACCGCAGTCTGAGGTGCCGCACGGACAAGGGCCTTCGCATTCCGCCGGCTCCCAATCCTGGGTAGCCATCGCACGCTCTCGGAGCATCTCCTGGTCTGCTGTCAAGACTGTTAGGGCCGCCACGACGTCACGCCGGGATTGTCCAGTTGCTGCTTGGACAGCATCGGTCAGCGCAGCCACATCTGTCAGGTCAGGATCAACGCCCACTAGCCATACGGTCGGCGAGTCCGAGATACTGTCTCCGTTGCGGTAAAGCCGAGCGAAGAATGAACGAGCACCTGTGTCATATCCCCAATAGCTGCCCTTGTCCCATCCGGGGAGCGGGAGGGCGAGACTGAAATCGCCGATAATCCGTTGCCCTGACTGGACATAAAGTGCCGTCCTGCGGTGCCAGTCGCAATGCGCCAGGTCACCGCGGACGACGGTCGCGCACTTTTCATCCAGGGCCGGATTCCCTCGACAACGCCGATTGGTCCGATGGTCCCAGCAATACGTCTCCGTGGCCGGGATCAGTTGATTGCACTGCCTTTCTCTCAGGTCTCCCGGCGCCATACAGCGCTGCCGATGCGCAGCTACTGGATGACGAGTTACTGAAACGCCTTCTGCTCTCTGCTGCTCGATCTCGCGGTGAATACGGGCGACAGTCTCGTTGCGAGCCTTTCCCTCCTGCCTGTAGACCGTCCCTCTCGTCGTCAGTAGGTCCGTGAAGGCAGTTGGCGTAAGTTGTGGCTCAAGCATCAGTCGCAGATCCTCATCGCCAAGCACATACTCTGCCGATTCACCCGACCTCTGAGCAGTACGAAGACGCTGGCTGGTGACTAGTTCAAGCCAGAGGTCCAGCATCAGCTCGCAATCATCAGAAACAGACTGGAAAAACCAGTCCTTCTCCGCGTCATTGACTGTCCGGATACCACGATGAGCCTCAGTTCGGGACTCTTTCTTCGCCCGATCGCGCAGCCTCTGGGCCCGAGCCAAGTCAGTGAGACCAAGATTGGCCGCACGGGGAAATCCGCCGGTAACTACATGCCTAGCGGCGTACAGCGTGTCAACCGTCTTTGCAACCAGCCGGCCGACGTTGACCCGGTCGGAATAGGTGCGCAGGCATCGATAGTCCCCGTCGAAGAGGTTATGCCCGATGATCAGGTCTACTTCATCAGCCGCGGCATTGAGACCTGACAAGTTCCGGTCCCGAAACGTGTAAAACGCAACTTGCCGCCAGATCTCCCGCCCGGGCATGTCAGCAGCTTCCTGCCGCTCCACTACCAAAAATCCTACGACATCAATGTCCCAGCGTTCAGGAAGTTTCTGACCCGCTACCCTCGCATAGTCCACGTCAAGTACGCCAACCTTGCGAGGCCCTCCTGGAGGCAGCTGCTTTACCGGGGGCGTGCTATAGCCGGGCGCGAAACCTCCGTAGCGGTTTACGTCCACGATGCTCGGGTCCGGCGCCACGATGGGAGTCCAAGTCTCCATGACTTCCGCGCTCGCGTACTCGGAGTCCGCCTTTCCATGCGTGCACACCGAATGCGCCACGCAATAGGCAAATCCCCTTCGATGCAGATCCAAACCCCCCGGATCGCCGGATAGTTGACTCTCAGAGAACACCCAGATGTAGATCGGAACTGCCTGGTCAGATCGCAGGTACCACCCTGCTTGGAGCGGCGCGCGGGGAGAATCGACCTGCGGAGAGAAATCAGAGGAATACCCGTCGGGAGCTTGCGCCGTGAACTTCAGAATCGGCTGACCGGCTTCCAACGCGGCGTCGATCAGCGCTTGGAAGCCCCAACCGCGCGAGGGCACACGCGGGCCCCCGAGCGTGATCGCCGAGGGTCGCTGCTCGTACGGGGGAACCGCGCCTGTCCGCCGAGCGCGCGATTGAGGCGTCTTCTTCCGCTTCTTCGGCATACAGCGGACGCTAGCTGACCGCTCTGACAGCGTGGGGCGCATGGCCGAAGAGTCGCCTGGCCCTGCCTCGTTGGCTCACTCGCCAAACCCGTTCTGAGCACAGTCGACTTGGAAACGAGACAGGCGGTCCGGACGGTTCACGCCCACAGACCGAGGGCAGGCTCTGCCACAGTCCACTCGGGAGGAGAGCGCGTGAACAGGGACCCAGATCTCATCCGTCACGAGGACGGCATTGTCTGGACCGAGAGCATCGGCAATTTCGACTACGTGCGCGAATATCTGGAGGTGGCGGCTGGCACCCGTCGCGGCCCTGTCCGTTGGAACGGGCATGGCCGGCGGGTGGGGTACTCGATGCTCAAGCCGGACGCGCCGGCAGGCGAAGCGCCTTTTCGGTTCGCCCGTCGCGTCTTCTGGATCAAGGAGCATGACCGCTCAGAGGAGCCAGATGGCGTGTACAAGGACTGCGCCCCCTCCGAAGGCGTAGATCCCCGCACCGTCGCCGCCAGGGTGTGGGGTGAACTGACCGAGCGCGCTTGGGGAGGACCGCTGCCAACCGCCAGCACGCGATCGGTCGTCACCTCAAAGTCCGGACCTCAGCAGAACTTGATCAAGGTCGGCGAGTCACTGACAAGCGGCACTGCGTTCATCGGGGTGGCGCCCACCAAGCGAGGTCTCGTCGACATCTACATCGACTGCGCAAGCGGGAGCCAGCTCGGCGACGGCAGCCATGTGATCTCGGAGCTACTCCCGCCCGACCAGGCGCGCGAGCTCCTCACCACGATCATCAAAACAACCCCCTGGCTCCAGGAAGCCCTTGCGCTCTCAGTGGTGGACGGGTGGCTCACGGGCGACTTTCCGAAGTAGGCCCCTCGGCCGCCATGGGCTGCCCCAGCCGGTTGCCTGGTCTCAGTTTTGGTCTCATTCACCCCCGTCCGGCCGGGTTCAGCCACCGTCCAGCGGTTCGCTCCGTCGCAGTTCAGGACGGGTGTGAACCCCGGCGGACGGCGTTCGGGAGAATTGGAAAGCGTATTGGGGGCAACCCCTCACGAGTTCGAATCTCGTATCCTCCGCCGGCAGAAGGCCCGGACCGTTCCGACGGTCCAGGCCTTCGTCGTTGCCGGACTGTCCCCGCCCGCATCATGGCTACCGCTGGCGCAGGTGGCGAGAGGCCGCCAAGCAGGAGGACAGCCAGGTTGCCTCTGGTTGGTCAATGATCAGGCCGCTGACAGTGATCACCCCGTCCATGACCTCGCCGACCCGGATCGAGTGGTCGCCGACCCGGAACAACTGCCAATCCGCATCGCTGTGCCAGAGGCGCGCCGTCTTCTCCCCTCGACGCTGGGCGAAGACGAGTTCCTCGCCGTGCTCGTTCAGGAAGTAGCCCACGTAGTCCTTCGCGGTGATCAAGTCACCGCACAGGCGAGCCAGGAGTTGCTCGATCGAGGGCTGGACGTCAGTCATGCGTGGGGCTCCTCAGCGGCTTCCGAGTCCTGTTGCTCGGATGACAGCGCAAGCATCCGGCTGGCCGAATCGAGCAGGGTCTCGTAGGTGATCACTTCTATCCGGGTGGCGTGTGTGTTGTAGGTACGCAGGGTCTCCGCGACTTCCGTCGGCGCAATACCTCCCCCCACATAGCGCGTGTGGCCGATCACAATGGTGGCCGAGGCCCTGCGACTGTCGACTCCGTAGTCGGCCAGGATGGTCCGCCGGTTCTCGTCCAGTGTCCGCAGGTAGTTCTGCGCCTGGGAGACCGCCTGGTGAGGTGGCGCGCCCAGCATCAGATGGCCGCTGCGGCGAATCACCAAGCTCTCGATGTTGGCGCGCTTGAGCTCGACGACGTGCAGAGAACCATCGGCACGCAGGAGCGGGATGTCCAGGATGGTATCCGGGGTGTACTGGCGGCGCGCCAGCTCACCCACATAAGCCCCGCCGAAGATCCACGCCTGATTCTTCAGGCAGGCATGAAGCGCGCTCTCGGAACTGGCCGGATCGTCCACCGCAGCCCTCAAGGCCGCGAGGCCGGCCCGCCTGGCCTTGAGCTCAAGGAACTGGGCCAACAGCCCCGCGTCAGCATCCGCCAGGACATCACCCAGCAACCGGGCGGACTCCGCAGAGACCGGACGCGGCAGACTTCGCAGGACCAACTCAAGGTGGCCGTACTGCTGGAGTCGCCGCACCTCCCGCGTGGACAGCCGGACCCCACCCTCGCCAGCCTCGACTCCCAGATGGTCAGCGGACTGGGCAATGCCCCGGAAGAAGTCACGGGCATCTGCGGCTGTCGCGTCCGGATTGTCACGGCAGAGCACGTCAAGCGCGGCAACCGCCCGGTCGGCACCAAGAGCAGCCATCCTCCGATGAAACTCCTCACCACGCTGCTGAGCGTCCTCGTCGTAGTACCCCTCCACAACTTCGAGGAACAGCTCTCCGTCGGCGTAGCCGGCGAATCGTTGGAAGCGCTGGGCAAGCCCGAAGTCACCACAGAGGATGGCCCCTTGGGCCACATCGTTCAGGGCGTCCACCAACGGCCGACCCTTGCCGTACGTGCGGTCCGTCCCCATGATGCGCAACACCGTGTCGATTCGCTGCTGGACGACCGCGTGCTCGGTGAGCCCCTTTGCTGCCTCGACCATGCGCAGGAGCGAGAAGCTGGATCTGAATCCCATCGGGCCAGCCTAAGGTCGGGTACTGACAGCACAGCCTTGCCAGCTGATTGGTCAGAGGTCGCCTACCAACAAACTGCCAGGTGCCGCTGAACCAGGGCGCGTCGCATTGAAGGACATTGCTCTGGCGGTGGAGGACGATGTTGCCGTCGGGCTGCATGACCGCGTGCGCACCCCAGTTGGCCCAGGCTCCGGAGCTCCAGAGTTCGAATCTCGTATCCTCCGCCGGCAGAAGGCCCGGACCGTTTCGACGGTCCGGGCCTTCGTCGTTTCGCGGTGCGGGCACACCGCTGGGTGAACTCCGCGTGCTGGGTGGTTCGGCTGCGGCATAACTTTGAGTCATGAGACTTCACTCTTCGCGCACGAGATTCTGGGGGCGGGTCGGCGTGGTCGCCGCCGCCGTGGTGGTGTTCGGCGCCACGGCGGTGGGTGGCGCCGTCGGCCGGGCGCCGTTCCTCGGGCCGCTGAACACCGTGTCACCGGTCGCCTCGACCGTGCCCGCGAACGGGGACCAGAACCCGTACGGCACGTTCGTGGTCCAGCACAGCGTGGGCAAGCTGCGCCGCGGCAACGTCCTCATCAGCAACTTCAACAACGGGCAGAACCTGCAGGGCACCGGGACCACCCTGGTCCAGGTCAGCCCGGACGGCACCGTCGGCGAGTTCGCCCGGATCGACCCGGCGAAGCTGCCCGGGCCCTGCCCCGGCGGGGTCGGGCTCTCGACCGCGCTGACCGTTCTGCCGGGCGGCTGGGTCGTGGTCGGCAGCACGCCCACCACCGACGGCACCTCCGCCACCGTCCAGGCCGGCTGCCTGCTCGTCCTGGACAGCAACGGGACGGTCCGCGAGACGATCGTCGGCGACGGCATCAACGGCCCGTGGGACATGACGGCCGCCAGCTTCGACGACCGCGACGAACTGTTCGTGACCAATGTGCTGAACGGCACGGTCGCGGGCGGCGGGGCCGAGGTCGACCAGGGCACCGTCCTGCGGATCACCCTGTGCCGGCAGGGCGACGCACCGCCGCAGCGGCTCGCGACCACCCGGATCGGCTCGGGCTTCGGCCAGCGGACCGACCAGGCCGCCCTGGTGATCGGCCCGACCGGCGTCGGGCTGGGCCACGACGACACGCTCTACGTGGCGGACACCCTCGCCAACCGGATCACCGCGATCCCCGACGCCGTCCACCGCACCACCGACGCGGGCACCGGCACCACCGTCAGCACCGGCGGCCACCTCAACGGGCCGCTCGGCCTGGCCGTCGCCCCGGGCGGCGACGTCCTCACGGTGAACTCCGGCGACGGCAACCTCGTCGAGACCACCCCCGCCGGCGACCAGGTCGCCGTCCGCACGCTCGACAGCAGTGGCACCCCGCCCGGCGCCGGCGCCCTGTTCGGGCTCGCGGTCGACCTCGACCACGACGCCGTGTACTTCGTCGACGACGCCGCCAACTTCCTGAACGTCCTCCACTGACCGCAACGCGCGGCGACAGCCGGAAGGCCCGGACCGCTAGAAACCACCTCACGCGGTCCGGGCCTTCGTCGGCTCCACGGCCCCGACCGGTCGGCCGGTACCGGAAGTGACTTCCGCCCTCCCGAGCTGCGCCGCGAGAGGAACTAATCGATCCTTAGTCTCGGAATTAGTCCAGGTTAGTACCTGGACACCTGGACACATGACGTGCAAGTATCTGTCCTGCCGCCAGACGGGCGACACGTCGGAGGGGAAGAAACATGACGCAGGACAGCCAGCAGTTCATCTCGGTGCCGGTGCCGGCTCAGTACGTCACGCAGGTGTACGCGTTCCTCGCGGAGCTCTCGGGGGCCGCTGCGGGGGCCGCGGTGGCGGCGGCCGAGGGGGGGCCGCAGGAGGACGGCGAGTGGCCGTTCGTCGAGTGGACCGTGCAGGATCTGCGCCGGCTGACGGCCGATCCGCTGGACTCGGTGCAGGCGGTGACCGGGGTGCTCGACATCCTGGCGAAGCAGCCCGGCGAGCGGGTGAGTTACACGTCCCTGGTCGAGCTGCTCGACGTGGACCGGAAGCGGCTGCGCGGCGTGCTGTCCGCGTTCACCCGGGTCGTGCACAAGCACTACGGCCGACGGAACTGGCCGATGAGCTGGGTGGAGGCGCTCAGTGACGGGGCCGAGTTCAAGTCGGAGTTCTTCTACACGGTGAGCGAGACCACCGCCAACCGGTGGCGGGCGGTCCGCGCGCAGGGCTGACCGCGCCCGGGGCTGACGGCGCACAGCCGGTTCGAGGCGGGCGGCGCGGGCGGCGCGGGCGGCCAAGGAGGGTTGGTTGCGGCCCGGCCGCCCGGCCGTGCGGGACGCCGCGGTCAGGCCGCGGTGTCCAGCCGCCGGCGCTGGTCCTCGTCGAGCACCAGGTCCAGGGCGGCCAGGCTCTCGCCCAGCTGGGCGACGGAGCTGGCGCCCACGACCGGGATCGTCGGCACCGGGTGGCCCAGCAGCCAGGCGAGCACCACCTGGTTGACGGTGGCCCCGGTCTCCTTCGCCACCTCGGCCAGGGCGGCCAACTGGGCCTGCACCACCGGCCACTGGTACTTCTCGGACAGCGGTCGGTCGGGCCGGCAGTACGCGCCGCCGAGCAGCGGGGAGTACGCCAGCAGCAGCAGCTCCGGCCGCTGCGCGACGTACGACAGCAGTTCCTCGTCGGCGTGCTTCTGGATACCGAAGTCCGCGTCCGGCCGTGGCCGGAGGTAGCTGTGGCGCTGCTGGACGCACCGGTAGCCGGGCCAACCCCGCTGCTCGGCAAGCTCGTTGGCGGCATCCAGGTCCGCGGCACTGTGGTTGCTGCAGCCGAGCCGGCCGACCTTTCCGTCGGCCACCAGCTCGGCAAAGGCGCCGAGGGTCTCCTCGACCGGGGTGGACGGGTCCGTCACGTGGGCGTAGTAGACGTCCATGCGGTCGGTGCCGAGCCGGCGCAGGCTGCCCTCGGCCGCGTTGCGCAGCGCAGCGGCGGACAGCCCCTCCATGTGTTCGGGGAAGGGGAGTTCGGGCACCGGGCGGGCTCCCGCCTTGGTGGCGAGGACCAGTTCGTCGCGGTTGCGCCGGCGGGCGATCCAGCGGCCGAGCAGTTCCTCGCTCTCGTACCCCGTCCCGCCGGGGGCCCAGAAGGCGTAGTTGTTCGAGGTGTCGACGAAGGTCCCGCCGGCCTCGGTGAACCGGTCCAGGATCGCCGTCGCGGTCTGCTCGTCCACGGTGGTGCCGAAGGTCATGGCGCCGAGGCACAGCGCGCTGGCCTTCGGTCCGTCAACTCCTAGGCTGCGGTACAGCATCAGTCATCCCTCCCAGGGGTCGGTAATGGTGGTGCGGGCCGCGATCGGGGCGTGGCGCGCCGCGATCCGGTCACCAGAATCATTACCCCGGCCGCGCCCGACTCGGCCAATGCGCGGACCAGCCGGGAGGCCGTCCGATTCGTTCAAGACGGGGCGTCCGGGCGCCGCCTACCGTGACGGGCATGAACAGCACACCAGCACCGCAGTTCGCCGTCGTGGGCCTCGCCGTCTCGGACCTGGCCGCCTCGATCGCCTTCTACCGGCGGCTCGGACTCGCGTTCCCCGACGGGGCCGAGCAGGAGCCGCACGTCGAGGCCGTGCTGCCGGGCGGGCTGCGCCTGGCCCTCGACCCCGAGTCCACCATCCGCTCGTTCCACCCGGACTGGCGTCCGCCGACGGGCGGCGGCCGGACGGCACTGGCGTTCCGGTGCGCCGACCCCGCCCAGGTGGACGCGGTCTACGAGGACCTGGTCGGCGCCGGGTACCACGGCGAGTTGAAGCCGTGGGACGCCTTCTGGGGCCAGCGGTACGCCGTGGTGCACGACCCGGACGGCAACGGCGTCGACCTGTTCGCGCCGCTGCCGGGCGCCGCGGACTGAGTCAACGGGGCAGCAGGGCGGTCGCCGGCATTCCCGCCAACTCCCGGACGTCGCGCGCCAGATGGGCCTGGTCGGCGTAGCCCGTCCGGGCCGCCGTCTCGGCGAGGGGCACGCCGGAGCGGGCCAGCGCGAGGGCGCGCTGCAAGCGGAGGATCCGGGCCAGGGTCTTGGGACCGTAGCCGAAGGCGGTCAGTGAGCGGCGGTGCAGTTGCCGCGCGCCGAGGCCGACCGCCTCGGCGGTCGCCGCGACCGAACGGCCGGCCGCCAGGGCATCGGCGACCGCCCGGACGAGCGGGTCCACCGGCCGCGCGTCGGCCGCCAGGCGCAACACCAACTCCTCCAGGGCCACGGCAGGGTCGGGCGCCGCGTCGATGCGCCCGGTGCGGCGGCGCACCTCGGTTCCGGGCCGGAGGTCGGCCAGGTCGACCCGCCGGTCGCGCAGTTCGTGTGCGGGCACGCCCAGCAGGGCGGGGGCGGCGCCGGGCGGGAGGCGGACGCCCGCCCACGGGCCGCGCA
The DNA here is from genome assembly GCF_040687675.1 of Kitasatospora sp. NPDC056731. NCBI lineage: Bacteria > Bacillati > Actinomycetota > Actinomycetes > Kitasatosporales > Streptomycetaceae > Kitasatospora > Kitasatospora sp. NPDC056731. The sequence goes on from NZ_JBFBNR010000010.1 coordinate 176,001, forward strand.
GCCCCGGTCCGAGCTGGAAGGCGCGGGTGTCCGGCCCGGCGACGAGGAGTCGGCCCTCGGTCCAGAGCAGGTCCATGCAGCCGTCGGGCAGGACGAGCCCGGCCGCGCCGCCGCCCGTGCTCCCGACGGCCCGGCGCCTCCACACGACCGCTCCCGGCAGCCTCGACGCCCGCTCCGCGTACTCGGGGGACATGGGGCCCAGGCTACGCGCCGCCGCCGGGCGCCGCCGGGGGCCGGCGACACGTCGGCGGCACGCCCACGGCCCCGGCCGCGCGAGGCGGACGGGGCCGAGACGGACAGGACAGGGCCGAACAGGACAGGGAGGGCAGGGCAGGGCCAGGCAGGGTAGGGCAGGGCAGGGCAGGGCAGGGCAGGGCAGGGCAGGGCAGGGCAGGGCAGGGCAGGCTCAGCCCACCCGCTGGACGACCTCCGCCTCCGCCTCCACCTCCGCCGCCGCGCCCTCCACCGGGCCCGCCGCCAGAGCGGTCTTCCGGCCGTCCCGCATCAGCACCAGGGTCAGCCCCGCGGCCGCCAGGACGGAGATCCCGCCCGCCGTGAAGGTGACGGAGGCCGCGGTGTTGAACGCGTCGCGCGCGGCGGCGGCCAGTCCGCCGTCCCCGGTGCTCGCGGCGAGGGCGAGCGCGTCCGTGATCGCGTGCTTCCCGGCGGCGGGCGTGTCGGTGGGCATCGAGCCGGTGAAGGTGCTGGACAGGACGGCGCCGAGGATGGCCACGCCCAGCGCGGAACCGGACTGCTGGATGGTGTCGTTGAGCGCGGAGCCGACGCCGGCGTGCTCGCCGGGGATCGCGCCCATCAGCGCGTTGGACGCGGCCGGCATCGCGAGGCCGGAGCCGGCGCCCAGCACCAGCATGGCCAGGGCGACCTTGGCGAAGCCGTCGCCGACCGAGAGCGTGGCCAGCAGCCCGAACCCGGCCGCGATGATCAGCATGCCGGCCGAGGTCGTCACCCGCGGGGCGACCTTCTTGCTGAGCACGGCGCCGACGGCGTTGAACACCAGCGAGGCGACGGCCAGCGGGAGGAACGCCAGGCCGGTGTCGGTGGCCGAGAACTTCAGCACGAACTGCAGGTACTGGGTGAGGACCAGCATCAGGCCGCCGGTGGCGAAGGTCAGCAGGACGAGCGAGAAGCTGGCCCCGGTGAACACCCGGTTGCGGAACAGCTTGAGCGGGACCATCGGCGAGTCGGTCCGGACCTGGCGGACGGCGAACCCGGTCAGCGCGAGCACCCCGACGACGAGCGTGCCGAGCGTGCCGGGGCTGGTGATGCCGTCCCGGGGCAGCACGGTGATCGACCAGACCAGCGCGGTCATCCCGGTCATCGAGAGCACCATGCCGGGCAGGTCGGGCCGACGCCACGGCCCCCTGGACTCCGGCATCAGCACGACCGCCGCGATGACGGCGACCACTGCGACCGGCACGTTGAGCAGGAAGACCGCGCCCCACCAGAAGTGCGCGATCAGCGCACCGCCGAGCACCGGCCCGCCGATCATGCCGATCATGGCCACCGCGCTCCACGCGGCGATCGCCTTGGGCCGTTCCTCGTCGTCGAAGACGGTGATCAGGATGGAGAGCGTGCTCGGCATGACCAGGGCTCCGCCCACGCCCATCAGCACGCGTCCGGCGATGAGCTGGCCGGGGCTGTCGGCGACGGCCGCGACCAGGGAGGCGGCGCCGAACACCACCAGCCCGATGATCATCATCTTCCGCCGGCCGAACCGGTCGGAGAGGCTGCCCGAGGTGAGCAGCAGCCCGGCGAAGACCAGGATGTACGAGTCGATGATCCACTGGATGTCCTCGGCCCCGGCCCCGAGGTCCGCCGCGATCTGCGGGATGGACACCGTGAGCACCATGTTGTCGACCACCAGCACCAGGCTGCTGAGACAGAGCACGACCAGGATGAGCCAGCGGCGCGGATGTCGGTCCACCGCGGTCCCCCTTCGAAGTGAGCGCGCCGGCCGTAGCCGGACGGAAGTCGTCGCGGGTGCACCGCGGCCCGTCCCCACGGCCGCGGTACACCCCGCTCCGCACACCGTGCGGACACCACACACTGTACGGAGACCGCACAGCGTTCGCAAAGCCGTACGGTGTGCGGCGCGGCTTATGCTGAACGGAGCAGCCGAGCCGAGCACAGGCGGGCGAAGACCGAGAGGAGGGCCGGATGCCGGCCAGGTCGAAGGACGCGCCCGGGACACCGTGGAGCCGCCCCGAGCGCCCCCGGCGCGAGCAGCCGGCGCTCAGCCGGGCCCAGATCGTCGCGGAGGCACTCGCCATCCTGGACAGCGACGGCATCGAAGCCCTGAGCATGCGCAAGCTCGGCGCCCGCCTCAACGCCGGCGCCACCTCGATGTACACCCACGTCGCCAACAAGGACGAACTGCTCGCCCTGGCCGTCGACGAGGTGTTCGGCAAGATCTGGATCCCGGCGGTCACCGACACGAACCCGGCGGTCTGGCGCGCCACCGTCGCCGAGTGCGCAGGCAGCGTGCGCCAGGTCATCCTGCGCCACCCGTGGATGGTGTCGGTGATCGGCGACCTGGGGCTCGTCTACTTCGGGCCGAACTGGATGCGCCTCTCCGAGGCCCTGCTCACCTTCCTGGAGGCGGCCGGCTTCACCCCGATGGAGGCCAGCGACGCGATGCGGGCCCTGCTCGGCTATGTCATCGGGACGGCCAGCGTGGAGGCCTCCTGGCTGAGCGCACTGGCCCGGCACGGCCGGGAGGAGCAGGGCTGGATGGACGAACTCCTGCCCGCCATCATCGAGGCCACCCGGGACTTCCCGCGCCTGCACCGCCTCTACACCACCGACGCCAACGGGGTGACCGACGGCTCCCGCGACAGCGGCTTCACCAACGGCGTCCGGCTGATCCTGGACGGCATCGAGGCCACTCGGCAGGCCCGGCCTGCCGGTTGACGGAGCGTCACTTCCGGCTTGGCGCCCGGGCCCCGACGTAGCCCGGCCCCGGACCGACCGCGCCGCCCGCACCACCGACCGGGCCGCCGGGGCGGGCGGCCAGTGGTGCGGGCGGCCAGTGGTGCGGGCGGCCGGTGGTGCGCAGCACCCTCCGGTCAGCCCAGGGCCGCCACCCCGGCGGCCGGAGCCGCGCCGGCCAGCGGCGGGCGCAGCGAGGCTGTGCCCAGGCCGGTCGGGCCGAGCGGCACGGCGGCGGGCGCGGGCAGTTCCTCGACCGCCGCCCCCGCCTTGAGCTCCCGCTCCGCGCCGAAGTGCCGCAGCAGGTCCTCCTCGCGGTACCGGCGGCAGTCCCGGTGCCAGACCAGGATGCCCGCGAGCCAGTGCTCCAGCTCCTTCACGTACCCGTCCAGCAGCTCCCGCGCTTCCGGCTCCAGCGCGAAGTCGTCGTACAGGACGGGGAGTTCCTTCGCCGCGACGTGCTGGAACTGGTCCAGCCGGGAGTGCATCAGGTCGTCGACGATCCGGACCGCCGACGGGTAGTCGCAGTTGAAGAAGTTCTGCACCACCAGGACGGCGTTGTGCACCTCGCCCTCGTACTCGACCTCCTTCTGGTACGAGAACAGGTCGTTCATCATGCACGCGTAGTCCGCGGCCGAGTTCTCCAGCGAACGCATCGAGCCGTGCTCGTGCACCCCAGGCGGCACGGCCTTCCCGTGGGCGAGCCGGCTCAGGCTCATGGTGAGGTCGGAGCCGAAGGTGGCGCGGCGCATCTCCAGGTAGTCCACCGGGTCCGGAATCCGGTTCTGCACCTGGTTGTTGAGCTCCCAGATCCAGCTCGCGGTCATGTCCTCGACGGTCTGGCGGAACATCCGCCGGGCGTCCGCCGTCATCGGGCCGGCGGTGCGCTCCCAGATGTCGGCGAGGCCGCGTTCCAGGGCATTGGCGGGCTCGGGCGCGGGGCTGCCGTCCACCGGCATGAACAGCGGGAGCCGCTCGTTGGCGAGCTTGGCGCCGGCCAGGTCGCGGGTGCGTCCGAAGACCGCCGGGTAGTAGTCGTCGGCCCAGGTTCCCCAGGCCAACCAGGCGGAGGAGACGTCGAGTTGGTCGGCGGTGGCGTTCGGGTGGATGCCGGCCGCGCAGAGCGGGAGGTCGTAGTCCCGCATGGACGCGGCGTCCCAGATGCCGGATCCGGGGATGCCGGGCTGCTCCGCCAGCAGGCCCATCCGCTCGGCCCACTCGATCACCCGCTCCCGCGCGCCGCCCAGGTGCGGGTTCAGGGTGGCCTCGAACGGCAGCTTGAACTCGGGCAGTTGGGACGGCCCGACGGGCTGGTACGGCAGGTGGCCGTGCGACCGGGCCCGCCGGACGGCCGGTCCGACACCGCCCGGGCCGGCCGGACTGACCGGACCGACCGCAGGTCCACCGCCGCCCATCGCCCCGCTGCGCAGGATGTCCAGCGCCGAGGTGCCCACCCCGCCGATCGCGAACGGGTCCCACCAGTTGCCGGCACCGGGCAGCGCGCCGCCCGTTCCCGCCGCGACGCGGCCGCCCGAACCGGCCGCCGCACCACCGCCGTTCATGTACCGGCTGGAACGCATGTGCCACTCGTGGCCGCCGGACTGCCAGTCCTGGAGGCCCTTGACGTACGCCAGCACCCGGGCGCGACCCTCGGGGGCGAGCCCGGTCTCGGCGAACAGCACGGGCAGTTCGGTGAACACGGTGTTCTCGAACTGCTGGAGCCGCGAGGTGAGCAGGTCGTTGACCGCCTCGGCGGCCTCCTGGGTGGAGCACTCCAGGAACTTCTCCAGCACCAGGATGCCGTTGCTCAGCTCGCCCTCGTCCTCCACCTCCCGTTGGTAGGAGAAGATGTCGTTGCGCAGGTGCACGCCGTCCGAGAAGGCGTCCATCAGCACCCGCAGCGCGCGCGAGCCGGAGACCTCCTTCGGGACCTCGGCGCCGGCCGCGTACTCGACCAGTTGGGCGGACCAGGGCGCACCGCCCACCTTGCGGCGCATCTCGATGTACTCGACCGGGTTGGAGATCCGGCCGGCGTTGATGTTGGCAAGCTCCCAGAGCGACTCGTTGAGCAGGTTGCGGGTGCTCTCGGCGAAGCGGATCCGCCAGTCCTCGCCCATCACCGGCACGGTGCGCCGCCACAGGTCGGCCAGGCCCGCCTCGACCGGGTTCTCCGGCTCCGGCATCGGGGTGGCCGGGTCGGCCGGCATGAACAGCGGCAGCCGGTCGAGGTGCGCCTTGCCGGCCTCGCGGTCGTTGCTGCGCTTGAACATGTCGAGGAAGTGGTCGTCGAAGAAGAAGACCCACACGTACCAGTCGGTGACCAGCGAGAGCGCCTCGGCGGAGGCGTCGGGGTGGGTGTAGGCGCAGAGCAGGCCGTAGTCGTGGGCGTCCAGGTCGGCCTGATCCCAGATGCCGGAGCCCTCCAGCATGCCCATCTCCCGTGCCCAGACGGAGGAATGGGCCCGTGCCTCGTCCAGATGGGGGTTGAGGCGTGCCGGGTGCGGCAGGTAGAAGGACGGCAGTTCGAACGGCTGGGTCACGGCGGGCGAGCCTTTCTGGACGCGTCGATTGCACCAAGAATGGCCCGCCGGCAGGGCGCCGCACCGGCGCAACGGAAACAGTCATACAAGATGACCTACTTGCTCGAACCCCCCGCCCGAACTTCCGCCCGAATACGCGGTCCCGACTGGATCGCACGCACGGGTCGCACGCTCGCCGACCTCCGGTCCCGCTGCGCCGCCCCCTCATCCTCAACCCTCGTCCCAGTCCTCGGATCCATGCCCGGTCCCGTGCGAAGTGCCGCTCGCAACGAATCCGTTCAACCCGCTGTCGACCTTGCCCCAGGAACCAAACGGGCCGTCACTACGGTCCTCCGCCGGGCGTTGCTGACCTGGAACCGCCCCTGCGCCTCCGTCACCGTCCCCACGCAGACTCTCCCGGATCAGCGACGCCTGATTCGGACGGCCCATCGCATCGGTGAACTCCGCCACTCGGTGCGCGTAGAGCCTCCGCTCGGGGGAGTCCTTCATCAGATCGACGTCATCCAGCAGCTGGTTCAGCGGCCCGACCACCCGCGGCCCCGTTCCGGACCCGTTCGGCCCCTCCGGCCCAGGAGTCCTCGGAGACCACGGCGCGGCCCAGTCTTCCCCCTCATCGCCCCCGCGAGGCCACCTGGGCGTCACATCGTCCTGGAAGGGACCCGCCTCATCGACCGGCCGCGGAACCAGGTGCTCGTACAACTCATCCACAGCCTCGTTGTTGGCCGCCGCCGACAGTTGCGCGAGCGGACCGATCATGTCGACGGCCTGTACGACCTCGTCGTCATGCCGCGCCAGCCACCACACCACCGCGCTGCCAGGCGATTTCAGGACGTCCTCGCCGAGGTAAGCCCGCTTGCTCTGCTCGTACCGTCGCTCGTGCTCCCAGACCTCCTCCGTCTTCCGCACCTCGGACAGCTTCCCCAGCCGGCTGCGGTCATCCTCCGGAAGGCTGAGCGAAACCCGTCCACCCATGACCTCCACCAGGGCCGAGGGGTCCTGGCCCTGAATCCCGAGCACACCGTTCAGCTGGTGCCGGACCAGGTCGAGCCGCCCCGGATCCTCGTTCTCAGTCACCTCCCGCGCGCGGGAGAGCACGGTCTCGATCGCCAGACTGGCGGGACTGGCGTGCACCAGGCCGGTCATGTTCGGGATCGGGCGCCACCAGACCGTCACCGAGAAGATGAAGTCGTAGTCTGGGACCCGGCTGGGCAGCGCCACCCGGTCCACCCGGGTCTCCTCATACGGGGGCTCGTCCGACTCCGAATCGGCATCCGTCCCCACCTCAGCCTCCGACTCCGGGGCTCGTGCCATGGCCAGCAGGGCCGCCAACACCGCAGCCACCACCGCTGGCACCGCCCAGAGCCAGACCGGCCACCGTGCCGACAGACCGAGAACCACGGTGACTGTCCCGGCCGCGAGGGCCAACCCGACGAGCGCCGCCTTCCCAGCGCCCTTCACCAGCCTCTCCCCTCGGTCGATTCGGCCGAGGACAGGTCCAGCGGCTCGATGCCCTGCGCGCGGTCGATCTTCCAATGGAAGCGCGCCGCCACGTCGGCTCGGCTTACAGGTGTCAGTGCCTCATCCGACGTGGCTGCCCAGTCGTACGCCAGAAGGTAGTAGCGGCTGAGCACGGCGATCCGCCGGTCAGCGGTGTGAAGACGGTCAGCGGCATCAATCAGGATCTCCATCAGCTGCTCACCCCCGTCCTCCGCCGGCCGGGCGGCCGAGAGCCATGCCTCGACCCCCGACGCCCACAACTCCGTTGGTGCCACCGCAAGGACCGCCGCCCAACCCCGCGCGAGCACTTCCTTCGACGCCTCGACGGGCGGTGGCTCCACCAACGCCAGAAAGATCTCGGCGTCCGGCTGCCAGGGCTCCGACCGCTCCAGGCCCTCGCACACCCGGCCCAGCAACCTCGGATACAACCGTCTGTCCGTGCGGGCCAGTTCGAGCAGGGCCTCCCGGGCATAGTGCGAGCTGTTCACCTCCTCCCTCCGGGCAAGATGGTGCAGCCGGACGAGTGCCTGATCGGGGTAGTGAGGAGCCATGACGTCGACACAGATCTGTGCGAGCCCCCGCACCAGGCCGGGATGGATTTCCGGGTCGATCGACCAGCCGTAAATTCTCATCCGGAAGTCCGAGCCCCAACGCTCGTCCATGAGCCCCTGCCTCAGCACCACCAGCGCCTCCGGAAGCAACCCGGTCCCCTCCATCCACGCTTCCACGAGGTCCGTCAGCGAACGGAAGTCACCGACGTTCAACACCTGTTCGGCGAAGCGGCCGACCAGACGCTGCCGCTCGGCCGGATCCAGCCACTCCGTCGCTCTGACCGCATCATCGACCCAGGTCCGGAACGTCTGGCGCAGGTCCGGGTAGTACAGCCAGAAATGCGCGCGAACGGCTGACCCGTACGCCAGTGCCTTGAAGCGAATCCGCCCCTCGCTCACCTCCACTCCCAGCTCACTCAGGCGTTGGTTCAGATCGGTGCGGTCGAGCCGGGGACGCTCGTCCTCCGGGTAGTCGACCCTCGACAACAGCCGTTCGGATAAGCGGAACACCGAATCGACCGGCGCCCCGTCCAGCATCGCTGCGGTGAACAGCAGCGCCCGCTGGCGCCCGTCGTTCAGGCTGGCGATCTGCACGGCCGCCTCCCTGCCGCGCTCCCGGAGGGCCACAAGAGCCAGGCTGGCCCACGTATCGAATTCACCGCCTTGCGAGCGGGCCTGGATCACCAGTTCGGACAGCTGCTGCAACTCCCGCATGGGAGAGCTCCCCAGAAGCTCTCCCAGAACCGACCTGTCCAGCATCGAGCGCGACACCTCGATATCCGCCCGGCGCAGGTGCCGTTGCAGTACCGCACCGCCGTTCGGACGACCGATCGACACCACCAGTTGGCGGAACTCCGACCGCAGGAGATGGTCGTGTTCCGGAGGCAGGACCACGGCTAGCCAGCCGCAGCAGCGCTCCACCCGGCCCCAGTACGTCTTCAACAGTGCCTGCGCGTCGAAGAACTTCTCCTCTGACACGTCCGACAGGTCGAAGAGAACGCGCTCGCCCATTGCCAGCTCGGTCGGCTCATCCCGCAGACCGTCCAGGGAGATCTCACGGAACGGGTCGCCAGCCTTACCCGCCCGGTGCAGCAGCACGACAGCGGCGGTCCGGCGTCCAGCTCCGGAGGGGCCGGACACGAGGACGGACGAGCCGGGCGTCTTCAGCTTCTCGATCGCGCTTCCGTAGCCGGACGGAGCGATGAATCGCTGGCCCAACCAGCGCCTGTGTTCGAGCGCCACCCGCAGCGGATCGCCGCCGCCGCGGATCAGTCGCTCCCCAGAGTCGTAGCGGTAGTAGAAGTTGTATTGGGCGCCACTCCCCGTGTGCGTCTGCCCCTGGACGTTGTGGATCCGTGTCCCGTCCTCGTGGTAGGTCACCACCGCCGCTCCCTGCGGTCACGGCGGTCGCCGAACTCCTGGTTGATGTTTCCGCGTTCGAGGTAGTTGCCGCCGTCACCGTGGAACTCGACGCTGCCGTGGCGGATGGTGTTGTGCTGGTCTCCGCCCCCGGTGTGCACCTGGCCGCTCGCGTTGTTGATGAACGTCCCCACGTCGCCGCCGACGTTCCCGACGCCTCCGCTCTGCTCGTGCCGGTAGTCCTGAGCCTGTACCACGCTTCCGTCAGTCCGGCCCACCTGGTTGCGGGTGCTTTCGGCACTACTGGCGTTCGCGATCCGCCGCTCGGCCGCCGCGAGTTCGGGGATCGCCTCGGAAAGGTCGTCACCGATCCGGTTGAGGCCGGTCTCCGCGTCACGGGTGTCAAGACGGCGATACTGGCATTCGGCCAGCTCGGCGATCTCCGGGGGGAGATCGTGCCGGTCGAGCCGTGTGGTGCGGCCGACGAGTACCGGTACGACGAGAGCTCCGCTCTCGAAGGCCTCGGCGATCTCCTTCCGGGTCCAGTCCTCAGGATCGTCCAGCGCGCGCCGTCCGTCCGCCGTGCGGGCCTCTCCCCAAAGCGGGCCGATGACCGCGATGAGCACGCTGCTGCGGCGGACGGCGGTGAGTAGTTCCTGGGGGAAGCGTCGACCGATCTTGATGGACTTGCTGGCGCGGAACACCCGGTCGCTGCCGAAGCGCCGGGAGAGCTCTCGCTCGATCAGGGTGGCGGCGGCTTCCTGGTCACTGGTGCGGTAGTTGACGAAGATGTCGGGCATAACGGGTCACCTCTCTGGTGGATGTCGGATGGGGACCGGCCGTGGACGGGCCGAGGCTTCACGTGGTCTACGGGTGTAGCGCCTGGGCTAGCAGGGGCTGGAGGTCCCGTACCGCCCGGCCGGTCCGGAACCGGTTCAGCTCACGGGCGAGCCGCTGCACGTCGGCCCGGATCGTGGCCGACCGCAACGCCGGGACCAGCGGCAGGAGGACTGAGGCGACCTCGCTGGCACGCTCCGGCTCCCCGGCGGCGGCGTGCGCAAGGGCGCGTCGAAGGCCGTAGCGGGCTCGGCTGCGGACAGCCTGCGCCGGAATCCTCGGGTACTCGCGGTCGAGCACCTCGGCCGCTGGTCCAGGGCGACCGAGGTCGTACAGACACCAGCCGGTGACCATGGAGGCCGGGTCGGCCAGGTTCGTGGTACCGAGGACGGGTGTGCCGCCACCGTCCTCGACCTCAGCCTTGGCCAGCAGGTCGCGGGCGCGATCGAGACTCCGCAGGCAGGCGGTGTGGTCCCCGGCGAGAGCGTGCCCCTGGGCTTCGCGCTGAGCAGCGAGGCCGCGGATTCTCGGTGGCAGGCCGCTGGTCTGCGCGGGCCCGACAAGCTGTACGGTCTGGGTCGCATCACCTGCGTAGAAGGCGACGAGGGCGCGCCGGACCAGGGCATACGAGGTGAGGTCGCGGTCGCCACCGGCCTCGGCAAGGTCGACGGCCCGGGCGGTCCATCGAAGCGCAGATGGATTGTCGCCTGCCTCCTGGGCCATCCAGCCGGCGTACTCCGCGAACCGAGCGGCCAGCACGAGTAACCGGCCGTGGTTCACGCCACCAGCCTGCATGGCGAGTTCGCGCAGGGCGTGTGTCTGGGCTGTGAGCAGGGGAAGCAACGTGCCGGGGTGGCTGGACTGGCCGAGGCGCCGCATCTGGTCGAACTGGGCGCGGAAGATCTCCACTGGGGCCGAGTCCGCCACCGCTTCCGCTGTGGCGACGAACGGTAGGGAAGCTGGGAGCCCGTATCCGAGCAGAGAAGTGGCCCCGGCGGCGAGCAATTGCCGCCGTCTGAGCTCTCCGGACCAGCGAACGCCGCCGCGTTCGATCTGGAACAGCGGCTCCTCGTCTTCGGTGACCACCTCCTTGTCGAGCCGTATCGGCTCAGCCGGGAGAAGTTTCTCCAGCTCACCACCAGCGGCGAGCTGGGCGTCGCAGCGGCGGGCAAGCTCGGGCGGTGGCGCCTTGTGGCCGCGTTCGATCTTGCTGAGGTGACCTTTGCTGTAGCTGAGCAGTTCGGCAAGCCGGGTGAGCGTCAGCCCGGCTGCGAGTCGGCGCCTGCGCAGCTCCGGGCCGAACCCATTCGAGTCATTAGACATGGCCATGCCAATCCTTCTTCTGGAATCCGACCGTCCACGGTTTCGCATCTTGGGCCGGAAGCGGCCTCCCCTCGCTTCCGCCTGAATCTTGGCATGCGATCGAGCCGGTGAAACGGGGAATGTCAGGGTTTCCCGTTTCCTCTTTCCTGCTCGAATGACCATGCGAACAAAAAGAGTTAGCGACATATCCATGCACGAGAGCCCGCAGCGCGAACAGGCAGTTCGCCGACCCGGCTTCGGGGGCCAACCGGACGGACGACAGCGCCGAGGTGCCCGTGGCCAGCGCGGGCAAAAAGTACTCCGACGGCTCTCCCGACCGCCGGATCGGGTGTCTCAGGCGGTCGCTCCGCCAACGAACAAGCCAGCTACGCCAAGGCCCTGGAACACCAAGACTTCCCCTGCTACGGGCGTGTTGACCGCCTCCGCCCCCGCCCCGTCCACCAGACTGGGCGCCGACCCGACGTCAACTCCGAGGAGGGCAAGCCCATGAACGTCACCGTCCGGCTCGCACAGCAGCCCGAGGCCGACGAACTGCTCGGACGGAGTGCGCTGGCCGCGCTCGTCGGCATGTTGCTTGACCAACAGGTGCCGATGGAATGGGCGTTCACCGGTCCGCTGACCATCGCCCAGCGGCTCGGACGCAACGACCTGGACGCCCGGGAGATCGCCGTGTACAACCCGGAGGAGTTCGTCGCCCTCCTGTCCGCGAAGCCCGCCGTGCACCGCTACCCGGCCGCGATGGCCAAACGGGTCCAGCAGCTCTGCCAGTTCCTGGTGGCGCAGTACGACGCCGACGCCGCCGCGCTCTGGAAGGACACCCGCACCGGCAAGGAACTGCTCAGCCGCCTCAACGCCCTGCCCGGTTTCGGCAAACAGAAGTCGCAGATCTTCCTGGCCCTGCTCGGCAAGCAGTACGGCGTGCGGCCGGAGGGCTGGCGCGAGGCGGCCGGCGCGTACGGCGAGGAGGGCGCGCACCGCTCGGTCGCCGACATCACCGGGCCCGAATCCCTCGACCTGGTCCGGGAGTTCAAGCAGGAGATGAAGCGCGCCGCAAAGGAGGCCAAGTCCGCGGCGAAGACCACGACCCGGACGACGGCGGTGAGCACGGCCGGGGCGCGCTGAAAACCGATCGCCCGGCCGGCCCCGCCGGGAGCCGTTGCCGAGCCGCCGAGGAGTCCACCGCCGTACGGTCCATGGCCTCCCAGAATGCGTCGAGGGCCCCGGTCGCGCCGCGCGACCGGGGCCCTCAGCAGTGCCTGTCAGGCCAGGACGGGCTCCCGCTCGTCCGTCGGGTCCGCCCCACCCGCCGTACCCGCCGCCGTCGCCGGCGCATCCACCGCACCCGCCGCATCCGCGCCGGCCGGCGCGACCGCCTTGCGCCGCGGCAGCGCGAACATCAGCAGGAACACCACCAGCAGCGCCCCCGCGACCCACCACATCGCGTGGACGAACGCCCCGCCGAACGCGGTGCCCATCGCCTCCGGCGCGACCACGTCGTCCATCGCCCCGAAGAAGGCCACCGACACCAGCGCGAGCCCCAGCGCGTTCCCCATCTGCTGGACGGTGTTGATCAGCCCCGACGCCGAACCGGCGTGCGCGCGCGGCACCTCCGCCAGGATCGCGTCGGTGATCGGCGCGACGATCAGGCCCATCCCCAGGCCCATCACCACCAGCGGCAGCGCCATCTGCCAGGGCGCGATCGCCGTCCCGTACCGGTCCGCCTCCCAGATGTACGTCAGCACGCCCGCCGCCATCACCAGCGCGCCGGTCTGGAGCACCCGGCGTCCGAACCGGGGCACCAGCTTCTGCACGGACAGCCCGGCCGCGGCCGAGACGGCGAGCGAGAACGGGATGCCGGTGGAGCCGGCCTTGAGCGGGCTCCAGCCGAGGCCCAGCTGCATGTACAGCGTCCAGACCAGGAAGAAGATCCCGCAGACCACGCCGAAGGCCAGCTGCACGCCGATGCCGGCCGCGAAGCTCTTCACCCGGAACAGCGACAGCTCGACCAGCGGCGAGCCGTCCCGCCGCGTCTTGGCCTTCTCGTACGCCACGAACAGCGCGAACACCACCAGGCTGCCGGCCATCGACAGGTAGCCCCAGAGCGGCCAGCCGGCCTCCCGCCCGTGCGTCAGCGGGTAGATCAGCATCAGCAGGCCGACACTCGCCAGTGCCACCCCGACCAGGTCCAGCTTGAGCGCCCGCTCGGCCTTCGACTCGTCGATGAAGCGGCGCCCGAGCAGCAGCCCGGCGATGCCGACCGGCAGGTTGATCAGGAAGATCGGGCGCCAGGCCAGGCCGAACAGGTCCCACTCGGTGAGCAGCGCGCCGATCAGCGGCCCGGAGACGGCGCCCAGACCGACCACCGCGCCGAACATGCCGAATACCTTGCCGCGCTCCTCCGCCGGGAAGGTCGCGTGGATGATCGACAGCACCTGCGGCACCATCATGGCCGCCGTGCCGCCCTGCAGCACCCGCATCCCGACCAGCATCTCGGGGCCGGAGGCCAGGCCGCACAGCGCGGACGCCACGGTGAACCCGCCGATGCCGATCAGGAACAGCCGCTTGCGACCGTAGATGTCGCCCAGCCGGCCGCCGGTGATCAGCCCGATCGCGAAGGCCAGCGCGTAGCCGCCGGTGACCCACTGGATGGCGCTGAAGGAGGCGCCGGTGTCCTCCTGGATGCTGGGGATGGCGATGTTGACGATGGTGACGTCTACCAGGTCCATGAAGGAGGCGACCATCACGATCGCCAGCGCGATCCACCTCCGTCGGTCCGCGTCCGCGGTCTTCATTCGGTACTCCTCATTCGTCCTGCTCGTCCTGCTCGTCCTGCTCGCACTGCTCGTCGGCACGTCCACGAGGGTACGGGGCATGTAGGTCAGATCCTGTCCCAGTTGTCCGGCATCCTGGACGGCATGACGGACACCCCCGCACGGCTGCTGAACCTGCTGTCCCTGCTGCAGACCCCGCGCGAGTGGCCCGGCAGCGAACTCGCCGAACGGCTCGGTGTCAGCCCCCGGACGATCCGGCGCGACATCGACCGGCTGCGCGACCTCGGCTACCCGGTGCAGGCCACCATGGGCGCGGTCGGCGGCTACCGGCTGGTCGCGGGGACGGCGATGCCGCCGCTGCTGCTGGACGACGAGGAGGCCGTCGCCATCGCGGTCGGCCTGCGGGCGGCCGCCGGGCACGCGGTGGTCGGCATAGAGGAGGCCTCGGTCCGCGCCCTCGCCAAGCTCCTCCAGGTGCTGCCGGGCCGCCTGCGACACCGGGTGGGCGCGCTCAACACCGCCACCATGCCACTGCTCACCGGCGACGGCCCGACCGTCGACCCGGACGACCTCACCGTGCTCGCCGGCGCCGTCACCAACCGGGAGCGGCTGCGCTTCGCCTACCGGGCCGGCGACGGCGCCGAGACCAGGCGCAACGTCGAACCCGAGCGGCTGGTCTCGGCCGGCCGCCGCTGGTACCTGGTCGGCTACGACCTGGACCGGGACGACTGGCGGCTCTTCCGCGTCGACCGCCTCAGCGAACCCCGCGCCACCGGCGCCCACTTCACCCCGCGCCCACTCCCGGCCGAGGACGCCGCCGCATACGTGGCGGGCAAGCTGCGCCGCCAGTCACCGGCCCGCGCCGTGGTCGCCACCGTGCACGCCCCGGCCGCGAACGTCCGGCGGCACTTCGACCGGGGCGACTCCGAGATCGAGCCGATCGACGAGCACCGCTGCCGGCTGCGCTCCCGCACGGACTCCCTGGAGTGGACGGCGGTGCGGCTGCTGACGCTGGACTGCGAGTTCGAGGTGCACGAGCCGCCGGAGCTGATCACCCACCTGCGCACCCTGGCCGCCCGCGCCGACCGCGCCACCCGCGCAGGCGGTTAGGGCCTGCCCGGCAGGATCCGCCGGGCAGGCCCTAAGCCTCGATCCGGTACCAGCAGTCCCCCGCGCGGAACCACAGCGCGCCGTCCCGGCCGTGCGCCCGCACCCGGTCGAGCGCGCCGGGCACGCTCAGCTGCCGGCGCCGGGTCCGCTTCCACTCCTTGCCGATCAGCTGGTACCAGGTCAACTCGCCGCCGCTGGACAGGAAGACGCCCTGCCCGCCGCGGATCGCGAAGCCGACCGGCAGCCGGACCGGGCACGGCAGGGTGGTCGACGGCCGGTCGACCGCGTCGATCCGGGTGAGGTGGCTGACCGACGGGCTCGGGTACCAGGCCAGCCAGGCGCTCCGGCCGTCGGTCGCGCCGGCCAGGCCCTCCAGCGGGAAGGACGGCAGCTTGTCCGGGCTCCACACCACCCGGCCGTGGGTGTCGGCGGCCCGCAGCCCGGCGGCCGCCATCGGGTGGTCGCCGTAGATGCCCTCGTCCCCGTAGGCCATCCAGATCCGGCCGTCCAGGTCAGTCACCAGAACCCGGACGTCGTCACCGAGGGCGAGCTCCCGTTCGAGCGCCCCGTCCGCGCCGTACACGGCCGCGTTGGGCAGCCACTCCTCCCCGTCCTGCTCGGCCCGGTACCCGGCCAGCAGCACCCGGCCGCCCGGCAGCAGCCCGAGGTGGTCGGGCGAGCAGGAGACGCCGGACAGCGGCACCCGCCACTCCCCCTGCGGCGCGGCCACGACCACCTCGCCGTCGAACGGCAGCCGGACCGGCGGCCAGGATCCGGCCGGCGCCAGGTGCTGCTCCGGCACCACCAGGAGGGCCAGCTCCCCGGCCGGCCCGACCGTCCAGGCCACGGCCCTACGACCGGCCGACCGGTCCTCCTCGGGCAGCCGCCAGACCTCGACCGGATCGTGGCCCACCGCGCTCAGACCCCGTACTCGGCGGTGATCAGCGCCCGCCCCAGCGTGTGGAAGGTCAGGTGGAAGCCGATCTGGGCCGCCGGGGTGTCGGCGGAGACGTCCAGCTTCTCGACGTCCAGGGCGTGCACCGCGAAGACGTACCGGTGCGGGGCACCGGGCGGCGGGGCGGCGCCGTCGTACTGGTGGCCGGGGAAGTCGTTGCGGCCGTGGAAGGAGGCCGCGCCGGGCAGGTCGTCGTCCGAGGAGCCGGCGCCGCGCGGCAGTTCGACCGTGTCGGCGGGCAGGTTGAGGGCGAGCCAGTGCCACCAGCCGGAGCCGGTGGGCGCGTCCGGGTCGTAGCAGGTGACGGCGATGCTCCGGGTGCCCTCGGGCAGCCCCGACCAGGCCAGCTGCGGCGACCGGTTGCCGCCGGCGTGGCTGAACTCCCCGGCCAGTGTGCCGCCGTCGGCGATGTCCTGGCTGGTCAGCGGGAAGGACGGCACCTGCGGCAGGAAGTCGTACGGCAGCGGCGGGCGAACGCTCATGGGGTGGTCACCTCTCAACGGGCCGTGGACGGCCTCGGGCTGAAGGACGCTGAAGAACACGGTCCGACGGGCACGGCCTGTCGGGCACGGTCTGTCGGACACGGTCTGTCGGACACGGCTCACTGTAGTGGGGTGCCCGTCCGGTCCGGCCGCCCCGATCCGGCCGCCCCTCGTTCGGGCCCGGCCCGCTCAAATCACCAGGTATAGACCAATCCGGCCCCTGCGGCTAGCGTGGACAGCGCACCCGCCCCCAGCTCCGGAGCCGCACCGTGGAGTCGTCCGTCCTCGCCTTCGCCACCGACCTGCTCGACGAGGGCGCCGACACCTTCTTCGGCAACCTCACCGACCGCGCCGGGGTCGGCGGCGTCACCCTCGCCTCGGTCTACCACGAGGCCCGGGACGTCTTCCCGCACAACCCCCGCCGGGTGATCCGCTACCTGGAGCCGGGCGCGGCGTACTTCCGCCCCGATCCGGCCCGCTGGCGGGGCCGCCGGCTCGCGCCCGCCCCGTCCACCGCGATCGGCGACCGCGACCCCTTCGCCGAGGCCGCCGCCGAGACCCGCCGCCGGGGGCTGAAGCTGCACGCCTGGACGGTGTTCTGCCACAACGACCGGCTCGGCTTCGCGCACCCGGACTGCGCCCCGGCCAACGCCTTCGGCGACCGCCACCTCACCGAGCTCTGCCCGGCCGCCCCGGAGGTCCGGGAGTACGCGCGGACCCTGGTCACCGAGCTGGCCCGGTACGGCGTGGACGCGATCCGGGCCGAGTCCCTGCACTTCCACGGACTGCGCCACGGATACCACCACGAGCGCTACTTCGAGGAACTGGGCGCGGGCGCCGAGGCGCTGCTCGGCATCTGCTTCTGCCCGCACTGCCGCGCCGCCGCCACCCGCGCGGGCGTCCCGGCGGAGGAGGTCGCGGAGGCCGTCCGCACCGAGCTGCGCCGCCGGCTGGCCGACGAGGCGGCCGCCGCCGAGCCCGCCGACCTGAGCGCGCTCGCGGACGGCGCCCTGGCCGCCTACCTGGACGCCGCCACCACCACCGTCACCACGCTGGCCGCCGAACTGACCGAGGAGGCCCGGCGCCACGGCATGCGGCTGAGCTTCATGGACGGCGCCGGCCCGGGCAAGGGCTGGCTGTCCGGCATCGACCTGCCCGCGCTCGCCAAGGCGACCGACCAGATCGAGACGCTCGGCTACGCGAAGACCCCGGAGGCCGTCCGGGAGAAGATCGCCGCGTTCGCCCTGCACGGCGTCCGCCCGCAGGACATGGCGGTGATCCTGCGGCCGATGGCCTCGGACTGCGACGGCCCGGCGAACCTCGCCGCCAAGATCGCGACCCTGCGCGAACTGGGCGTCCCCGAGGTCGAGTTCTACAACTACGGCCTGATGCGGCTGTCCTCGCTCGACCGGATCGGCGCCGCCCTGGCCGGGTAAGGCTCCAGTCCTGCGGGGCCCGGCCGCTACCGCCGCCGCTTGGACGTCCCGAACAGGCTGCGCGAGATCTCCTGCCCGAGCTGCTTCCCGGCCGAACGCGCCAGGGACTTCACCGTCGGGTTGCTGAGCAGCGAATCGAGCAGCCCGCCCGCCCCCTTCGGCTCCTCCCGCCGCGGGGCGGGCTCCCGCTCCTTCGGCACCCTGGCCGGTGCGGCGGCCTCCGGCCTGGGCGCCCGCGCCGCCCGCGCGGCCAGCTTCTCGTACGCCGACTCCCGGTCGATCGCGTCCCGGTAGCGCGCCGTCAGCGGCGAGGCGTCGACGACGGCCCGCAGCGCGCCCGCCTCGATCGGCCCCATCAGGGACTGCGGCGCCCGCAGCCGGGTGGCCGCGACCGGCGTCGGCGCGCCCTTCTCGGAGAGCACCGTCACCACGGCCTCGCCGGTGCCGAGCGAGGTGAGCACCGCGCCGAGGTCGTAGGAGGAGCGCGGGAAGGTCGAGACGGTGGCCTTGAGCGCCTTGGCGTCGTCCGGGGTGAAGGCGCGCAGCGCGTGCTGCACCCGGTTGCCCAGCTGCGCGAGCACGTCGGAGGGGACGTCGCGTGGGGATTGGGTGACGAAGAAGATGCCCACGGCCTTCGAGCGGATCAGCCGGACGGTCTGGGTGATGGCCTCCAGGAAGGCCTTGGAGGCGCCCTTGAACAGCAGGTGCGCCTCGTCGAAGAAGAACACCAGCTTGGGCTTGTCCAGGTCGCCGACCTCGGGCAGTTCCTGGTAGAGGTCGGCGAGCAGCCACATCAGGAAGGTGGAGAACAGCCGCGGCCGGTCCTGGACGGCGGGCAGTTCCAGCACCGAGACGACGCCCCGGCCGTCCGGGGCGGTCCGCAGCAGTTCGGCGGTGTCGAACTCGCGCTCGCCGAAGAACGCCCCGGCGCCCTCGTTCTCCAGCAGGGTGAGCGCGCGCAGGATCACCCCGGCGGTGGCCGACGAGAGGCCGCCGATGGTCCTCAGCTCCTCCTTGCCCTCGGGCGAGGCGAGGAAGGCGATGACGGCGGTGAGGTCCTTGAGGTCGTACAGCTCCAGGCCCTTGGTGTCGGCGTAGTGGAACACCAGGCTGAGCGAGGACTCCTGGGTCTCGTTCAGGTCGAGCACCTTGGCGAGCAGCAGCGGCCCGAAGCTGGTGACGGTGGCGCGGATCGGGATCCCGGCGCCCTGGCCGCCGAGCGAGTAGAACTCGACCGGGCAGCCCTGCGGGGTCCACTGCTGTCCGACCTCGGCCGCGCGGGCGGCGGTGCGCTCGCTCGGCGCGCCGGGCGCGGCGACGCCGGAGACGTCCCCCTTGACATCGGCGAGGAACACCGGCACGCCCTGGGCGGAGAGCTGTTCGGCGATCAGCTGGAGGGTCTTGGTCTTGCCGGTGCCGGTGGCGCCGGCGACCAGCCCGTGCCGGTTGAGCACCCCGAGCGGGATGCGCACCTGGGCGTCCGGGTAGGCGGTGCCGTCCAGCAGCACCGCGCCGAGGTCGAGGGCGGGCCCGGTGAAGGCGTACCCGTCGGCGATCTCCCGGACGGCCGACGGGGTGAGGGCGGAGGACATCGGGGCACTCTCCTGGGCGGTGCGGGGAGGCGGGGCGGGCCCGGAACCCGGTCCCGGGCGGGCCGTGTCCCGATCGGAACCCGGCGATGTTCGCGACATTTCCCATCAAACAGCCGCAATCGCCCTCCCGCAGCTCACACCCGAGCGCGTGGCGGCGTCGCGGCGGCTGCGCCATCCGCCGCCCAAACGGTAGGCTTTCCGTGTGATCTTCAAGCGCATCGGCAATGGGCGGCCGTACCCGGATCACGGCCGGACGAGCACCCGACAGTGGGCTGACGTCGCCCCACGCCCGGTGCGGCTCGACCAGCTGGTGACCACCAAGGGGCAACTCGACCTCGAAACCCTGCTCGCCGAGGACTCGACCTTCTACGGGGACCTCTTCGCGCACGTGGTGAAGTGGCGCGGCGACCTGTACCTGGAGGACGGACTGCACCGGGCGGTGCGGGCCGCACTGCAGCAGCGCCAGGTGCTGCACGCCCGGGTCCTCGAAATGGAATGACGGACCCTCTGCACGGGCTCCTGGACCGCCCCCTCGCCACCCGGCGGAGGGCGGTCCGCGCGTACCCGGGTACCTCCTTTCGGGTACCGGCGTACTCCAGATGATGATCATTTAGTACCTTCGCGGCCGGACGGCACTACGCTGCTGACTACGGCCGCGACCAGGGGATCCGCCCGCACCACGGGATCCACTCGCACCAGCCGATCCGTCATCCCGACCCCGCCCTGGCACGAGGGGGAGACAAACCGTGAGCATGTTGACTCCCCAAGGCCTCAAGGGGAAGCAGTACCGCGTCACCGGCAACGCCTATCCACGACTCGGCCGGCCCCCGAGGAAGAGCCGCAAGGTGATCTCCGGGCTCGCGAGCCTGCTCGCCCTGGCCCTGATCGGCCTCGGTGGCGTCCAGCTCTACGACATCTTCAGCGGGAAGAACAAGAACTCCTCCGCCCAGGCCTGCGTGACCCCGTCGGGCAAGCCGCTGGCCGCCCCCTCCCCGGGCGCCACGCCCGGTGCGCCCACCGGCTCCGGCGCGCCCGCCGCCCCGGGTGACCCGCACGCGATCCCGCAGCCGGCCGGCGTCACGGTGAACGTCTACAACGCCACCGCCAAGGGCGGCCTGGCCGGCCGGACCGCCGAGGAGCTCAAGAAGCGCGGCTTCACCATCGGCAAGGTCGGCAACGCCCCGGCCGAACTGGACAAGAAGGTGCCCGGCACCGCCCAGGTGATCGCCGGCCCGGCCGGCGCCGGCGCCGCCACCCTGCTCGGCTCGCAGATCGCCGGGGCCACCACCACCGCCGACGCCCGCACCGACGGCACCGTGGACTTCGTGGTCGGCGACAGCTACAACGCCCTGCTGGACGAGACCCAGGCGGCCGCCGCCCTCGCCCTCGCGACCAAGCCGTCCCCCACCCCGACCGCCACCGGCAGCTGCTGAGGCCGGTCGTCCCGCGCAACAGGAGAGCCCCCCGGCACCGCGCCGGGGGGCTCTCGTCCGTTCGGGGGATGCGCTCAGCCGGCGGTGCCGTACAGGCGGTCGCCCGCGTCGCCGAGGCCGGGCACGATGTAGCCGTTCTCGTTGAGCCGCTCGTCCAGGGCGGCGGTGACCACGGTGACCGGCAGGCCGGCCAGCTCGCGCTTCATCACCTCGACGCCCTCGGGCGCGGCCAGCAGCACCACGGCGGTGACGTCGGTGGCGCCGCGCTCGATCAGCATCTTGATCGCCACGACGAGGGTGCCGCCGGTGGCCAGCATCGGGTCGAGCACGTAGACCTGGCGGCCGGAGAGATCGTCCGGCATCCGGGTGGCGTAGGTGGAGGCCTCCAGGGTCTCCTCGTTGCGCACCATGCCGAGGAAGCCGACCTCGGCGGTCGGCAGCAGTCGGGTCATCCCGTCCAGCATGCCGAGACCGGCGCGCAGGATCGGCACGACCAGCGGGCGGGGGTAGCTGAGGCGGGTGCCGAGCGTGACCGCCACGGGGGTGGTGATCTCCACCTCGTCGGTGCGGACGTCCCGGGTGGCCTCGTAGGCGAGGAGGGTCACCAGCTCGTCGGTCAGGCGACGGAAAGTCGGCGAGTCGGTGCGCTCGTCGCGCAGGGTGGAGAGCTTGTGGGCCACCAGGGGGTGGTCGACGACGTGGAGACGCATGTATCGAGGTTAGCCCGGGTCTGCACGCCTGTACGACTCGCCGCGTGCCGACCGCCCCGTCGCCGGGGTGCACCCGGCCGTATCGCGCCGTGACGCCCCGCGAATGTCCGGACGGAAGCGCCTCCTGTGGTATCAACCGGGCTGATCTGGGAATGTCACGTCTTATGACGAGCAACCCGAACGCCGGGGACGGCTCGGCGGACGAGCCCGCAGGCCGGTCGGGCAATCGCCCCGGCCCGCCACAGGACCCCCCGGAGACCGAGGCGGACCGCCGCAGGCGGCGGGCCGTCTTCCTGCGCGAGCTCACCGAGGCCCGCGAACTCCGGGAGCGGGTCCAGCCCCGGCGGACCAAGGAACGGCGGATGCGCGAAGCCATGCGGATGCGAACCTTCCGGATCTGACGAGGATCCGAAGCGGTTCCGGCGCGGCTCCCCCCGCAGCTCCCCCTGCGGCTCCGCCGACCGGCCGGTCCGGATCCGGCGGACCCCGGGCGGTGGCGCCGGCGCCACACCGGCCGCCGGCCGGCCCTTCCGACACGACCTGCAAAGACGCGCTGCCGAACACCCCCCGCAAGGGCGGGCTTTCTGTCACGATTCCGATGGGACGGTCCGAACGAGCGGACCGCCTCTGGCGCGGGGGCGGCCAGATTTTCGCGTTGCCCGAGCGCGCCGACAGCCGAGACCGAGATCTTGGGAGTGTCCCTGGTGGCGTACTTCGCTGCAGTGCTTGCTCGCACCGAGGACGGGTGGGATGTGAGCGAGACGGAGCTCGACGACGTCGAAACCCTCGCCGACCTGACCGAACTGGCCCGCGACTCCACGCAGGACGACGACAGCGTCCTGATCTTCATCGAACAGGAGGACGCCTGGTTCGCCATCGTCCGGGTGGACGGCGAGGAGGACCCGCGGATCTTCGTGTCCGACGGCGCCGCCGCCGCCCGCAGCTCCTACGGCTCCGTCCTCACCGACGAGCTGGTCGACCAGGCCGGTGAGAGCGAGTTCGGCGACCTGGACCACCTGGTCGTCGAGCTGGAGGAGGACGAGGAGGCGCAGGAGCAGGACGAGGACGCCCGCAGCGGCGTCCCGGTCGGCCCGCTCGGCGACGCCCACCTGCTCACCGAGTTCGGCCTGGCCGCCGAGGAGCTGCTCGCCCTCAGCGGCGAGGGTGCCGTCCCGGGCGACGCCCTGGAGGAGATCGCCGAGGCCCTCGGCTGCGGCGAGGTCCTGGAGGCGGTCCGGTAGCGGGCGGTGACCAGGCCGGTGACCAGGCCAGTGCCCACCGCCGGATACCCGACACTGGATGCCATGCAGTCCGCATCCGCCCCGCAGGCCGTCCCCCGCATCGCCCCCCTGCCCGCCCCCGTCCGCCCCGACCCGGTCCGCGACCGCTGGGCGGCGCCGATGCGCCTCGCCATCGCCGAGGCCGCCCTGGCGCCGGCCACCGGCGACGTCCCGGTCGGGGCGCTCGTCCTGGGCCCGGACGGCGAGGTGATCGGGCGCGGCCACAACGAGCGCGAGGCGGTCGGCGACCCGACCGCGCACGCCGAGGTGGTCGCGATCCGGCAGGCGGCCGAACGGATCGGGGAGTGGCGGCTCAGCGGCTGCACCCTGGTCGTCACCCTGGAGCCCTGCACGATGTGCGCCGGCGCCATCGTGCTGTCCCGGATCGACCGGGTGGTCTACGGCGCCCTCGACGAGAAGGCCGGCGCGGCCGGCTCGCTCTTCGACGTGATGCGCGACCGCCGGCTCAACCACCGCCCCGAGGTGGTCTGGGGCGTCCTCGCCGACGAGTGCGGCGAGCAGCTGCGCGAGTTCTTCGAGTCCCACCGCTGACGTCCGGCGCCGACTTCCGCCGCCGGGTCCCCCGCCGGCCGCCCCGCCCTATGGATTTCGTGACCGCGCACCCGTCCGGTAGAGTTCCCCTCGGTAGCGTGTCCGAGCGGCCAAAGGAGCACGCCTCGAAAGCGTGTGTGGGGGCAACTTCACCGTGGGTTCGAATCCCACCGCTACCGCTGGAAAGCCCGAAGGCCCGTCCGATCCGGACGGGCCTTCGGCGTTTCCGCGCACCCTCGAACGCGAAAAGGGCTCCGCACTCCGGGCTGATGACCACCAACGCCCGGAGAGTACGGAGCCTGGAAAGGGGGAGCGGCTCGGGGGGACGACCGCTCCCCCGGCGGAGTCCCACAACCGGCGCCGCGTCGGGGGGAAGCCGCGGCGCCCGGTCCCACAGCGGGGAGCTCCGGATCCACGCACCGGGGATTCCTGCCAGATCCTCGGCACGTCTTCCATCCTGCCGCCCGGGCCGCTTCCGGGCATCCGGAGAAAGGCCCCACCCACGGGGACCTTCGTCCCGCCGGGCGAACGCGTCGCACACTTGATAGCCCGTCCGATGGATAAGCTGCTTCCGCAGGGCCGCTCGGGGACCCGGATGGCGGCGGCCCACAGCAGGAGAGGACGACACCCGATGGCGCAGGCGAAGAAGATCGGCATGGCCCTCCTGCTCATCTTCGTCCTCTACTCGATCATCAGCTCGCCGGCCCGCTCCGCCCAGCTCGTCCAACTGGGCTTCGAGGGCATCTCGAACGCGGCCAAGGCGGTCGGCACCTTCATGACCGGACTGATCAAGTGAGCGCTCCGCTCGCGTAGGGCCCGTCGTCCCGCCCCGGCGCACCGGCTACGGTGTGCGGGACCCTCTGTCCCCGTCCGCGAGGAGCGGCAATCGTGATCCGGCATCTGGTCCTGTTCAAGCTCAACGAAGGCGTCCGCAAGGACGACGAGCGCGCGCTCGCCGGCGCCAAGGCGTTCGCCGAGCTGGGTTCGCTGATCCCCGAGCTGCGCGAGTGGGAGTGCGGCTGGAACACCACCGAGCGGGACATCGCCCACGACTACGCGATCAACAGCCTGGTCGAGGACCGCGACGCCCTGCACGCGTACCTGACCCACCCGGCCCATCAGGCCGCGGCCGGTCAGTGGCGCGAATTCGCCACCTGGGTGATCGCCGACATCGAGGTCTGACACCCGAGGCACCCGGGTCCGTCCCTCGGACGGCCCGCCGCGCCCCGTCCGGCCACCGGACGGGGCGCCTTGCTCCGCCCCGGAACGATCCGTGCGGCGCCTGGGCGGGAAGCCCGGTGAAGCCCCGATGCCGCACCAACACACCTCCGCCGGGTACTTGCCCGACCTGCGCCCGCCTTGTGATGCTATGACCGGTTTTGCCGGACATGGCGAGGTGGTGAAGCAGCCGCGACACCCGATCCGCAGGGCCCTTCGTTATCGACTGAGGGAGGGGTGACGTGTCCGACGAGGTACTGGCGTCGATCATCAGCCCGGCCGGCGAGCTCCGCCCGGACGGTCTGCGCGGCCCCGGCGGCCGCCCCGCGGTGGACGTCCGGACGCTGACCCGGGTGCTGTTCGAACGGCTCGCGGAGCTGCCCCCGGGCACCCCCGAGCGGGAGCGGGTCCGGGCCGCCCTGATCGAGGTGAACATCCCCCTGGTCCGCTACGCGGCCACCCGCTTCCGCAGCCGCAGCGAGCCGATGGAGGACGTCGTCCAGGTCGGCACCATCGGCCTGATCAACGCGATCGACCGGTTCGACCCCACCCGCGGCGTCCAGTTCCCCACCTACGCACTGCCCACCATCCTCGGCGAGATCAAGCGCTACTTCCGGGACAACGTCCGCACCATGCACGTCCCGCGCCGGCTCCAGGAGCTGTGGGTCCAGGTCAGCGGCGCGATGGAGGAGCTGACGGTGCTGCACGGCCGGGCCCCCAAGGTGCCGGAGATCGCCGCCAGCCTGCGGATCCCCGAGGAGGACGTCCGGGCCTGCCTGGACGCCGGGCGGGCCTACAACGCGGCCTCGCTGGAGGCGGCGCAGGAGCACGAGGGCGGGCTCGCCCTGCTGGACCGGCTCGGCTACGAGGACTCCGCGCTGGCCGAGGTCGAACACCGGGACATGGTCCGCCACCTGCTGGTCCAGTTGCCCGAGCGGGAGCGGCGGATCGTGATGCTGCGGTTCTTCGCCAACCTGACCCAGTCGCAGATCAGCACCGAGCTGGGGATGTCCCAGATGCACGTCTCGCGGCTGCTCTCCCGCATCCTGACGAGGCTTCGGACCGGCAACTCCTGGGAAGACTGAGATTGCAGCGCGTTACCCTCGCGTGACATCTTGCGACGTTCGGGTTTGCCGTGCACCGTGTTCCGGTATGGAGGGGGAGGGCCCCCGCCGGGAACCTCCGTGCGACGGCCCCCGTTCAACTGTCAGTCACAAGGGGGTGGGCGCATGTCCGGAGAGCTGGGCACTGCGGAGATCCACGCTGGTCAGGCCAACGGTACGGCTGTCGCCGAGGACCGGATCCCGCTCCAGCGGGTCCCGGCCGCCGCGCCGCCCGGGCCCGAGACGCCGCCCGGCTCCGGGCTGGACACCCGGACGCTGTCGCGCTCGCTGTTCCTGCGGCTGGCCGCCCTGGAACCGGGCAGCGCGGAGCACACGTACGTCCGCGACACCCTGATCGAGCTCAACCTGCCGCTGGTCCGGTACGCCTCGGCGCGCTTCCGCAGCCGCAACGAGCCGATGGAGGACATCGTCCAGGTCGGCACCATCGGCCTGATCAAGGCGATCGACCGGTTCGACCCCGAGCGCGGGGTGGAGTTCCCCACCTTCGCGATGCCCACCGTGGTGGGCGAGATCAAACGCTTCTTCCGGGACACCAGCTGGTCGGTCCGGGTGCCCCGGCGGCTCCAGGAGCTGCGGCTGGCGCTCACCAAGGCCGGTGACGACCTGTCCCAGCGGCTGGACCGCTCCCCCACCGTCGCCGAACTGGCCACCTGCCTGGGGGTCAGCGAGGAGGACGTGGTCGAGGGCCTCGCGGTGGGCAACGCGTACACCGCCAGCTCGCTCGACTCCAGCCCCAGCGAGGAGGACGGCGACGGACCGCTGGCCGAGCGGCTCGGCTACGAGGACCTCGCGTTGGAAGGCGTCGAGTACCGGGAGTCGCTGAAGCCGCTGCTGGCCAAGCTGCCGCCGCGCGAGCGCCGGATCATCATGCTGCGGTTCTTCGGCAACCTCACCCAGTCGCAGATCGGCGACGAGATCGGCATCTCCCAGATGCACGTCTCCCGGCTGCTCACCAGGACGCTGACCCAGCTTCGCGAGGGCCTGATCAGCGAGGGCTGATCCTGCCCCGGGAGGCCGCCCGTCGCCGTCCTGGCAGGCTGCGCGTCAGCCTGCCGGGGCGGCGTCGTCCATCGCCCGGCCGACCACTGCGGCGGCGCGTTCGACGGCGCGTTCGACGGCGCGCGGGTAGTCGGCGAGGACGGGTCCGCGGTCGGCGCCGACGGCGTACGCGCGGGGGCCGAAGTCGTCGGCAACGACATGGTTCAGGCCATCACCGCACAGGGCCACAGCGCCCCGCGGCGCCCGCCCGCCCGGCCGTCCAATAGCCGCCGAGATCACGGGCGTTGGCCTTACCGCGGCAGCCCGGGACTGCGCCCGACCAGCGCCGTTCGACCGGCTCCGGCGCCGCTTTCCGCCCGGCCCCGATTGCACCGGACTCGGTCCGCCGATCGGCCGCGCGAGCACCTCCATTGCATATTCGGACTGTCACATGGCACAGCGGTGCCCGATATTGCATGAACCTGCCCAAGGCGTCGGCAAGATGTGCAAGAGTGTCATGCGCGACGACGACAGTGTAGGTGTCCGGTGGTCCGCCCAAGCCGCACGGGCGGTAACCAGGTGTAGCTCTCAGCTTCCGCTTTTTCATTCTCAATTCATTATTTGCATGGCCGGTCCGGTTCCGGTCACAATCGGCGCCTTCATGGCTTCGCCATGAACGTTGGTAACAGGTTCGCTGCACTCTCGCCCAATTGGTCCCTCGCAGAGGCCCCCCTCGACCAGGATGGGCGCCGGGCAGCCTGCTGCCCGCGAACAGCTACAGGGCAGGCGAGCGCTGAGCAGCGAGGCGCCTACCCAAGGGGAGGATCACCATGGGTCGAGCGACCCGAAGAGTTGCCGCGTGCGCGGCGGCAGTTCTGCTGGCCAGCGGCCTGCAGACCACCCTGGCCCACGGCGACACGCCGCCCAGGATCGACCTCACCATCCTGGTCATCGACGACGGAGGCCCGTCGGTCGCGGCGATCACCGCCGAACTCAAGAACCAGGGCACCCCGTACAAGGTCGTCAACCTCAACGACACCAACCGTCCCATCATCAACTCCGCTTTCCTCAGCGACACGGTGAACGGCCAGCCCCGCGGGAAGTACCAGGGCATCGTCCTTCCCAACGAAAACCCCTTCCCCAACAGTGCGGCCGAGATGACGGCCATCGCGGGCTACGAAGCTGCATTCGGAATCCGGCAGATCGACGCGTACACGTTCGCCAGTCCTGCGGTGGGGCTGAACTACGCGGTGAATCCCGGTTACTACGGCACGCTGGACGGATTCCAGGGCGCCACCACCACGGCCGGCACTTCGGGCCCGTTCGGGTACCTCAAGGGCAGCGTGCCGTTCGAGGACAACGATCCGACCGTCAGCGAGAGTTACGGCTACCTGGCCACGCCACTGGCCAACCTGCCGGCCGGCGCCTCGTTCGTCCCGCTGGTCGACGCCGCGATCCCGAGCACCACCTCGCGCGGTTCGCTGGTCGGCGAGTACACCCACGACGGCCGCAAGGAACTGGTCGTCACGTTCGTCTACAACCAGTACCAGCAGCAGTACCGCCTGCTGGCCCGCGGCATGGTCGACTGGATCACCCAGGGCGTCCACCTCGGCTACGACCGCAACTACTTCGCGGCCCACGTGGACGACGTCTTCCTGGCCGACGACCGCTGGGACACCGTGCTCAAGTGCACCCCCGGCGACGTCACCTGCCCGCCCGGCACCCCGGACACGGCCAACCCGATCCGGATGACGCCGGACGACGCCCAGCACCTCAAGCAGTGGCAGACCGCCAACAACTTCACCCTGGACATGGTGTTCAACGGTGGCGGCAGCGAGGACTGGAAGGCGGACCACCAGACCACGGTGGACCCCACGGCCAACCAGATGATCGCCGACCAGAACAGCTACCGCTGGGTCAACCACACCTACAGCCACCCGTACCTGGGCTGCGTCCAGGACGTCACCGTGGTGCCGTGGCGCTGCACCAAGGACTCCGCGGGCAAGACCGTCTGGACCGACCAGAACACCATCTCGGGCCAGATCAAGGACAACTTCGACTGGGCCGCCAAGAACGGCCTGAAGGTCGACCCGCAGGCCCTGGTCACCGGCGAGCACTCCGGTCTGCTGACCGCCCCGCAGGAGACCAGCGACAACCCGAACCTGGCGCCGGCGCTGGCCGCCAACGGCATCAAGTTCACCGGCAGCGACGCCTCCCGCGAGCCCGCCCAGCGGGCCGTCAGCTCGTCCACGCTGACCGTGCCGCGCTACCCGATGAACGTCTTCTACAACGCCGGCACGGCGAAGGAGGAGGCCGACGAGTACAACTGGATCTACACCAGCAAGGCCAACGGCGGCAGCGGCGTCTGTGAGAACAACGCCAACTCCACCTGCCTGACGCAGCCGCTGGACGTGAACACCGGCTTCCAGTCGTACATCGTGCCGCTGGAGGCCCGGATCGACCTCGGACACGTGCTGAGCAACGACCCGCGGCCGCACTTCATCCACCAGTCGAACCTGTCCGAGGACCGGGTCCTCTACCCGGTGCTGGAGAAGATCCTCGGCACCTACCGGTCGCTGCACGCCGACAACACCCCGATCGTGAACCTCGGCGAGCGCGAGATCGGCCAGGAGTTTCAGCGCCGCGCCGCCTGGAACTCGGCCGTCTCGGCCGGCCAGGTCACCGGCTACCGGGTCGGCAACACCGTCACGGTCAACGCTCCGGCCGGTGTTCAGGTCCAGGCCACCATGCCGACCGGAACTTCTCAGAAGCTGGTCATCGGATCGACCGCCTTCGGTTCGTCCTACGCCGGTACGCTCTCCGGTTGGGTGTCCCCGGGCACCCTGCAGAGCAGTGTCTCCCTGCAGCTCCCCTCGGCCGGCACCCCGGCCGCCCCGGCCGCCGTCGCCCCCGGCGTCGCGGCCAAGTCCGTCCCGGCCCCGGCCCCGGCGGACAAGAAGGTCGTCCCGCAGGGCGTCGCCACTCCCGTCCCGGTGGGCCCGAGCGACACCGGTCGTACCAGCGCCCCGACCCTGGTCCCCGGTAGCGGAACCCCGGTGCCCGGCAAGGACGTCGCCACCAACGGCAACGGCGGCACCGCCGCCGCCGCCAAGAGCGGTAAGGCCACCGGGGGGGCGGCCTCGCTCGGCACCAGTACCACCGGACGCTCCGGCAACCGGTAGCCCGCAGCACCCGATGGCAGGGCCGGGCCGGTCGCCCGGTCCGGCCCTGCCTCGGGTCCCGTTCCGGCCACCCAGACCGGACACCGAAGCAAGGAACAGGAGGGGGGACAGGAGATGCGCGTCACCCTGCTCACCGAGGGGACGTATCCGCACCAGCACGGCGGTGTGAGTGTCTGGTGCGACCAGCTCGTTCAAGGCATGCCGGACGTCGACTTCGACGTCATCGCCGTCACTGGTACCGGCCAGGAGCCGCTGGCCTGGGAGCTGCCCGCCAACGTGCGGTCGGTCACGACCGCACCGCTGTGGGGCCCGGCCTCCGAGGCCGGACCGCCCCGCGGCAAGGAGATGCGGCGCTTCCTCAACGCGTACGAGCGCTTCCTCCACTCCATCCTCGATCCGGTCTACACCACCCACTTCGGCACCGAGCTGTACGGCTTCGCCGACCTCGCCCGGCGCGGGCTGCTCAGCCCGGCGCTGCGCAGCGAGCGCGCCCTGCGCACCCTCCAGCACGTCTGGACCCGGGACTACCTGCCCACGGCCGTCTCCCGGCCCACCATGCACGACGCCCTGAACGCCACCGACCTGCTGGAGCACGCCCTGCGGCCGCTCTCGGTCGAACCGCCCACCGGCGGCGTCGCGCAC
Source organism: Kitasatospora sp. NPDC056731 (assembly GCF_040687675.1). Classification (NCBI taxonomy): domain Bacteria; kingdom Bacillati; phylum Actinomycetota; class Actinomycetes; order Kitasatosporales; family Streptomycetaceae; genus Kitasatospora; species Kitasatospora sp. NPDC056731. The sequence continues at coordinate 206,522 of NZ_JBFBNR010000010.1, forward strand.
GCCGCCAGCGGCGGGCTGGCCACCCTGCCCGGGCTGATCGCCGCCCAGCAGTACGGCGTACCGTTTCTGCTCACCGAGCACGGCATCTACCTGCGCGAGCGCTACCTCGGCTACCGCACCGGCCCGTACCGCTGGCCGGTCAAGGCGCTGCTGCTCGGCTTCTACCGGATGCTCGCCGAGGAGAGCTACCGGCAGGCCGCTCTGGTCACCCCCGGCAACCGGTACAACCGGCGCTGGGAGGAGCGCGGCGGCACGCCGTCCGCCCACATCCGCACCGTCTACAACGGCGTGGACCCAGCGGCCTTCCCGCCCGCCGGGCCCGAACCCGAGACGCCGACCCTCAGCTGGGCCGGCCGGGTCGACCCGATCAAGGACCTGGAGACGCTGATCCGGGCCTTCGCCATCGTCCACCGTGAGATCCCCGAGGCGCGGCTGCGGCTCTTCGGCGGAACCCCCAAGGGCGGCGAGGCCTACCGGGACGGCTGCATAGCCCTGGCCGCCGAACTCGGCATCGCCGACTCGGTGGCCTTCGAGGGCCGCGTCGCCGACATCACCGACGCGTACGCGGCGGGCAACGTGGTCATGCTCTCCAGCATCAGCGAGGGCTTCCCGTTCACCCTGATCGAGGCGATGTCCTGCGGCCGCGCGACCGTCTCGACCGACGTCGGCGGCGTCCGCGAAGCCGTCGGCGACACCGGACTCGTCGTCCCGCCCCGCGAACCCGAACCCATGGCGGCCGCCTCGATCGAGCTGCTGCGCGACGCCGAACGGCGCGCCCGCCTGGGCGAACAGGCCCGGCTGCGGGTCATCGAACAGTTCACGCTCCGCCAGAACATCGACGGCTTCCGGGGCATCTACACCGAACTCCTCGGCACCGCCCGCTGGATGCCGGACGGCGTGGTGGCCGTCACCGACCAGACCCCCACCACCGACTGGGACCAGCAGCTCGCCGCCGCCCAGCCCCAGCACAGCGAGGTGGGCGCGTGAACGAGCGGACGAACGACAGGTGCGCGTACCGCGAAGCGGCCGCCGAGCGCGGCGAGGTGGAAGCGTGAACGAGCGGAGCGAGAGAACCATCGACAGGTGCGTGTACCGCGAAGCGGCCGCCGAGCGCAGCGAGGTGGGAGCATGAGTGGCCCCCTGCGGCTCGTGGAGGACGAGGGCGGCTCCGAGCGGACGATGCAGCTGCGCACCCTGCCGCTCAAGCGCCGCCGCCCCACCCCGTCGGCCCAGCCCGAGCCCGAGGAGCAGCTCGACCTCTCCGCGGACCCGCTGGACGAGCTCGCCGAGCGGCTGCACGACATCTGCGCCGATGCCGTCCACCCGTACGAGATCGCCGCGTTCCTGGAGTCCGACGGCCTCTCCGACGAGCAGGCCGCCCTGCTGTACGGCCGCCCCGACTCGTTCACCCTCGCCGAGGAGCTGTTCGAGAAGGTCGAGCGCCGCTACCCCGGCCCGAGCTCCGAGTTCGCCAACCCGTGGCGGGCCGACCCCTGGCGCTGCGTCGTGCGCGGCCTGGTGTTCGCCCTGCCCGGGCTCGGCTACCTGCTCGGCGCCAACCTGTTCGCGGCCACCCGGATGCGGTTCGGCCTGCCCTCCGGCATGCTCGCGCTGTCCGTCGCGACGCTGGTCAGCTGGGGCTTCAACCAGGCGCTGGCACACCGCTCGTACCGCTGGCTCGGCCGGCTGCGGCGCCGCGAGGCCGCGATCTGTCTGGCCCTCGGGGCGCCGCTGGGCGCACTGGTCGCGTCCGCCGCGGCGTACGTGGTCGGCGGGCCGCTGGGCGCGCTCTTCTTCGCCGCCGGGCAGTCGCTGTACCTGGGCGCGGCCACCGTCCTGCTGGTGCTGGGGCGGGAGAAGTTCCTGCTGCTGGCGCTGGTTCCGGCCTCGGTGGGCGCGGGCGTGGTGCTGGCCGCGGACGTCCCGCAGGTCGTGCGGACGGTCGTGCTGCTCGTCTCGCTGGTGCTGGCGGTCGGCCTGGCCGCCCGGGAGCTGCTGTTCTGCATCCGGGGCGGCGAGAAGGAGTCCGTCGAGCTGAAACTGCCGATCCGCCAGGAGGTCCCGCACCTGCTGTTCGGCCTGGCCTGCGGCACCCTCACGCTGATCGCCGGTCTCGGCGAGACCATCCACCAGGCGGTGCAGACGGGTGCCGCGCACGGCGCGAAGGCCACCCCGACCGGACCGGCCATGATCGCGCTGACGCTCAGTCTCGGCCTCGCCGAGTGGCTGCTCTTCCGCTACCGGGCGATGGCCGTGGCCGCGCTGCGCACCAGTCACACCAGCGGGCAGTTCACCCGCCGCACCGGCGGGATCCTGCTCGGCTGCCTGTTCATCTACCTCACCACCGTGGCCGCGCTGGACGCCGCCACGACCGTGCTGTGGCCCGGCGCCCCCGCGCTCGGTGTGCCGCAGCTCGGCGCGATGCTGCTCCTCGGCGGCTCGCTCTGGCTGGCGCTGCTGCTGAACGCCTTCGGGTTCAGCTGGAGCACCGCCCTCATCTGTCTGGCCGCCGCGGGTGCCGAGAGCGCCGGGCTGCTGACCGGTGCGGATCCGATCGTCCTGCAGCTGATCGGCTGCGGGGCGGCCGCCTTGCTCCTCACCGCCATCGCCGGGCCTGCGCTCGGCCGCACCACCCAGCACCGCTGAACACCGAACACCGAAATCACGCACGCCCAATTCGCGTGCACCGCTGGACCCGCTTCACCGAACACGCTCCACAACGCGCTTCACCCGAACGCGCTTCACCCGAACGCGCTTCACCTCAACACGCTTCACGGCACAGCTGAACCACCACCGGCCGGTCGCCACCGGGAGTCCGGCCGTTCCCAAAATCGAGAGAGCGAATCACGCATGAGCAGCGTCGCGGTCACCGGAGCCGAGGGCTTCATCGGCTCCCACCTCGTCGAGTCCCTGGTCGCCGACGGGCACCAGGTCCGGGCGATGGTCCAGTACAACTCCTTCTCGTCCTTCGGCTGGCTGGAGACCCTGTCCAAGGAGGTGCTGGACTCGGTCGAGATCGTCCTCGGCGACGTCCGGGACCCGGGCTCGGTCAACGGCCTGGTCAAGGGCACCGAGGCGGTCTACCACCTGGCCGCCCTGATAGCGATCCCGTACTCCTACCTGGCCCCGCACTCGTACGTCGACACCAACGTCACCGGCACCCTGAACGTGCTGGAGGCGGTGCGCCACCAGGAGATCCCGCGCCTGGTGCACACCTCCACCAGCGAGACGTACGGCACCGCGCAGACCGTGCCGATCACCGAGGACCACCCGATCAACACCCAGTCCCCGTACGCCGCCTCCAAGGCCGGCGGGGACCGGCTGGCCGACAGCTACCACGCCAGCTTCGAGACCCCGGTCGTCACCCTGCGCCCGTTCAACACCTTCGGCCCGCGCCAGTCGATGCGCGCCGTCATCCCGACCGTGATCGCCCAGGTCGCCGCCGGCGAGACCGAGATCACCCTCGGCGACCTGCGCCCGACCCGCGACTTCATGTTCGTCAAGGACACCGCGCACGCGTTCCGCACAGTCGGCACCGCTCCCGCCGAGACCGTGGTCGGCAGGACCTTCAACGCCGGCACCGGTGGCGAGATCTCGGTCGGCGACCTGGTCTCCCTGGTCGGCAAGCTGATGGGCGTCGACCTCCTGGTGAAGGAGGACGAGCAGCGCATCCGCCCGGCCAACTCCGAGGTCATGCGCCTGGTCGCGGACGCCACCCGGCTGCGCGAGGCCACCGGCTGGGCCCCCCAGTTCACCCTGGAGCAGGGCCTGGAGCAGACCATCGAGTTCTTCCGCGACCCGGCCAACCTGGCCCGCTACAAGACCGACATCTACAACGTCTGACCGCCGTACCGATCAATGCCCGTCCTGGTAACCAAGGTTCGTGTCCTGCACATCCTTTCCGTGGGGGAAACACCATGCATGCAGTGATCCTGGCCGGCGGTAAGGGCGTTCGCCTCCGCCCGTACACCACCGCCCTTCCCAAGCCGCTCGTCCCGATCGGCGACCAGCACGCGATCCTGGAGATCGTGATGCGCCAGCTCGCCGCCGCGGGCTTCAAGACCGTCACCCTGGCCATCGGCCACCTCGGCCACATCATCCGCGCGTACGTCGGCAACGGCTCCCAGTGGGGGCTGCGGGTCGGCTACGCCGTCGAGGACAGCCCGCTCGGCACCATGGGCCCGCTGCTCACCATGCAGGACCGCCTGCCGGAGCACTTCCTGGTGATGAACGGCGACATCCTCACCGACCTGGACTTCGCCGGGGTGCTCACGCACCACGAGGCGTCCGGGGCGCCGCTCACCATCGCCACCTACGCCCGGCAGGTGAAGATCGACTTCGGCGTGCTGACCGCCGAGTCCGGCAGCATCACCGGCTTCCAGGAGAAGCCGAGCATCGACTACCGCGTCTCGATGGGCGTGTACGGCGTGTCCCGTTCGGCACTCGCCAAGTACACCCCCGGCCTGCCACTGGGCTTCGACGAGCTGGTGCTGGACCTGCTCGCCGCCAAGACCCCGCCCGCCGCGTACGACTTCGGCGGCTACTGGCTGGACATCGGCCGCCCGGACGACTACGACCGGGCGAACGCCGAGTTCTCGTCCATCCGACCGGTGCTGATGCCCTTCGAGTCGGCCGACGCCGGCCAGGGCGTGGCGGAGCTGCCGATCCCGGCCGCCCGCACCGCCCCGGACGACACGGCCGAGGCTCCCGCCACCGCGGGCGCCCAGAGTGACGGACGGGCCGCGTGAGAATCCTGCTCCTCGGCGGCGACGGCTTCCTCGGCCGTCACGCCACCGCCGTCCTGCGGTCACTGCCCGGTGCCACCGTGCTGACCGCGGGCCGGCGGCCCGCCCACGACCTCCGGCTGGACCTGGCCACCGCCCAGGCCGGCCCGCTCGGCGAGGAACTGGCCGCGCTGGCACCCGACGTGGTGGTCAACTTCGCCGGCGCGGTGGCTGGCAGCGCGGTCAAGCTCGCCGAGGTGAACGCGCGCGGCCCGGCCGTGCTCTGCGAGGCGCTGCAGCTCGGCGCCCCGAAGACCCGGCTGGTGCACATCGGTTCGGCCGGCGAGTACGGCGTCTGTCCGGCGGGCAGCTCGCTGTCCGAGGACTCCGACGCCCGCCCGGTCGGCGTGTACGGCGCGACCAAGCTGGCCGGCTCCCTCGCGGTGGCCGGCTCGGCGCTGGACGCCGTGGTCCTGCGGGTGTTCAACCCGGTCGGCCCGGGGGCACCGGCGGGCTCGCTGCCCGGCCGGCTGGCCGCCGAGCTGCTCCGGGTGGCGCCCGAGGGCGCCGACGGCGTGATCACGGTCGGCGACCTCTCCGCCTACCGCGACTTCGTCGACGCCCGGGACATCGCCCGCGCGGTCGGCCTGGCCGCCGCCGCGGACCGTCCGCTCCCCCGGGTGCTCAACCTCGCCTCCGGGCAGGCCCGGCAGGTCCGGGCGATCGCGGACGGGCTGGTCGCCGCGGCCGGCTTCGCCGGCCGGATCGACGAGAGCGGGGCGGGATCCGAGCGCTCGGCCGCGGTCTCCTGGCAGCAGGCCGACGTGTCGGCCGCCGCCCGGGAGCTCGGCTGGCACCCGGAGACGGACCTCGCCGACACCCTGCGCGACCTGTGGCTCAGCACCGCCGAGCCCGCCTGCCCCCCGGTCGTCGCATGACCGGCGGGATCATCCCCGACGGCCGCCTGCTGGTGCCGCTGTACGTCCACCCCGCGGTGGACCCGGCGGCCTGGCAGGCGGTCGCCGCCGCCGACCCGGGCCGGATCGCCGCCGTCGTGCTCAACCTCGCCGACGGGCCGGGCGAGAACCCGGACAACGTCTTCGCCGAGGCCGCCGACCAACTCCGCGCGGCCGGAGTGCCGTTGGTCGGCTACACCGACACCGACTACGGCCGCCGACCGCACGCGGCGGTGGTCGCCGACATCCTGACCTACCGTCAACGCCACGACATCACCGGCGTCTACCTCGACCAGGTGGCCACCCACCCGGGCGCTCTCGCGCACTACCGGCGGCTGGCCACGGCCGCGCGCGCGGCCGGCTGCGGCACCGTGGTCTTCGGCCACGGCGAGCACCCCGACCCGGGGTACGCCGAAGTCGGCCTGGCCGACCTGCTGGTCACCTTCGAGGGCGACTGGGACACGTACCGCGCGATGACGCTCCCGCTGTGGACCGGCCGCCACGCGGCCTCCCGCTTCTGCCACCTGGTGTACGACGTCCCCGCCGAACACGCCGAGGACGCCACCGCGCTGATCGCCGCCCGCCGGGCCGGCGTCGGCTGCGCCGTACCGGGCGCCGGGGAGAACCCCTGGCGCACCCTGCCCTACGGCCTGACCGCTGCTGAACTGACCTGACCTGATCCGGAGTTCGACTACCGTGAACCGCCGTACCCGGCTCCTGCCGGTCGCCATCACCATCGCCGCCGCCCTGCTGGCGACCTCGTGCAGCAGCTCAGGCTCGGACGACGACAACTCCTCGGCCGACGGCTCCCCGAGCAGCCCGCCCGCGGCCACCGCCCCGACCACCCCGGACGGCAGCACCGCCCCGGGCACCCCGTCGGACGCCGCCAGCACGCCCCCGGCCCCCGGCACGCCCAGCGCCCCCGGCTCTCCCACCGCGCCCGGCGCCACCACTCCCCCGGGCGCCACCACCACCCCGGGCACCCCCAGCGCCCCCGGCGGAACTCCCGGCGGCACCACCCCCCCGCCGCCGGCCGGCGCCCGCTGGCAGCCCACCCCGGGCCTCGCCTGGCAGTGGCAGCTCGGCGGCACCGTCGACCAGTCCGTGGACGTCCCGGTCTACGACATCGACGGCTTCGAGAACGACGCCTCGGTGGTGGCCGCGCTGCACGCCAAGGGCCGCAAGGTGATCTGCTACATCAACGCCGGCTCCTGGGAGAACTTCCGCCCCGACTCCGCCGCCTTCGCCAAGTCCTTGCAGGGCTCCGACACCGGCTGGAAGGGCGAGAAGTGGTTCGACATTCGCAAGCTCGACCAGCTCAAGCCGCTGATGGCGGCCCGCTTCGACATGTGCAAGAGCAAGGGCTTCGACGCCATCGAGCCGGACACCATCGAGGCCTACAACCAGAACAGCGGTTTCCCGCTCTCCCCTGACGACCAGATCAAGTACAACCGCATGCTGGCCCAGCTCGCCCACGAACGCGGCCTGGCCATCGGCCTGAAGAACGACCTCGACCAGATCCCGGCGCTGCTGCCGGACTTCGACTTCGCAGTCAACGAGGAGTGCTCGCAGTTCGACGAGTGCGACCGGGTCGCGCCGTTCGTCAAGGCGGGCAAGGCGGTGTTCCACGTCGAGTACAAGCTCGGCACGGACCAGTTCTGTGCCAAGGCCAAGTCGCTCGGCTTCAGTTCGATGCAGAAGAAGCTCGACCTGAACGCCTGGCGCAAGCCCTGCTGAGCGCCGGCGCGCCGGTCCTCGGTGCACCGGTTTCCGTCGCGCGGGTGACCCTCGTCCGGGTCACCCGCGCGAGGATCACTTGACCGCCAGCCAGATGACGCCGCCCAACACGGCCAGCACGATGACGGCGACCAGCGCGATCACGCCGGTACGGCCACCACCACCGCTGCTGCTGCGGCCGTAGGTGGAGACGGTGCCCGGCGCCTGCGGGGCCGCCGGGGTCTCGTCGACGAACGCCCGGAACATCTGGGTGCTGCCGGCGGGGTCGTAGTCGTTGTCAGCCATGGCACGGACTCTAACGAATCCGCCCACCTCACGGACACCCCGGACCCCTCCTGCGCGACCCCCACCACCCGGTCGTGCGACGGTGGTACGACATCCTCGTGAAGTCCGCCCGACACCCGGAATGCCGCCCGGTGCGATCCGGTTGAATCCGACCATGACCGGAAACCACAGCGACGCCCCGGGCCGGGTCCGCCTCGGCGCCTCCGACCTGTCCGTCTTCCCGCTCTCCCTCGGCGGCAACGTCTTCGGCTGGACGGCCGACGAGCAGCAGTCCTTCGCCGTCCTGGACGCCTACGCGGCGGCCGGCGGCAACTTCGTCGACACCGCCGACGTCTACTCGGCCTGGGCCCCGGGCAACACCGGCGGCGAGTCCGAGACCGTCCTCGGCAACTGGCTGCGCAGCCGCGGCAACCGCGACGACGTCGTGATCGCCACCAAGGTCGGCATGCACCCCGAGGCCGGCGGTCTGGGCGCGGCCAACATCAAGGCCGCGGCCGAGGGTTCGCTGCGCCGCCTGGGCGTCGAGCGGATCGACCTGTACTACACCCACCGGGACGACGACACCCCGGTCGAGGAGTTCGTCACCGCGCTGGACGAGCTGGTCCGCGAGGGCAAGGTCGCCGCGGTCGGCGCCTCCAACATCGGCGCCGAGCGGCTGTCCGAGGCGCTGGCCTTCGCCGACCGCGAGGGCCTGGCCAAGTACGTCGCCGTCCAGCCGCACTACAACCTGGTCTCGCGCGGTACCTTCGAGGGCCCGCTGGCCGACGTGGCCGCCGAGCACGGCCTTGCCACCGTCCCGTACTACGCGCTCGCCTCCGGCTTCCTCACCGGCAAGTACCGCCCCGGCGGCCCCGGCGTCGACAGCGCCCGCTCCGAGGGCGCCGCCCGCTACCTGGACGACCCGCGCGGCCCGAAGGTGCTGGCGGCCCTGGACACCGTCGCCGGGGAGCACGGCGTCGCACTCGCCACGGTCGCCCTCGCCTGGCTGGCCGGGCGGCCGACGGTCGCCGCCCCCATCGCCAGCGCCCGCACCGTCGAGCAGCTCCCGCCCCTGCTGGCAGCCACCACGCTCCGCCTCACCCCCGAACAGACCGCCCTCCTCGACACCGCCTCCGCCTGACCCCGCCCCACCCCGCAGGCTGCGAACCCGCCCCCACCCGGGCCCGTTCGCAGCCTGCACCCGTGCCCGGCGAACCCCACCCGGCTGAGAACACCGGCCGCAGTGATCAGCCTTGGCCCACGAACGACCGGGCACGGAACAGGACTTCGACGCCGAAGCCGTCACGGGGGCAGCCTCGCCGGAAATCCCGCCCGGGACGGGCTCTTCGACGACGAGGACCGGAAGAAGTACGCGCGCCCGGCCCTCGATTCCGCAAACAATCCGGGCCCGCGCGGTAACACCGGCAGAGTGACCGTCGGCCCCGCCGATCCGAGGGCCCGCGCCGGCACCGTCGACGAAATCCAGGAGACTTTCCGGGCGGTCGGCGAATCCGCCCCGGAAAAGACGGCCAACGCGCACGGCGCACCAGCCGATTGGCAGATCGGGCCCGAACTGCGCACCCGTTCCCTCCGGACAGGACCTAGCTGGCCGCGGTCGCGCTTCGGGCCCCCGACAGCGGCGTGCTGTCGGGGGCCCGGTGCGCCCCGGCGCTACGGCCGCCCGAAGTGGGTCGGGTAGTAGCCCGAGTTGAGGGTGGACACCCGGACCGTCTTGCCGGGCCGGGGCGCCTCGACGAACTTGCCGCCGCCCAGGTAGATCCCCACGTGGTGGATCCCGGAGGCCCGGCCGCTGTCCGACCAGAACACCAGGTCACCGCGGCGCAGCTGCCCCGCGCTGATCGGCGTGGTGGCCGCGTACTGGTCGTCGGCCACCCGCGGCAGGCTGATCCCGCTGCGCCGGTAGGCCTGCTGGACGAGCCCCGAGCAGTCGTAGCCGGACGGGCCGTTGCCGCCCCAGACGTACGGCTTGCCCAGCTGAGCGAGCGCGTAGTCGATGGCCGACTCCACGCTGCCGGCGGCCGGTGCCTGGTCCGCCGACGGCGTGGCCGCGGGCCGGGCGGGAGCGGGAGCGGGAGCGGGATCAGCGCCGCCGCCGGACTGGCCGGTGCGGCTCGCGTAGACGTCGTAGTGGCTGGTCCACCGCCACTCGCCGCCGCTGTTCTTGAACCAGTACTTCGACCCGTCCCAGCCCTGGCGCAGTCCGGAGGAGGAAGCGGACGAGGCCGAACCGTTGGACACGGCGGCCGCCTTGCCACTGGCACCGCCGGAGCCGCCCGAGCCGCCGGACTGGCCGGTGCGGCTCGCGTAGACGTCGTAGTGGCTGGTCCACCGCCACTCGCCGGCGCCGTTCTTGAACCAGTACTTCGACCCGTCCCAGCCCTGCTTCCCGGCCGCCGCGTGCGCGGACCCGGCACCGGCCGTCAGGCCGACCACGCCGGCGCCCGCCAGCACGGTGGTGGCCAGGCAGGTACTCCGCACGGCGCGGTGTATTCGGCTGCCGCCGGTCGCCGTCGCGGGGCGGGCGGTGTGCGGCCGGGCCGCGCAGTTCGGGCAGCCGCAGCCCGCGATCGCGGGGATGCTGCCGGTGCTCTCCTCGAAGCCGATCAGGCCCCGGTCGAGGGCGGCGTCGAAATCGGCGTCGAGGTCGAGGCCGGGATCGGCGTACGCGCCGGTGGCTATCCTCATGCGGGTCGTCCTTCCTTCCGCCCGGCCCGTGCGGCCGGGGGCGGTACCGAGGCGGCCACTCCGGCCGGGGCGACGAAGGCGACCAGCAGCTGCTCCATCAGCGCGCTGCGGGCGGCCTCGTCCAGTTCGTGGGCGGTGGCGCGCTCCAGTCGCCGGACGGCGAGCGCCGCCGCCTCGACCGCGTCGTCCACCAGCACCGTCCGCAGGCCCGCGTCCAGGTCGGCCAGCCGGCGGCGGCGCATCGACTCGGCGACCTCGGGCGCGTAGTCCAGCGCCAGCGGCTGCGCCGAGTAGACCTCCAGGCCCGCCGGGGAGACCTCGGCGGCCAGTGCTCTGGTCAGCTCGTCGGCGAACCACTGCCCGTCCCGCAGCGCGGGCCCGGGCGCCGCGTTGCTGTCGCACGGCAGGATGGACGCGGTGCGGGTGAGCACCGCCTGGACCTGCTCGCGCAGGTAGCTCTCGTGGTCCTCGATCGCCAGCAGCGCCCGCGCGGTGTCCTTGACCCGCCAGACGATCAGCAGCCGGACGACGATCGGCGTGCCGGTCCGGTCGACCGCCTTGACCGGCTCGCTGCGCCAGTGCCGCAGCCGCACGTCCACCCGGCGTCGGCGCAGCAGCGGGTTGACCCAGACCAGGCCGGTGCGGCGGACGGTGCCCCGGTAGCGGCCCCAGCGGGTCAGCACCCGGGTCTCGCCGCCCGCGTTGGCCAGCAGCCCGGCGAGCGCGAACACCACGAGCAGGCCGACCGCACTGACCGCCGCGACCGACTTGGCGTCCACCTCGGCCTGGCCGCTCGCCTGCACGGCGGCGCTGCGCAGGTCGGGCAGCGCGTCCCAGTACGGGATGACGCCGTCGCGCAGCAGCATCAGCAGCACGCCTGCCACGCCGACCAGCACCACCAGCAGGGCGATCCAGCCGGGCAGGGCGGTGGCGCCGTGCTCGCGGACCGCCTGGTCGGCGCGCGGGGGGCGGCGGGAGGTGGCCGCCGTGGGGGCGCCGACCTGGGTGGTTTCCGGGATCTCGACGGTCGCCGGGGCGGCCGCCTCCAGCGGATCGCGCAGGTCGGCGGAGGCGCCGGTGGCCGGGCCGGGGACGACGACCAGCGGAGTGGTCGCGGGGCCGCCGTCGACCGGGCCGAGCGGCTTGGCCGTCTTGACGGCCGTGGCCTTGGCCAGCGGGCTGGCGCCGGAGGCGGAACGTTCCGGCAAGGCCGGTGGGAGTACCTGGGGCAGGTGGTCGGGTCGCTGCGAAGAATCGCGGGTGACGTCCATGCACGGATCCTCGGGGTCGGTGTGTCGCGCAACGGGCGGCCCGGATCTGACGGGCAGTGCCAAGATCAGGCTAAGTTCATACGTCATCAAATGCGACATTTATGATGAGGTGTGTCGACATTTGCTGACGAATCGTCCGAAGCCGACCTGACGCGCAGGCACATGAACGGGTAGTCGGGATGGTTCAGCGCAGGTCAGTGCCGCCGGACACCGTCACCACGGGCGAACACCCGGCGGGTGATCAGCCCGATTCCGGCAAGCACCAGCAGGCCACCGGCGACCCCACCGCGCCAGCCGCTCGCGGTGGACCGCGCGGCCGCCGCCTGCGAGGCCTCCGCGGCCGCCCCCACGGGCGACGCGCTCGGCGGCGCCGGCAGCGGCCCGGCATCCTCCCCGGCGGACCCGAGCGGTTCAGCCGCCACCGGCGTCGATGACGGTGACGGAGGCGGTGTCAGAGGTGGTGTCAGTGACGGTGACGGTGACGACGCCATGACGCCGACGGCCGCCCGGGTCGGGCTGGCGCCCAGGGACGGAACGGTACGGAGCGTCGGAGGGACGGAACCGGCGGAGGTGGTGGTGGGGGCGATCCGGACGGTCGGGACGGTCGGGGTGACTGAAGCAGCGGACGGCCCGGCCACCGCCGCGGGCGGCCGGGCGACCGCCGGAACGGCGATCGGCAGCAGCCCCGCCGGCGCCGGCACGAGCACGGATGCAACGGGCGTCGCCCCCACAACCGGGCTCGGCGACGAGGTGACCGGGCTCGAAGGCGTGGACGTGGGCGCGGGCGACGTCGCGGGACGGGACGATACGGAGGAGGCCACCGGCGCGGAAGCACCGGCCGAGGGCAACACCGGCACCGCCACGCTCGGGCTCGGCCCGACCGGCACCGGCACCGACGCCGACGGGCTCGGCACGGTCGGCACCGAGACTGCGGGGCTGGGCCGCACGGGAACCGACGCCCCCGAGCTCGGCACCGCAGGAGTCGACGCCACCGCACTCGGCACCGCAGGAGTCGACGCCGAAGCCGACGGGCTCGGCGCCGCCGCGACGCGCACCGGCACCGCATCCGCCGCCGCCCCGTTCCCCGCCAGGTCGGTCGCCGTGACGACCAGCCACTGCTGCCCGTCCGTCAGGTCCCGGTTGGCGGTGCAGGTCCAGCTGCCGTCGAGCGCCGCCGTCACCCCGCACAGCACCGTCCGCTCGCCCGAACCCGCACCCGCACCCGCACCCGGACCCGAACCCGAGACCGAACCCGAGACCGAAGCCGGCCCCGAGGCCGCCGAGCCGCCCGCCCGCGCCGTGACCAGCACCTTCGAGCCCGGCTCGGCCCGCCCGGTGAACGTCGGCCGGCTGACCCGCAGGGTCTCCCCGGCGGCCGGCGAGCCGAGCACCGGCTTGTCCGGCGGGACGGTGTCGACGACCAGCGCGACCGCCTGCCCGGCCGTCCGGTTCCCTGCCGCGTCGACCGCGACGGGGGTGAGCAGGTGGCGCCCGTCCACCAGGTTCTCGACCGGCAGGCAGGACCACTGGCCGTCCGCCCGGACGGAGCTGCGGCAGAGTTCGGCGGCCTGGTCGGTGACCGCGACGGTGCTGCCCGCCTCACCGGTGCCGGTGAGCTGGATCCCCGGGTCGTTGGTGTACTCCGGGAGGGTGAGGACGGGCGGTGCGGGCGGCGCCGTCTTCACGGTGACCCGGACGGCGTCGCCGCGCAGCACCACACCACCGCTGGTGATCTCGACCGGGGTGAGGGCGTGCGGGCCCGCGGTGAGCGCTCCATCGGGCCGGCAGGACCAGTCGCCGCCGCGCTCGACCCGGGCCCGGCAGGCCGTGGCGTCGCCGTCCCGGATCTCCACCGAGGCGCCGGCGACCGCTCCGTCGCCGTGGATCCGTGGGCGGGCCTCGGCGAGGACGGCGCCGTCGACGGGTTCGGCGATCTCGGGCCGGGCGGCGCCGACGGTCAGTTTGATCCGCTGGTCGACGACCTGCCCGGAGTCGGCGAAGCCGCCGGAGGGGACGAGTTGGCTGGCGTCGCGGGCGATCCGCAGCCGGGCCCAGGTGTCGCCGGAGGCGGCGCCGGTCGGGACGGTCCATTCCAGGGTCGCGGTGTCGGCGCCGGCCGGGATCTCGGCCTGCACCCGCTCGGCGGGGTCGAAGCGCCCGCTGTGGTCGAAGTCGATCCAGCCGGCCAGGGTCGCGGGCTGGTCGCCGACCGCCACCGGGACGCTGAGCCGGTAGTAGCGGCCGATCGCGGCCTCGGTGGGGAAGCTGATCGACGGGTCGGCGCCCTGGTACTCGGCGCGGCCGGGCTGGAGCTTGGGCGGCGGCGGGCTGGTGAAGACGCTGCGCCGGCCGGCCCCGTGGTCGAGCTGGACCAGCGGCTCGCCGCTCGACCGGTCGACCGTGCCGGGGTCGTCGGCGGACCGGGGTCGGGTGCGGTGCGCCGGGTTGGCGGCGTCCGCGCCGAGGAACAGGTCGGAGAGCACGTGCGAGGCGTTGCCGTAGTTCTGCGGGGCGGTGCCGAGGTCCTCGTCGACGGTGACGGTGTACGCCTGGCGCAGGACGGGCGGGGCGGTGGTGCTGCCGGCTCGGGCGGTGGAGCGCTGCTCGACCCGGAAGACCGCGGTGCGCAGGGTGCCGGCGAGTTCCAGGGTGCCCTCGGAGGCGGAGCCGGCCGCGCCGTCGGAGCTGCCGTCGGCGCCGACGGGCGCGAGGGCGTTGGCGTCGACCGTCCAGCCGGGCCAGTCGGTGCGGTTGACCAGGGTGGGGGCGGAGGGTGAGCCGCCGGTGAGGGTCAGCCGGGCCGCGGTGCTGGTGGTGCCGGACTTCCCGGTGGCGAGCGCGACCAGTCCGCTGAGGTGCAGTCGGGGATTGCGGACCGGTCGGGAGAAGGCGAGCCGGAGCGTTCCGACGGTGCGCCAGGATCCGTCCGCCTGCGGGCGGTTCTCGGTGACGCTGAAGGTCTGCGCGGGGTTTCCGGGGTGCATTCCGTCCGTGTACGGCCCGGCCGCACGCCCCCCGCCGGGGCGGTCGGCCAGTTCGCCGGCCGCGGCGGCCACCTCGGTGCCCGGGGTGGCGGCGAATTCGAGTTGGACGGAGAGGCCGGAGGGCAGGACCGCCCGGCGTTCCCCCGACCAGGCGTCAGGGGACTGCTGGGCCACCGAGAGTGGGGCGTTCCAGCCGGTCAGCAGCCCGGCCACGAGGACGGTCAGGGCGGCGGCCGTGCGGGGAAACTGTCGGCCCATCCGGCTCTCCTTCACGGTCGGCTGCCGGGGTGCCGGGCAGTCTGGGCACAAGATCTGACAAAAAGGAATCACGATCCTGAGCCGGTCATACTGCGACACCTGCGCTTATGGCCGGGTCCCACCCGTTTGGCGGCCATCCGAGCGGCAGGACGGGATATACCCGAAACAGATGCATTTCATCCATTAGGCCCGCAATCCAGAACGGACGCGGCACCCGGCGCCCTCGTCCGGGCCCGGAAACGGGAGAAGCCCCCGGCCGGTGGCCGGGGGCTTCTCGCTGGTGCGCTCAGCAGGATTCGAACCTGCAACCTCTTGATCCGTAGTCAAGTGCTCTATCCGTTGAGCTATGAGCGCAAGGAACGGGCGAACCCGATCTTGCGGAGATTGGTGCGCTCAGCAGGATTCGAACCTGCAACCTCTTGATCCGTAGTCAAGTGCTCTATCCGTTGAGCTATGAGCGCTCGCCCTGATGAACAGTGCCAGCGGGGCGTTGCGGGGACAACATTACATGACCTGCGACGCGGGACGAAATCGATTGCTCCCTGCCCCCGGGCCGACCCCCTGGAGGCCGCTCGGATCCCCGGCGGCCCCGGCCTGCGGAGCAGGTCGGCGGGGCGGGTCCGGAACCACCCCGGAGATGCCGAAAGCCCCGCCGACAAGATCGTCGACGGGGCTTTCCGGCTGCGGAGGCTGAGGGATTTGAACCCTCGATCAGGAATAACCCCGAAACCGCATTAGCAGTGCGGCGCCATAGACCGGACTAGGCGAAGCCTCCTCCACAGGGACCACGTCCGCGTGAGCGGACCCGTTCCGTGTGCCTGAGATGATGCCACAACCGTGGGGTTCGGCACCAACCACCGCCCACGTTACTAGGCGGGTCGACCCCGCCGCAAAGAAGAATGAGATACTGCCGTCTCCGGAGGAGCTGCCCTGAGCCGAGGAGACCTGTCGACGTGAGCAGCAGGCCGATCCGAGGCGCTGCTCGCCTCGCCGCCATACTCGACGCCCTGCCCGACGCGTTGTTGCTGGTGAACAGCAACGGCACCGTCGTGGACGCCAACAGCGCGGCAGTCCACGCGCTCCAGACGCCCGGCACCTCGCTGGTCGGCATGGGCGTGCTGGACCTCCTGCCCGAGTTCGACCCCAGTCGGATCCCCGGCTCGATGCGCCCGGCCGCCCGCGACGGCGACGAGCCCGACCGCCCGGTCCGGATGACCGCCCGGCGCACCGACGGCACCAGCTTCCCGGTCGAGGTCTCCGGCAACGACTTCCCCGACGACGGCACCGGCGAGGGCCGCGGCTACGGGCTCACCTCGTACGACCCGTACCGCGAGCGGTCCCGCCCGTCCTCCGCGAGCGACCTGCTCCTGCTGCTGGTCCGTGACCTCTCCAGCCGGCTCGGCGTCGAGGCCGAGCTGCGCCGCCAGCACAAGCAGACCGAGATGATCCTGCGCGCCGCCGCCGAGGGCGTGCTCGGCGTCGACCTCGAAGGCCGCTGCGTGCTGGTCAACCCGGCCGCCGCGCACATCCTGGAGTACCGGGCGAGCGAGCTGGGCGGGCGCGAACTGCACCCGCTGATCCAGCACTCCCGGGCCGACGGCACCCCGCTGGCGCTGGAGGAGTCCGCGCTGCTGGACACCCTGACCTCCGGGCGCAAGCACCGGGTGCGCGGCACCGTGCTGTGGCGCAAGGACGGCCGCCCGGTCACCGTCGACCTCACCACCGCGCCGGTGCGGGACGGCGACCAGCTGGTCGGCGCGGTGATGACCTTCACCGACCGCAGCCGCGAACTCGCCCTGGTCGCCCGCAACGAACACCTCACCGCCGTCCTGGAGAGCGAACTCGGCGGCGCGCTGTCCGCGCTGAACGAGCGGCTGGACGCGCTCGCCGCCGACCCGGCCGGGCAGCTGTGGCCGGAGGCCAACTGGACGCTGCGCCGGCTCGCCGACGAGTGCCGCCGGTTCAGCCGGCTGATCGACGGCGTGCTCGCGCACCAGCGCTCCGAGGCCAGCGAGAGCGCCCCGGCGGACGGCCCGGACGCGAAGGACGGCAAGGACAACAAGGACGGCAAGGACGGCCGCAAGCCGACCGAGCGGCGGGTGCCCGTCGCCCTGGACAAGGTGGTCCGCCGGGCCGTCGAGGCGGCCGGCGAGCTGGTCGGCCCGGGCCGGGTGCGGTTCTCGGTGCACGCCGCCGCCGTCGAGGTGATCGCCGACGAACGCCGGCTCGCCCAGGCGCTGGCCCACCTGGTCGCCGACGTCAGCGGCATCGGCCTCGCCCTGGACGCCCCGACCGCCCCCTCCCCCGGCCTGGCCGCCCCCGGCACGCCCGCCGCGCTGCCCTCCGGCGGCGAGCCGCCGACCGTCGTCCTGGCCGCCGCCCAGCGCGGCGAGGTCGCCCGGGTCGAGATCCGCGGGCCCGGCCTCGGCGGCAGCCCCGTCCACCTGCCGATAGCCCGCGCGGTGGTCGAGCGCCACGGTGGCGTGCTCCAGCCGCACGAGCTGCCCGGCAAGGCCGGCACCACGTACGTCGTCGAGCTGCCGTTGGACCCGGCCGCCGCGAAGGCCGCCGCCGAGCGCGCGGCCGCCGAGGGCCGCTCCGACCGGCCCAAGGAGGGCGACAGCGCCGTCCTGCCCGACCTGCCGGGCATCCCGCAGCTGCCCAGCAGCGGCGAGGACGCCGAGCCGGTCACCGACGGCGGCGAGCAGCCCGACCGCGAGACCCCGGCCGCGGCGGCGGAGCAGCCCGCCGAGGAACCCGCCGCCGAGCGGCGCGGCCGCCGTGGCCGCCCCGCCGCCGAGGAACCCGCGCCCCCGGCCCGGACCGCCCCCGACGCCCCCGCCGACCAGTGGCCGAACGCCCCCGCCCGGATCGAGCGGGCCGTCCCCGAACAGTGGAACGGCACCGGCAACGACCCCGCGTACGGCCGCCAGGGCCTGGCCGGTCCGGACGGCGCGCAGCGCGACCCCTGGGGCAAGGACGACGGCCGCTCCGGCCCGGCCTACGCCGTCCCCGTCGAGGGCGAGCGTCCGCAGCAGCACCGGACCGGCGGGCGTGAACCGCTCGCGCTCGGCCCCGGCACCGGTGCCGCCCCCGCCGACGGCACCCCGGCGGGCGGTACGCCCACCGCGGAAGGCGCCCCGGCCGCCGACGGCGCCGAGACCAAGCCCCGTCGGCGCCGCGCCCTGCCCCCCACCGAGGACTCCTCCGGCGGCTTCGCCCTCCCCGGCGCCCCCGACACCCCGGTGTACCCCGGCCTGGAGCACGCCCTGCCGGCTGGCCCGGCACCCGCGCAGCCCGAGCCCGCCGCCGCACCGACCGGCCGCCGTCGCCGGCTGGCCGTGCCGCCCGGCCCCGGCCAGGAGGCCCCGGCCGCGCCGTCCGACCAGACCCCGCAGGAGGACCGGCCCGCGCCCGGCGGCCCCGCCGCGCTGCCGCCCGCCCGCCCGGCGCTGCCCGCCGCCGAGGACCCGTCCGGCCCGCGCCCGGTCGGCACCGGCCTCGCCGAACTCGCGCCGCCGCGCCCGCTCGGCGGTTCGCCGACGCCCGCCGCCGGACCGCAGCCGCCCGTCCCGGCCGAGGCCAGGACCGCCCCGCGCCCGATGGCCGAACTGCCCGCCGCCGCCGGCGACCGGACCGACGAGCAGCCGCCGACCATGGCCAGCCCGAACGGCTCGAACGGCTCGAACGGCGAGGGCGGCAGCACCCGTCGGCTGCTGGTCTGGCCCGAGCCCGACCCGGCCACCCGGCAGGCCCTTCAGGAACGCGGCTACCGCCCGGTGATCGTCCGCTCCCGCGAGGAGGTGGACGCCCAGGTCGCCGGCTTCCCCGCGGCGCTCTTCGTCGACCCGCTGACCAGCCCGATCACCCGCACCGCGCTGCAGTCGCTGCGCACCGCCGCGCTCAACAGCCGCGTCCCCGTGCTGGTCACCGCCGGTCTCGGCCAGGCCACCCGGGACGCCGCGTACGGCGCCGACCCGGCCGTGCTGCTGCGCGCCCTCGCGCCGCGCGACGGCGAGCACCACGCCCCGCGCGTCCTGCTGGTCGAGGGCGACCCGGACATCGCCGCCGCCATGATCAGCAGCCTGGAGCGGCGCGGCATGCACGTCGAGCACGCGGTGGACGAGAACGACGCCGTCGCCCGGGCCAGCAGCGTGCAGCCCAACCTGGTGGTGATGGACCTGCTCCAGATCCGCCGCCGCCGGGTCGGCCTGCTGGACTGGCTGCGCGCCAACGACCGGCTGCACCGCACCCCGCTGGTGGTCTACACCTCGGTGGACCTCGACCCGCGCGAACTGCCCCGGCTGCGCACCGGCGAGACGGTGCTGTTCCTCGCCGAGCGCTCGACCAGCGCCGACGTCCAGTCCCGGATCGTCGACCTGCTCGGGCGGATCGGCGCGATGGGCGAGGCGGGCGTCGCCGCGGCGGGCTGACCGCGCCCTGACGCCGAGGGTCCGGCGAGATCCACCAGGCACGCGCCGAAGGTCCGGCGAGATCCACCAGGCACGAGCCGAGGGCCGGCCACCCCACGAGAACGGGGTGGCCGGCCCTCGCCGGTCGGGCGGGCGGCTACTCCTTGCCGAGCACCGTCACGTCCAGTTCGTCCGCCGCGTAGCTGGCGCGGATCACCTTCTTGTCGAACTTGCCGACCGAGGTCTTCGGCACCGACTCGACGATCGACCAGCGCTCCGGCAGCTGCCAGGAGGCGATCCGCCCGGCCAGGAAGGCCCGCAGCTCGCTCAGCCCGGCCGTGGCACCCGGGCGCAGCACGACCGTGGCCAGCGGGCGCTCGCCCCACTTCTCGTCCGGGACGGCGACCACGGCGGCCTCGGCCACCTCGGGGTGGGCCATCAACTGGTTCTCCAGTTCGACCGAGGAGATCCACTCGCCGCCGGACTTGATCACGTCCTTGGCCCGGTCGGTGAGGGTCAGGTAGCCGTCGGCGGTGATGGTGCCGACGTCGCCGGTGCGCAGCCAGCCGTCCTCGGAGAACTTGTCGTCCGGGCGGACCGGGTCCTGCCCGGCACCGCCGTAGTAGGCCCCGGCGATCCACGGGCCGCGCACCTCCAGCTCGCCCGCCGCGACGCCGTCGTGCGGCATCCGCTCACCGGACGGGCCGACCAGCCGGGCCTCGACGGAGGCCGGGAAGATGCCCTGGGTGACCCGGTAGGGCCACTCCTCCTCCGGGGTGAGGCCGCCGGGCGGCTGGGCGAAGGAGCCGAGCGGCGAGGTCTCGGTCATGCCCCAGGCGTGCAGCACGCGGATGCCGTGGCGCTCCTCGAAGCCCTTCATCAGCGAGGGCGGGCAGGCGCTGCCGCCGATGACCACCATGCGCAGGCTGGAGGTGTCGTAGTCGCCCGCGTCGAGCTCGTCCAGCAGGCCGCTCCAGATGGTCGGGACGGCGGCGCCGACGGTGGGCCGGACGGCGGCGATCATCTCGGCCATCGGCTTGGGCTGGAGGAAACGATCCGGCATGAGCAGGTTGGCGCCGGACATGAAGGCGGCGTGCGGGATGCCCCAGGCGTTCACGTGGAACATCGGGACCACCGGCAGCGCGGTGTCGCGCGGGGTGAAGGCGAAGTTGTCGCCGGTGTTGACCTGGAGGCAGTGCAGGTACACCGAGCGGTGGCTGTAGAGCACGCCCTTCGGGTCCCCGGTGGTGCCGGAGGTGTAGCAGAGCACGGCGGCCTCGCGCTCGTCGAGGTCGCTGCACCACGGGTAGGCGGTGGGCCGGCCGGCGATCAGCTCCTCGTAGTCGTGCACGGTGCCCGGGAAGCCGGCCAGCAGCGAGCGGTCGGCGGGGCCGTTCACCACGATGTGCCGGAGCGTCGGGGCGAGGTCCGGCAGGACGGCGGCGAGCAGCGGGAGCACGCTGCCGTCCACGATCACCGTGTGGTCGGCGGCGTGGTTGACGATGAACGACAGCTGGTGGGCGGGCAGCCGCAGGTTGAGCGTGTGCAGCACGGACCCCATCGCGGGGACGGCGAGGTACGCCTCCAGGTGGACCGAGTTGTTCCACATCAGGGTCGCGACCCGGTCGTCCCCGGTCACCCCCAGTTCGTCGCGGAGCGCGTGGGCGAGCTGCGCGGCCCGCGCCCCCACCTCGGCGTACGTCCGCACGACCGGCCCGGTGCCGTCCCAGGTGGTGACGGTGGACCGGCCGTGGATGGTGGACCCGTGCTCCAGAATCCGGGCGACGGTGAGCGGGACGTCCTGCATCGTGCTGAACACGGGTCCTCCTTGACCTGGCGGCACTGGCGGCTGCGCCTGCGGCACCTACCGGGCGGTAATGCGCGCGGACGTGCCCGATTGTGCCGCCCCGCCCCACCCGCTGTCAGTATCCCGGCCCCGTTGCCCGGATCACGGATCGGCGACGCGTCAGCCGGCGGTCGGCCCGTCGACGTGGTTGCGGTCGATCGTGAGGGCGGCGCCGCCGTAGGTCTCCTCGACGTTGCCGCGGTACTGGTGGACGCGCTGGTGGTCGCCCCAGAGGTCGGAGCCGAGGGCGCCGGAATCGGCGGTGTCGGCCCGGTCGTCCCAGCGGGCGTACCAGAGGGCGTCGGGCAGCGGGAAGCTGCCGGCCCGGGCTGCGGCGGCCAGGTCGGCGATGCCGGAGTCGAGGCTGGAGTAGAAGCCGGAGCGGTAGCCGGCGGCGTGCAGGGCCTGGGTCCAGCCGACGGCGAAGTCGACCACGGCCTGGCCGCAGGCGGGGTCGTGCATCGGGTAGGCCTCGATGTCGAGGTAGACCGGGCCGCCCTTGCCGAATCCGAGCGAGCCCATCGCGTGGACGGCTTCGGTGGCCTCGTCCCGGCCCTGCTCGACCGCGTGGGCGGGGTCGATCCGGCGCGGCTTGCGGGCGAGTTCGCTGCACGGCGCCTGGAGCCCGACGTGGGCCGGCAGGAAGCGCCAGCCCAGTGCGCGGGCCTGGCGCACCCACTCGGCGGTGAGCCGGGGCTGGCCGCAGCCGCGCTGGGCGCCGCTGACGTAGATGCCGAGCGCGCCGTACGGGGAGACCCCGTGCCAGGCCCGCAGGGTGTCGAGGGGCGGCGCGGTGCAGGCGTCGAAGGCGGGGCCGGTGAAGTCGTCGTGGATCCTGGGCGGGCCGAACCGGTCGGGCAGGGTGAGGGCCCGGATGCGGGGGAGGGCGGCGGCCCCGGCGCTCACGCCCGTCCCGTCGGTGGCCAGCAGGAGCACGAGGGAGGCGGCGAGCAGGGCCGCGGGGCGGAGATAGCGCACCCGCCCTTGCTACTGACGGACCATCGGACGAATGCGGCAACCACGCCGGGCGCACCGGGCGAGCCCACCCTTTCGGCCGCACCCGTCCACATCCGTCCCGATAGTTGTAACGAGCTTGCCCGTTCATCACTCCTTACGGCAAACTCGCCCATATGCCCAGCTCCCATCCCAGCGAAACCACCGCCCCGATGCCGGCTGCCGCCGTCGCCGAGGCGCTTGCCATGCCGCCCGCCCCCCAGGGCGAGCCCGCCGGCGAGCGGGGCAGCTGGCGACGAGGCGGGACACCCGGCTCCACGGCACCGCCCGACGCGCCCCCCGGCCGGCCCACCGGCCGACTCCCGAAGGTCCTGCGGCGCCCGGAGAGGATCCCGGCGCCGCTTCTCTGTCTGACCGCGATGTTCCTGGTGCAGACCGGGATCGCCCTGTCCAAGCCGCTGTTCGGCCCGCTCGGGGTCAGCGGCACCACCTTCCTGCGGCTGGGCTTCGCGGCGGTCATCCTGCTCGCCGTCACCCGCCCCCGGCTGCGCGACAAGCGCCCGCGCGACCTCGCCGCGGCGGCCCTGCTGGGCGTGGCCTCGGCCGGGATGACCTTCCTGTTCGCCGGGGCGATCGACCGGCTGCCGATGGGCACCGCCGCGACCATCGAGTTCCTCGGCCCGCTCGCGGTCGCCCTGGTCTTCGCCCGGCGCGCCAGCCACCTGCTCTGGGCGCTGCTCGCCGCTGGCGGCGTCATCCTGCTGACCCTGCTCGGCGAGGGCGGCGACGGGGGCGGGCTCGACCCGGTCGGCCTGCTCTACGCCTTCGGGGCCGCCGCCTGCTACGCCGCGTACATCCTGTTCACCGACAAGGTCGGCGCCGCCTTCCAGGGCTTCCAGGGCCTGGCGGTGTCGATGACGGTCGGCGCGCTCGCCCTGGCGCCGTTCGGGCTCGGCCAGGCCTGGGACGGGCTGACCGCGCCCGGCGCCTCGCCGCTGGGGCTGCTGGCCGCGGTGGCCGGGGTGTCGCTACTGCTGCCGGTGATCCCGTACGCGCTGGAGATGACCGCGCTGCGGCGGATGCCGCAGCGGGTGTTCAGCGTGCTGGTCAGCCTGGAGCCGGCGGTCAGCGCGCTGGTCGGCCTGGTGGTGCTCGGCCAGTTGCTGGGCGTGCCGCAGCTGGCCGGGATCGGCTGTGTGGTGGCGGCCAGCGTGGGAGCCACGCTGACCGGGCGGCGGTAGGGCCGCACGACGGCGGGGCCCGGCCAGGCCGGGCCCTTGGGCCGTCAGACCGTTACGGCCACAGCAGGGTGCGCGACCACTCCGGGGTCCGGACCGGGCCGGTGCGGGTGTAGCGCAGCCGGACGTGCCGGCGCTGCGCGTCACCCTGCCAGTACTCCACCTCGTGCGCCCACAGGGTGTAGACCGCGTGCCCGGCCGCGACCGCGTCCGGGGTGGCCTCCAGCCGGCGGCGGGCGACGGCGACGGCCTCGTCGTACTCGGCGAGCGAGGCCATCGGCTCGCTCTGCCGCCCGACCAGCGCGCCGACCCGGGCATCCGGGGAGCGGGTGGCGAACTCGGCGGCGGCGACCAGGTCGGCGGCCCGCTCGACGGTGCCGCGGATCCGCACCTGGCGGCCCAGCTGGGGCCAGTAGACGGTCAGCGCGGCGGCCGGGTGGTCGGCCAGCTGGCGGCCCTTGGGGCTGTCGGCGGCGGCGGAGAAGACCCAGCCGGTGCCGGACGCGTCGACGTCGCGCAGCACCAGCACCCGGGCGTCCGGCAGGCCGTCCGCGTCGACCGTGGAGAGGGTGACCACCTGCGGGTCCGGCACGCCGGCGGCCAGCGCGGTGGCGAGCCAGTCCACGAACAGCGGGCCGGGCTCGGCGGGCGCGGCCTCGGCGTCGAAGGTCGGCAGCGGGCGGGCCATCGGCGGGCGGCCGAGCAGCAGCTCGGGCACGGACTTCGGCTCGGGCCGGTGCTCGGCCGGCTCCCGGCGGGCGTCCGGCCCGGGTCGCGGATCCGGCTCCGGTGCAGGCCAGGCCTCGCCCGGGCCGGTCAGGCCCTCCTCCTCCGCCGCCATCGCGCGCCCTCTCTTCCGTTGCCGCGGTCGCCGCCCCGGCCGGGCCGTGGTTCCCGGGCCCGGGCACGTGGTGCGCTGTCGGAGCGCAACCGTACCGCCGAGCACCGACGGCTCCGGGCGCGGGCCCTCGCTGGACGTGTTCGGGGCGTCCGGGCGGGCCTCGGCGGGCGGTCCCGAGCGGTGTCGGCGCTGTCGGCGGTGTCGGGCAGCTGGCGGTGCCGGCGGTGTCGGGCAGCCGGCGACGAGCGGGCCCGTGCGGTTCGCGCCCGGCTCCGGACGCACTCGTGGGCGGTGCCGATGGCGGCACCGCCCACGAGGCCGGCTTCACGGCGACCCTTTCCGCTGGCCGGTCATGCGCTGTTCTGATCCGCGCCCGGGCGGGAATTCCGCCCGGAGACTGGTTCGAGCCCCTCCGCGAGCGCTCAGCTCACCCGCGGCCGCCCACCTCCGGCGCCCCCGCCGTCGGTGGTGCCCGATCGGATCAGTGGAAGATCGGGGCGAACACGACGTTGATGTTCTTGTTGGACTGCCCGGCCAGGATGGTGCCCGCGTTGTCCTTCACCGCGAGGGTGTTGTTCTGGTTCGAGGCGCCGGCGCCGGTGGCGGTCTGCTGGGTGGAGATGTAGTTGCCGTCGACCCCGCCGAAGACGTTGCCCGTGCCGACGTTGGACACCACGCCGGCGTTGGAGCCGGCGGCGGCGCCCGCACCGTTGTCGGCGGCCGCAGCGCCGGCGCCGGCCAGCAGCAGGCCGGCCGCGAGCGGGGCGGCGAGCAGGAGTCCGGCCACCCGGCGGGTGTGGATGCGAGCCATGAGAGCCTCCAAGAAGCTGTAAATCGTGCAATTGTCGAGCAAGGGGTGCGGGAGTTCGCCGGCCAGACGAACACCTGCTGGCTGCGACGCCGAGGGACAGACTTCCGCAACAAATCGACAAAGCACTAGTCGGCAGGGCAGTTTTCGCCCGTTAGCGTGATATCCACCCGGGCTGCGCATAACGGACCGAAAATCGGACAGTGCGCCGACACACCTCCCTGAGCTGGCACTTTGCCCGAACGGCGACCTCTCGGAGGACCCTCCAGGCAGGGCGCTTCGCCATCACGCGAACCACCAGGCGCACCACCCCGGCGCAGGGAAATCAGGAAACGCGCCCCCAAAAAGTTCGACTACCCTCCCATGTCGACTTTTCCGGCCATTCCCAGACCATCGGAAAGTCGTACTGGAATAGGGGGAAATACCATCAGACCATCTTGCCCGGGTTCATGATTCCCAGCGGATCGAAGACCGCCTTCAGCTGTCGCTGGAGGTCCAGCGCGACCGGCCCCAGCTCGCGCGCCAGCCAGTCCCGCTTGAGCAGCCCCACCCCGTGCTCCCCGGTGATCGTGCCGCCCAGCTCCAGCCCCAGCGCCATGATCTCGTCGAAGGAGCGCTGCGCCCGCGCCGCCTGCTCCTCGTCCGAGCCGTCGAAGATCACGATCGGGTGGGTGTTGCCGTCCCCGGCATGGCTGACCACCCCGATGGTCAGCGCGTGCCGCTCGGCGATCGCCGCCACGCCGTTCAACATCTCGGCCAGCCGGGAGCGCGGCACCGCCACGTCGTCGATCATCGTGGTGCCCAGCCGGTCCAGCGCGGGCAGCGCCAGTCGCCGGGCCTCCAGCAGCAGCTGCGACTCCGCCTCGTCCTCGGCCGGCACCACCTCGGTCGCCCCGGCCTCCCGGCAGAGCTCCGCCACCCGCGCCAGCCCGGCCTCCCGGTCCGGCCCGTCGAAGGCCACCAGCAGCAGCGCCCGGGTCGTCTCCGGCAGCCCCATCCGCCCCAGGTCGTTGACCGCCCGCACGCTGACCGCGTCCATCAGCTCCATCAGCGACGGGGTCAGGCCGCGCGCCATCACCTCGCAGACGGCCGCGCCCGCCGCGTCCGCGCTCGGGAACTCCGCCGCCAGCGCCAGCTGCGGCGCCGGCGCGGGCCGCAGCGCGAGCACCGCCCGGACCACCACGCCCAGCGTGCCCTCCGAGCCGACCAGCAGCCGGGTCAGGTCGTACCCGGCCACGCCCTTGGCCGTCCGGCGCCCGGTGGACAGCAGCCGCCCGTCCGCCAGCACCACGTCCAGGCCGAGCACGTACTCGCTGGTGACGCCGTACTTCACGCAGCAGAGCCCGCCCGCGCCGGTGCCGATGTTGCCGCCGATCGTGCAGGACTCCCAGCTGGACGGGTCCGGCGGGTACGAAAGCCCCAACTCCTCGGCTGCTCGCGACAGTTCGGCGTTCACCACGCCGGGTTCGACCACCGCGATCCGGTTCACCGGGTCGAGCTCCAGAATCCGGTTCAACTTCACCATCGACAGCACGATGCAGCCGTCCACGGCGTTCGCCGCCCCCGACAGCCCGGTCCGCGCCCCCTGCGGCACCACCGGCACCCGCAGCGCGGTGGCGGTGCGCAGCACGTGCTGCACCTGCTCGACCGTCTCCGGGAACACCACCACGGCGGGCGCACCGGCGGCGCAGAAGCCGGCCATGTCATGGCGGTAGGCGGCGGTCACGTCCGGATCCACCACCACCGCCCCGGCCGGAAGGCCCTGCGCCAGTCGGTCCGTCAGGTCACCCATCGCCGCCTCCACTCACCGCCCGCCGCCTCCACCGCACTCTGCCCGCCCGCCGGAGGCCCGGCAAGTGGGCCCCCGGCGGGATCTGCGGGGCGCGGACCTCGGCCGGACCGGGCCTACCGGCGGACCACCGGCTCCTGGAACTCCGTGACCCACCGCGCCGGGTCGTCCGGGCACTCCAGGTAGAGCTCCCGGGCGTAGCCGGCCGAGCGGTAGCCGTTCGCGTCGATGAAGCGGGCCAGCTCCTGGAAGCTCCCCATCGCCTCGTCCATCGAGCCGCGGTGCACGACCGTCGCCGCCTCCTCGATCGGCGGCAGGTCGAGGACCGCGAAGCCGTACCGGCCCGGCTCCACCGCCGGCCCGACCGGGACGGCCACCCGGATCAGCACCGTGCCCTCGCCCTGCGGCACGTCCTCGTACCGGGCGACGGACGGGCCCGCCTCGGCGATCCCGGCCTCGGCCAGCCGCCGGCACAGCTCCGCGAACAGCGGGCCGATCACCGGTCCGATGTCCTCCGGCTCGTAACTCGCGGCCACCGCGGTCAGTTCGGCCACCCGGACGGACGGCACCCGCTTCAGCACGACGTCGTGTGCGGACATGCTCCCCTCGCTCTCGATCGTCCGGAGCCTCGCCTCCACCCTGGTCAGCCGCTGCTCGTCCGCGGCGATCGCCTCGGCGAGTTGGGCCCGGCGCAGCCGCAGCATCCCGCGCAGTTCGGCCGCGTCCACCTGCTCGTCCAGGACGGCCCGCACCTGCTGCAGCGTGAAGCCGAGCTCCTTGAGCGCGATCACCCGGTTGAGCCGGGCGAGTTGGGACGCCTCGTAGGACCGGTACCCGCTGACCGGGTCCACCCTGGCGGGCCGCAGCAGCCCGATCGCGTCGTAGTGGCGCAGCATCCGCACCGACACCCGGCCGTGGCTGGCGAAGTCTCCGATGTTCAACATGGTGCCCCCACTCCACCCCCTGCCACCGTGTCAGGGTCAACCTCCGCCGGCCGCAAACGCGAAAGGCGGGTGCCGAGTGATCTCGGCACCCGCCCTGAGCAGGTGGTTCTCCAACCAGCGGAGAGCGTGGGATTCGAACCCACGGTACGGGGTCACCGCACGACAGTTTTCAAGACTGTTCCCTTAGGCCGCTCGGGCAGCTCTCCAGGCGGAGGTCAGCCTAACGGGTCCGGCGGGGTTCGGTGCACACCGTTTCGTGCGGGTGGGGGTCAGCTGTCGCCGTCCCGCTGGCCGAGGGTGACCTTGGTGTTGAACTGCTGGCCGTTGCGGGTGTACTCGACGTCGACGGTCTCGCCGGGCTTGTGCGTCCAGATCCGGCTGACCAGGGCGGGGCCGTTGTCGATCGGGACTCCGCCGAGCTTGGTGATGACGTCGCCCGGCTTGAGACCGGCCTTGTCGGCGGCGCCGCCGGGGGTGACGGCCGGCTGGCCCTGGATGTCGCGGGTCTGGATCTGCGCGCCGTCGCCCTTGTAGTCGTCGTTGCGCAGCACGTCGAGCTTGGCGTAGACCGGCTTGCCGGTCTTGATCAGGGTGTCGGCGACCCACTTGGCCTGGTTGATCGGGATGGCGAAGCCGAGGCCGATGCTGCCGGCCCGGCCGTTGGCGGAGGCGTTGGACTGGATCGCCGAGTTGATGCCGATCACCGAGCCGCTGGAGTCGAGCAGCGGGCCGCCGGAGTTGCCGGGGTTGATCGAGGCGTCGGTCTGCAGGGCGTTCATGTAGGAGGACTGGCCGCCGGTCTCGTCGCCGGAGGCGACCGGGCGGTCCTTGGCGCTGACGATGCCGCTGGTGACGGTGGACTCCAGGCCGTACGGCGCACCGATCGCGACGGTGGCGTCGCCGACGTTGACCTTGTCGGAGTCGGCCAGCGGAAGCGGGGCCAGCTTGCTCTTCGGCGGGTTGTCGATCTTGATCACGGCGACGTCGTAGCCCTCGGCGTGGCCCAGCACGGACGCGTTGTAGGACGTGCCGTCGGCGAACTTGACGGTCAGTTTGCCGCCGTTGAGGGTCGGCGCGACCACGTGGTTGTTGGTGAGGATGTGGCCCTCGGTGTCGAAGACGAAGCCGGTGCCGGTGCCCGACTCGCCGTTGCCCTGCGCCTTGATGGTGACGACGCTGGGCAGCGCCTTCTGCGCGATGCCGGCGATCGAGCCGGGGGCGGGCTCGTTCTTCTGGGTGTTGCTGGCCTGGACGGTGGTGCTGCGGTGGTCGTCGGCGCTGTTGGTGCGGTCGTTGCGGTCCGCGACGGTCACGCCGAGCACGCCGCCGGCCACGCCGGCGACCAGCGCGACGGCGGCGATCAGGGCGACCAGGCCGCCGCGCTTCTTGCGCGGGCCGCCGGGGCCGCCGGGGTAGTCGGCCGGGTAGCCGAGCGGTCCGGCCGGGCCGCCCGGGTAGCCCGCGCCGCCGCCGGCGTCGTGGGCGGCGCCCCAGCCGCCGAGCGGCTGGCCGGCGCCGAACGGGTGGTGGCCGGGCGCGGGGTGCGCGGCGGGCGCACCGGGGGCGGCCGGGGTGCCGTACGGGTCGTGCGGGCCGGCGGCGGGGACGCCGTGGGCCGGGGTGGCGTACGGGTTGGCACCCGGCGGCAGGGCCGGGCTCTCGGCGACGGGTGCGACAGGTGCGACGGGTGCCGCCGGCACGGCCGGGACCGGCGGGGCGGGCGGCAGGACCGGCGGCGGCGCGTCGATGTAGCCGGTGGCGGCGTCGACCGGGGCGGCCGGCGCGTCGGCGACCGGCGCGGCCGGGGCCTGCGGAGCCGCCTCCGGCGCGGGGACCTTGGTGAAGGCCACGGTGGGCTGGTACCCCCCCTCGGCCGGAACACCATCGGCCGCAACGCCCTCCGTCGGCGCGGCCTCAGCCGGTGCGGCCTCGGCGGCCGGCGCGGCCGCGGGCTCGGGGACCCGGCCGAAGGCCAGTGTCGGCTGGTGCCCGCCCGAGGCGTGGCCGTCGGAAGCGGGAACAGCCGCCGCCTGGCCGCCCGAGGGCTGCTCCCCCTGCGGCCCGGTGGGCCCAACCTCGCGCTCGGTGCTCACGAACGACCTCCATAGCTGACAGAACCAAGGACCATAGTTTTTCGTACTGCCGATTCGATTGCCGTAAGGACCCCTCTGAATAACTCATAAGAATCCTTAGCCGCCGCCGACAGCCGGGCCGCCGACCAGGCTGTCCTGCGCCGACGACCGAGCCGACAACCAAGCCGACGACCGAGCCGACGAGCAACTCGACGGCCGAACCGGCGACCAGGCCGACGACCGGAGGCTCCCCCACCTCCGCCGGACGTCCCGCGATGCGGGCCGCACACCCCGTGGCCTTGGCGTTCACCCCCGGGCCGGTTAGCCTGTCGCTCACAACTGACACGCGGGAGCTTGGACCGACCAGGCTGAGAGTGCGCTGGTCGACCGTACGCCACGGGATCGTGGGCGGACCGTCGAGGGGGCGCAGACCGCCGGAACCTGTCCGGGTAATGCCGGCGTAGGGAGTATCGGCCATGTCGCCTGCTTCGCCATCCTCTTCTTCGGGCGCGCCCGCGTCCAAGGGTTTCCCCGAACCGTCCCCGACCGCTCACGGCGGTGACAGCGGTCGCCCGGGCCCCACCGACACGGCGACCGCCGTCCTGGACCGCCCGGAGCGTGCCGAGGCACCGCTCGTACTGGACACCGAGCCGCCGCGCACGCTGCGCTTCCGGGACCACTTCGCGCTCTGGATGAACCTGGGCGTCAGCCTGATCGGCTTCTCCACCGCCGCGACCGTGCTCGGCGCCAAGGGCAGCGAGCTGTCGCTGGCCGCCGCGGTGACCGCGATCGTGGCCGGCACCGTGGTCGGCACCGCGATGCTCGGCGTGGCCGCGCTGATCGGGGCCCGTACCGGTGCGCCCGCGATGGCGAACCTGCGCGGGCTGTTCGGCACCCGGCTGTCGTACGTCCCGACGGTGCTGAACATCGTCCAGTGCGTCGGCTGGGGCGTGTTCGAGCTGCTGACGATCGCGGTGGGCGCGCAGACCGTCGCCCACACCGACGGCTACCGCTGGCTGTTCGTGCTCCTGGCGGGCGCGCTGACCACCGCGCTGACCATCTGGCCGCTGGGCTCGATCGCGGTGCTGCGCCGCTTCGTGGCCGGTGCGGTCGCCGTCGCGATGGTGTACTTCACCGTCCAGTTGGGCCGCCAGGGGGTGCCCGACCCGGGCGCCGGCAACTGGCACGGCTTCCTGGGCGCCACCGACGCGATGATCGCGGTGTCGATCTCCTTCGTCCCGCTGGCCGCCGACTACACCCGGCACTCGCGCACCGCGCGCTCGGCGTTCTGGGGCAGCTTCTCCGGCTACACGATCGCCCAGGTCTGGTGCTACGTGCTCGGCCTGATGGCCCTGCTGCAGTCCGACGGCGACCCGAACAGGATCTTCGACTCCTTCCTCGGAGTCTGGGCCGGCTGGCTGTTCCTGCTGGTGCTGGTGCTGCGCGAGACGGACCAGTCCTTCGCCAACGTGTACTCGACCGCGATGTCGGTGCAGAACCTGCTGCCGAAGGTGGACCGCCGGGTGCTGACCGGCGGGATCGGCCTGCTGATCACCGTGCTGGCGCTGCAGATCGACAAGTTCACCGACACCTACACCAACTTCCTCGGCCTGATCGGCTCGGTCTTCGTGCCGCTGCTGGCGGTGCTGGCGGTGGACTACTTCTTCGGCGCCGGCCGGTACGGCTGGAACCTCTCCGCCGACGCGCCCTCGCGCCGCCTGATGCTGCTGCCGTGGGTACTGGGCTTCGCGGTCTACCAGTTCATCGCGCCGACCGCGGTGGCCGGCTGGTGGACGGACTTCTGGACCTCCGCCCAGGACGCCCTGCACTTCACCCCGCAGGAGTGGACGTCGGCCTCGCTGTTCGCCTTCCTGGTGCCGGCCCTGGTCACCTGGGCGCTCACCCCGCTGACCCGCAGGGCGGCGCGGAGCTGACCGACCGGCACCGAAGACGGCCCCGCAGATTGGGGCCATCTTCGCCTGCGCGTCACTTCCGCCGCCTATCGTGGGGCCCGTGACCAGCACAGACCCGTCCTCGACGGCGGCGCGCACCACGCCGCCCGTCCAGGTGATCGCCCACCGCGGTTCCTCGCACGCCCTGCCCGAGCACACCCTGGCGGCGTACCGGCGCGCGCTCGACGAGGGCGCGGACGCGGTCGAGTGCGACGTCCGGCTGACCGCCGACGGCGAGCTGGTCTGCGTGCACGACCGCCGGATCGGCCGGGTCTCCAACGGCCAGGGCACCGTCTCGGCGATGACGCTGGCCGAGCTGGAGGCGTACGACTTCGGCGCCTGGAAGACCGGCCGCCCCAGCACCGACCCCGAACTGCGCGGCGTGCTGCGGCTGGAGCGGCTGCTGGAGCTGGTGGTGGACTGCGGCCGCCCGGTGGACCTGGCGATCGAGACCAAGCACCCGGTGCGCTACCGCGGCCGGGTGGAGGCCGAGCTGCTGCGGACGCTCGAACGCTTCAAGATCGGCGCGAGCCGGGAGGGCGAGCGCCCCGCGGCCCGGATCATGAGCTTCTCCTCGGTGGGGCTGGACCGGGTGGCGGCCTCGGCGCCGGAGTACCGACGGGTGTTCCTGTTCGAACGGACCCTGCCGCTGCTCGGCCGGCTGCGCCCGGGCTCCCCGCTGCCGGGCGGGGCGCGGATCGCCGGACCGGGCATCGACCTGGTGCGGGCCCGCCCGCAGCTGGTGACGCGGCTGCGCGAGCTGGGGCACGAGGTGCACGTGTGGACCGTGGACGAACCGGCCGACGTGGAACTGTGCCTGGAGCTCGGGGTGTCCGCGATCATCACCAACCGGCCCGCCGAGGTCCTGGCGCAGCTCGGGCGGTGATCCGCCGTCGGGCGGCGGGCCGCCCGCAAATCCACCCGCAAAGCCCGGACACAACCTGATCGTTCTGGTCGGCAGTCAAACCTTCCGGGCCCGTTATTGCCGGAATTCATGCACCGGGGCGACGCAGGGTGAGCACGGAATGACCTCAGGTCCACCCTCGGTCGCAATCGCTTGAAATGTCCTCGCGGGATCGTCCGGCGGTCGTTTCCGACGCATTACCAAGGGGCATCTCTCCCTCGGCATACGCTGAAGGAGGTCCGGGGGTGGCGTTGATGGTGGCGCGTGAAGTGCCGACTTCATCGACCATGGCAGTGCCGCACGGCCCGGCGAGTGTCGGGGTCGCACGGCGCCGGCTGCGTCGAGATCTCGGCGACCGGCAGATACCGGAGCCGGTCATTGATGATGCCGTATTGATCCTTTCCGAACTGCTGAGCAACGCCTGTCGGTACGCCCGTCCGCTCGGCCCGCTGCGGGCCCTGGGGCGCGGTGCCCGGGCCGAGGTGGTGGACCAGCTGCTGGTCGGCGTCCCCTCCGGGACGCACCCCGCCACGGGCGGCCGGGAGCGCGAGGAGCACGGGAGCGGAACGGACGGCGGCGTGCTGGTCCGCTGGCAGCTGCACGCCGACGGCGTGCTCACCCTGGAGGTCACCGACGGCGGCGCGACCACCCGACCGCTGCCCGCCGGCCCCTCGCTGACCTCGCGCGGCGGTCGCGGCCTGAACATCGTCGGCCAGCTGGCCAGCGACTGGGGCGTGCGCGACGCGCCCGGCGAGGTGACGGTCTGGGCGGCGCTGCCCGCCCGGGCCCGGCACGCCCGGCGCACCGGTGGTGACGCCCGCAGCGCCTGAACCGACGCGCGCCCCCCACCCGTCCGCCCGGCGCGTGCCCGCGCGCCGGGGGAACGTCAGTAGGCTGCCCGGAGCAAAGGACCACCGTTCCCGGGAGAGCCGCACCATGGGCAAGAAGGCCGCCAAGAAGGCGCCGCAGCGTCAGTCCACCACCGCCGTCGCGGGCGAGGTCCCCGTGGTGGGGGCCCGCGAGAACTGCCCCTGCGGTTCGGGCCGCCGGTACAAGGCCTGTCACGGCCGGGAGGCCTCGCACGCGGTGCAGGAGCTGGTGCACCGCCCGTTCGAGGGCCTGTCGGGCGAGGCCGACTGGGTCGCGCTGCGCGAGCTGGTGCCCGCCGCCACGGTGCCGCTGACGCTGGCCGCCGGGGTGGCCGAGGGCGCCACCGGCGACGTCCCGTCGGTGA
Organism: Kitasatospora sp. NPDC056731; assembly: GCF_040687675.1. Taxonomy (NCBI): domain Bacteria; kingdom Bacillati; phylum Actinomycetota; class Actinomycetes; order Kitasatosporales; family Streptomycetaceae; genus Kitasatospora; species Kitasatospora sp. NPDC056731. Next base: position 240,416 of record NZ_JBFBNR010000010.1, read on the forward strand.
CCCTGGCCACCGTGCTGCCGCTGGCCTGGCCGGCGCTGCGCCGCCAGGACGGCTCCATCCTGCTCGGCCTGCAGACCCAGTCCTCCTCCGGCGACCTCAGCCGCGACCTCGCGGACGCCCTGGAGCTGGCGCTGGCCACCGAGCCGGGCAACCCGGTGCCGTCCCGCCGGACCGAGGCGGGCGGACGCCGGCTCCAGGACCTGCTGGACGTCAACGCCGCGTTCACGCCCGCCGTGCACACCGGCTTCGAGTTCTGGCTGGAGGACGCCGAGACCGCGACCGGCGAGGTCGCCGCCTCCCTGGAGCGCGCCAACGCCTCGGCCATCCCGACCGAGAAGCTGGCGAGCGCCGACGCCGCCTACTGGTGCGGCACCCCCGACAAGAACCACCTGCGCTGGGTGATGACCGTGCCCGAGGAGCGGCTGCTGGACGCGCTGGCCCGGCTGAGCGCCGCCGACCAGTCCTCGCTCGGCCCGGACACCCGCCTGGTCGGCTCGTTCCGCGCGCACGGCCTGACCGTCCCGGTCTGGGATCTCCCGCTCGCCATGACCGCCGCCGACTGCGAGAAGCCGGCCGCCGAGTTCGCCGAGCGGCTGGCCTCGGTGCTCGCCGACGAGACCCCGTTGACCGCCGAGGAGCGGCGCGCCCGCGCGAACCTGGTGAACCGTCAGGTCACCTTGAACTAAAGCGCCCGGGATCCGGGTGATACGCGTCACATTGTCGCCATGGAGCCGCAATTTCCGGGCGGGCAGGGCCTCTTGGAAATTGGCGCGGGCGCGGATCCTTGTTACTGTCTAAAGAGTCCGGCCGCTGGTGCATCCCCCGTCGCCAGCGGCCGGATCTTTTGTTTTCCGCAGGGCCCCGACGAGCGGCCCGGGAACGGACCGGCGGATCAGTACGCCGAGCGACCGCTGTCCAACCGGACCGTCGCCTCCACCAACTCGCCCAGCAGCGGCCCGACCTGCGGCAGCCACACCCCGCCGTCGGCGTCCGGGCGCGGGGCCAGCACCCAGCGCACCCGGCCGGCCGCCCCGCCGGGCGGCAGCGGCAGGAAGCCGTCCACCCCGTGGTAGCGCAACGAGCCTGGCACCCAAGGGAGTTGAGCGAGCATCTCGCCGAGCGCGTCCAGCGAGTACGGGGCCACCAGCAGCGCGTACCGGCCCGGCATCGCCAGCACCGGACCGAGCGGCAGCCGCAGCGCGCCCAGGTAGACCAGCGCCCGGGCGCCGGCCGCCGCCGGCAGGCTGACCGCCGAGACCACCGAACCGGTGGCGGCCAGCACCGGAGCGTCCGGGCTCTGCCGCTCCCACCACCAGCGCACCATCCGGGCGTCCGTGGTGGCGGCCAGCAGCGACGGGTCGTGCGGGTGCGCGCCCGGCACGGTGCAGTCCTGGTCGCCGCAGGAGCACTGGCCGCCGCGCAGAACGGCCCCCGGCACCACGGGCCAGCGGTGGTCGACGGCGGCCGTCAGGGCCGCGGCGAGCCGGGCAGGGCGCTGACGTGCGACGTCGTCCTGGACGGGGTGGTGGGCAGTGGCGGGCGGACACGGATCTTTCGGGTTCTCACGCATGGCGCTCGTTCCTTTCCCTGACCGCTCGGTTCGCTCCGGCCCGTCGGCACCGCCGGGACTCGTCACGCGGACCCGCGGTGGCACGGCCCCGGCGGCGCGAAGGGGGGCGGGCGGCATGGCGGGCGGCGCGGCGACGACGTGGATCACGGTGTGGAGCACGACATGAGAAGGGCCGCGCACTGAAACAGCCCCTGGAACGAGAATCCCGTATGCGACCGGATGGACGCCGCCCGGGCGCGCTTGGTTCCACCGTACGAGTGAGAGACTTCCGGCCAGCCCGGGTCCCGGGCGGCGCGGGCATACGATCCGGACGGCCGCCGGGTCCGTCCCCTCCGTTCTGCCCGCTCCCGGTCCCCTCCATGCCTCCCGACCGGACCGGCGCGCGGCCAGGCCGTACGCGCCCCCCGACCGGGTCTCGCGGATGTGGAACAGGCCACCGCGTCGTCCTGGATCTGGACATGCCCCAAATGGCCTGTGTAGAAGTGGTGGCATTGCTGTCGATCAATGACGAGTAGTAGCGAATCGAGGCGAAACGCGCCCTTTGGCCGTCATCGCTCCACACCGGCCGTACCTGGGGGTTCCGCATGGCACGTAGCACGTCAGGAGTGGCGGCATGACCGAGTCCCACCCGTCGTCGTCGACACCCTCCGAGCCGGGCGAGCCCGGCAGCGCCGGCGGGCTGACCGTCCTCGACCCACCGGGCTTCCCCGGCCCCGCCGACGCGCAGGACGGCGCGGCGGACGTCCGCACGGCACCGGCCGCCGGGGTGCAGGACCGTTTGGCCGGACGGCTGTCCGATTTCGCCAGCCTGCACCGGCACACCGAACAGCTCGCCCGCGCCCGCGGCCTCGCCGCCACCCTGGACACCGTCCTCGCCTCCGGCGCCGCCCTGCTCGGCGCCCGCCGCGGCGTCCTGGTCACCCGGATGCCCGGCGGCAGGCCCGGCCAGCCCGTCGGCCTCGGCCTCGACCGCGCCAGCCTCGGCGCGCTGGAGACCGTCCCGCCCGAGCAGAGCCTGCTCGCCAGGCTGCTGCGCGAACAGGACCGGCCCGAACGGCTGCACTCCCCCGACCTCGTCGAGGACCCGGCCACCGGCGCCCGGCTGCGCGAACTCGCCACCCAGCTCGGCCTCGGCGGCTGCTACGGCCTGCCGCTCGCCACCGAGGAGGACGGCCCGCTCGCCGCCGCCCTCTGGTTCTACGACGAGCCCGCCGAACCCACCGAGCGCCAGCGCGAGCTCGCCCACCGCTACGCCGGGATCGCCGCCCCGCTGCTCGCCAAACAGCTGGAGGCGGACAAGGTCCGGCGCACCACCGAGGCGCTGCGCCGCGGCCTGCTGCCCGACCGGCTCCCCCAGCCCGCCGGCCTGCGGCTGGCCGCCCGGATCCTCCCGGCCGGCCTGGACCGCTCCTGCGGCAGCGACTGGTACGACGCCATCCCGCTGCCGGACGGCACCGTCGGCCTCACCGTCGGCTCCGTCTCCGGCGACGGCCCCGGCGCGGGCCCCGGCTCCGCCCCCGGCGCGGCCGCCGCGATGGGCAGGATCCGGGCCGCGCTGCGCGCCTACGCCGTCCTGGAGGGCGAGGACCCGGTGTCCGTCCTCGGCGACCTGGAACTGCTGCTCAAGACCACCGAGCCGGCCCGCACCGCCACCGCCGTCTACGCCTGGGTGGAACCCGAGGAGCGCCGGATCACCCTGGCCGGCGCCGGCCACTGCCCGCCCGTCCTGGTCGGCCGGCACGGCGCCGAGTTCGTGGAGACCTCGCTCTCCGCCCCGCTCGGCATGCTGGCCTGCTGGGAGGCCCCCGGCGTCGAGCTCACCGCCGACCGCGGCGACACCCTGCTGCTCTACACCGAGGGGCTGGCCCGCCGCTGCGGCCCGACCCTGCACGCCGGCCAGGCCAACCTGCGCCGGGCCGCCGCCGACGCCCCGCGCGACGTGCGGATCGACCCGGACCGGCTCTGCGCCCACCTGCTGGCCGTCTGCCCCGACCCCGAGCCCGGACCGGCCACCGACGACCTGCTGCTGCTCGCGGCCCGCTTCGAATAGCCGCCCCGAACAGTCGTCCCGACCCCGAACGGGCGAGCGGCCGGGCGTCCGTACCATGGACGCACGGCCGCCCGCGCGTGTCGCGATCCGACACTCCCCCGAGGGGCGGCGGTACCACCCCAAGGAGGCGTTACACGTGACCGAGGACCGCACGCCCGCAGTGGCCGAGAACCCCGAAGCCGACGGCGGCGACGAGCCGCAGCAGTTCAAGGGCCGCAAGAACGGCCTGTACGGCGAGGTCTCCGACGAGCTGGCCGCCTCGATGAAGACCGGCTGGGCCGACACCGACCTGCACGGCCTCGTCCCGGTCGCCCAGGCCCCGTACGCGGCCGAGCGCCGCGCCCGGCTCTCCGCCGCCTACCCCGGCGAGCGGCTGGTCGTCCCGGCCGGCAACCTGCGGATGCGCTCCAACGACACCGACTACAGCTTCCGCGCCTCCAGCGAGTACGTGCACCTCACCGGCGACCAGACCGAGGACGCCGTGCTCGTCGCCGAGCCCACCGGCGACGCCGGCCACGAGTTCGCCCTCTACCTGCTGCCCCGCTCCGACCGCGAGAACGGCGAGTTCTGGCTGGACGGCTACGGCGAGCTGTGGGTCGGCCGCCGCAACAGCCTGGGCGAGCAGGAGCAGCTGCTCGGCCTGCCGGCGCGCGACGTGCGCAAGGCCGCCGAGGAACTGGCCGGGCGCACCAAGGACTCCGCAGTGCCCACCCGGATCGTCCGCGGCTACGACGCCGGCCTGGAGAACACCCTGGCCGACGTGCTGGACGCCGACCGGGACGCCGAGTTCAAGGAGTTCCTGAGCGGCCTGCGGCTGGTCAAGGACGAGTGGGAGGTCGGCGAGCTGCGCGCCGCCTGCGACGCCACCGTCAAGGGCTTCACCGACGTGGTCCGCGAGCTCGGCCAGGCCGTCGCCACCTCCGAGCGCTGGATCGAGGGCACCTTCTGGCGCCGCGCCCGGGTCGAGGGCAACGACGTCGGCTACGGCACCATCGCCGCCGCCGGCCCGCACGCCACCACGCTGCACTGGGTCCGCAACGACGGCGACGTCCGCCCCGGCGAGCTGCTGCTGCTGGACGCCGGCGTGGAGACCCACACCCTCTACACCGCCGACGTCACCCGCACCCTGCCGATCGACGGCCGCTTCAACGACCTCCAGCGCAAGATCTACGACGCCGTGTACGACGCCCAGGAGGCCGGCATCGCCGCGGTGAAGCCCGGCGCCCGCTTCCGCGACTTCCACGACGCCTCGCAGCGCGTGCTCGCCGAGCGCCTGCTCGCCTGGGGCCTGCTGGACGCCTCGGCCTACGACGTCGAGAAGGTCCTGGAGCTGGGCCTCCAGCGCCGCTGGACCCTGCACGGCACCGGCCACATGCTCGGCCTCGACGTCCACGACTGCGCCCACTCCCGCCGCGAGGAGCACGCCGACGCGCTGCTGGTGCCCGGCATGGTCCTCACCGTCGAGCCCGGCCTGTACTTCCAGCAGGACGACCTGACCGTGCCGCAGGAGTACCGCGGCATCGGCGTCCGGATCGAGGACGACATCCTGGTCACCGCCGACGGCAACGAGAACCTCTCGGCCGGCCTGCCGCGCCGCGCCGACGAGGTCGAGGCCTGGATGGCCTCGCTGGCCTGAGCCACCCACCGAGGGCCCGGCCTCCCCGCGGTGGGGAGGCCGGGCCCTCGTGTCACTTGGTGACCTTGACGGAGATCTTCTTCTCGCCGAGCACGGTCAGCTTGCTTCCGTTGTACGGAAGCGTCACCTGCGCCGAGACCGGCATGTCCCCCGGGCCGTTCCCGGCGCCCAGGGTCAGCCGGTAGGTGACCTTCCTGGTCTGCCCCGGAGCCAGGGAGAACAGCGACGCCTGGTCCGCCAGCGCGTAGCCCATGTCGCTGCCCGGCCCCATCGGCACCGGCCTCCAGGTGTCGCCGTCCTGACGCTCCAGCTTGCCGTCGTTGGGCCCCTGCACGACCTGCGCCGGCGGCGAACCCGGGTAGGGCTCCGTGACGACCAGCGGCTGCAACCGGCCGTAGGTGTTCTGGCTGGTGTTCCGGAAGGTCACCGAGAAGGTGACGGCCGGGCTCCCCGCCGTCAGCTGCTGACCGGCCGCCAGGCCGTCGAAGGCGACCGCGATGTCGTTCCGGTTGGCCTCCGTGGGCGGCGCCTGGCGGCCGCTCAGGTCGAGGGTGTTGACGATCGTCATCAGTCCGGGCTGGTAGTCGGCCTTGAGGCCGATCGCCGCGACGGACACGAAGTCCTTCGGCAGGGCCCACATCTGGGCCGTGAAGGCGTCGCCACCGCAGTTGATCTGCCACTGCGACTTGCGTGCGGCACGGCCTGCCACGGTGGGTGTGCTCCTGGTCGGGCCGACACTGTCGATCTGTCCGCTCCTGGCGAGCGTGGGGGAGTAGGACCACGCCGGGCACCAGGGCTGCGTGGACCAACCGCTGCCGGAATCCAGGTCGGGCAGCCTCGGCCAGGACTCCGACTCCTGGTCCAGGACCGTCAGAAGCACGCCGTGCGGCAGGCAGTCCCCGGCCGACGCGTCCTGCGGAGCACTCGGGCTCAGGATGCAGAGGCTGTTGGCGGCAGGATCCGGATTGACGGCCCGCCAGCCTGGCGGGATCTTGAACTTGACGCCCCGGAAGGGGTACGTCGTCCCGGCCGGCGCGGTGGTGGCCGGGGTGGTGGCGGGGGTGGTGGGCGGCACCGTCGTCCGGGTGCCGGCCGACGTCGGGTCGGAGAGGGGGGCCCCGGTCTCCGGGTCGGCGGCGGGACTGCCGGTGTCCGGCGAGGGGGCCGTGGGGGTCGGGGCGGCGGTCGGTTCGGGGGTCGGGCTCGGCGAGGTCGTCGTGGTGGCGGCCGGCGGGGGGACGTCCTTCCTGGCCAGCGGGTCGCCGTGGAAGGTGAGCAGGCCGATCGCCAGGGAGGCGGCCAGCGCGAAGACCGGCACGGCGGTCAGGTACACCGGGCGCAAGCGCCGCACCCGGCCGCGCGGCGGTTGCGCCGGGCGCAGGCCGCGCGCGGTGATCAGCGAGGTGCGGGCGTTCATCGCCTCGCGCAGCAGCCGTTCGGTCGCCGTCTCGGCCGGCCCGTCACCGTCTCGGCCTCCGCTCTCGCGGCCGGGGAGCTTGTCGGTCATCGAACCTTCTCCAGATGCTTTTCCAAGGCGTCCAGGGCCCGGCTGGCGGTGGACTTCACGGCACCCCGGGACAGCCCCAGGGTCTCGGCGATCTGCGCCTCCGACAGGTCGGACCAGTAGCGCAGCACCAGCACCTCGCGCTGGCGGGGGGTCAGCTCCTGCATGGCCGCGAGCACCCGCCGGTGCTCGTCGTTGAGCACCGCGTGGTCCTCCGCGGAGGCGGCGTCGGGCTCGTGCGGCGGGACGTACTCGCGGGCGGTCTTCCGGCGGCGCAGCACCGACCGGGCGCCGTTGACCACCGCGGTGCGCAGGTACCCGAGCGCGTTGTCCAGGTCGTCCAGGTGCTCGCCGTACCGCTGGTAGAGCTGGGTGAAGGCCTCCTGGACGACGTCCTCGGCCAGGTCCTGGTGGTCGACCAGGAGGACGGCCATCCGCACCAGGCCCAGCCGGTGGGCGTGGTACAGGTCGGTCAGGGTGGGCCGGCCCTCCGCGGGCTTGCGCCCGCCGCGCAGCAGCCGGAAGCCGGAACGGCGCTGCGCCGCCGGCTCGTCGCCCGGACCGGCGGGCACCTCGTCGGCCTCCTGCGCGCCGAACAGCACGGCGACCACTCCGCGAACGGAGAAACCGCGCCCCCTCGTCGGCCCGGCGATCGGCCCGATGGCCATGGACATGCGCGTTTCCGCTTTCCCCCGGGACGGTGGCGGCTCTCGCCGGACCGTCAGGACTCCTGATCAAGATCGTGATCGGGGAGATCCTGACAGCCGCTCTCGGCCCGCCCCTCTCCGCCCCCGTACCAATGGACGTGTGACCGGGGTGGAGGTTGCAGGTGGATTCGAGCAGGATTCCCGGCCGGCCGGAACGGCTACACTCACCGCCATCCCGCCACCCGTCAGCAGGGGGTCCGCATGACCGAGCAGCACGTCGAGGGCCCGGTCGGCACCGGGCCGGGCCCGGTGCCCGTCGTCATCGGCCCCCGCCCGGAGCCGGTGCACCACGTCGCGGTGTACGCCTTCGCGGGCATGGCGCCCTTTGAACTCGGCGTGGTGGTGGAGGTGTTCGGGCTGGCCCGGCCGGAACTGGGCGGCCTGCTGGCAGCGCCCTGGTACGGGCTGAAGGTGTGCGCCGACCGGCCCGGGACGGCGCTGGACGCGGTGGGCGGGTTCGCGCTGACCGCCCGGCACGGGCTGGACGAACTGGCCTCGGCCGACACCGTGGTGGTCCCCGGGGTGCCGAACGCGTTCAGCGGCGCGGTCTCCCCCGGACTGGTCACCGCGCTGCGGACGGCGCACGAGCGCGGCGCCCGGATCGTCTCGATCTGCTCGGGCGCCTTCGCGCTGGCCGCCGCCGGACTGCTCGACGGGCAGGAGGCGACCACCCACTGGCGGTACGCCGACCTGCTCCAGCAGCGCCACCCGGACGTGCGGGTCAACCCGGACGTGCTGTACGTCGACAACGGGAACGTGCTCACCAGCGCGGGCAGCGCCGCCGGGATCGACCTCTGCCTGCACCTGGTCCGCCGCGACCACGGCGCCAAGGTCGCCAACAGCGTGGCCCGCCGCTTCGTGGTGGCGCCGCACCGGGACGGCGGGCAGGCCCAGTTCATCGAGGCCGCCGTCCGCCCGGTCGAGGAGGAGGACGACGGGGTCGCCCGCAGCATGCAGTGGGCGATGGGCCACCTGGCGTCCCCGCTGACCATCCCGCTGCTGGCCCGCGCCGCCCGGATGTCGGACCGCTCGTACCTGCGGCACTTCACGGCCCGCAACGGCACCAGCCCGATGCGCTGGGTCGTCACCCAGCGCATCGCGGCCAGCCTGCCGTTGCTGGAGTCACCGGAGGGGACGGTGGAGGAGATCGCGGCGGCGGTCGGCTTCGAGAGCGCCGCGACCTTCCGCCACCACTTCGGCCGGGTGATGCGCACCTCCCCGACCGCCTACCGGCGCTCCTTCGGGCGCGGGGTCGCGTAGCCCCCCGGCCACGCGGCCCGGTATCCGGCATCCGGCATCCGGCATCCGGCATCCGGCATCCGGCATCCGGCATCCGGCATCCGGCGGCGACTATGCCTTCTCGTGCCGGTCCGCGTTGGCGAGGATGGCGTCGTGCAGCCACTGCGCCAGGCCCGGGGCGAGGTTCTCGTAGGTGGCGGTCCACCGCGGGTCGGAGACGTACAGCCCGGCCAGGCCGCGGTGGATGGTGAACGTGCAGTCGTAGAAGTTCTGGCAGATGTGCTGCCGGTGCGCCTCGGCGAGGTCCGTGGCGGCGGCGCCGTCGGCGGGTTCGCCGGCGGTGAGCGCCTCGACCAGGCGGGTGTTGAGGTCGGCCATCTCCGTCTGGATCCGCTGCCAGTCGGCCTTGTCGTAGCCGCCGGTGCGGCGCTGCGACTCGGCCCAGGCCGCGGTGTCGCCCCAGCGCTGTTCGGCCTCCTGCTCCCACTCCTCCTGGTAGCCCTCGCCGAAGATCTCGAACTTCTCCTCCGGGCTCAGCTGAATGCCCATTCTTCGTGCCTCCATGGCGTGTTCGACGGCTGTGGCGAGGTCCTGGAGGTGCCTGATCCGGTCGGTCAGCAGTTGGTGCTGCCGCCGGAGGTGCTCGCTCGGGCTGACCGAGTCGTCGTCCAGGATCGCCGCGATCTCTTCCAGGGGGAACCCGAGTTCGCGGTAGAAGAGGATCTGCTGCAACCGGTCGAGGTCGGCGTCCTGGTAGCGGCGGTAGCCGGTCCGGGTGCGGTCCGCGGGGGACAACAGGCCGATCTCGTCGTAGTGGTGCAGGGTGCGGACGGTCACCTTGGCGATCTTGGCCACGGCGCCGACCGAGTAGCCCTCGCTGCTCATCCGGGTTCTCCCTTCGTGCTGACCACCAGCCTCCGCTCTCACGCCGCGTGAGGGTCAAGCCGTCCTCGGAAGGGAGGGCCCCGGCGCCGTGACTGCGCCCGTGCCGGGGCCGGTGCCGGTCAGACTCCGGTGCCGGTCAGGACGCGCTCGCGCCGCCGGGAGGAACGGCGCCGCCCCTCGCCGTCCGCCGGGGACCGCGGGCGGCGCGTCTGCTGGGTGGGCCAGAACAGCACGTACGCGGCGGAGACCACCACGAAGGCCAGCCGGACGAAGCCGCGGCCCGCGTCGGACGGGATGAGCAGCGTCCCGCCGTACAGCGCGGCCAGCGCTATCCAGCTCCACCACGGGACGAGCCGCTTCTGCCCGACCGCGTCCCAGAGCAGGGTGCCGAGCAGGATCGAGGCCGTGTAGTAGGTGTAGACGCTCGGGTCGAGCAGGATCCGGGCGTCCGCGCCGAGCAGCACCACGGCCGGCCAGCGGCCGCGCCAGACCGCGATGGTGCCGAGGCCGAGGCCGAGGGCGAACTGGGTCGGACGGTCCCACCAGGGGGTGGCCGGGTCGGTCACCCCGAACCAGCGCAGTGCGGAGGCCGGCTGGTTGGGGATGGTGAACTTGGCGGCGGCCAGGGTGTCCAGATTGCCCAGGTAGAACGGCAGCCAGGCGATCGCCACCAGTCCGACGAACCAGAGCGCACTGCGCAGCCAGGCGGGCCTGGGCAGCGCCAGGATCAGCGGGGCGAAGGCGATCGCCCAGGGCTTGGAGTCCACCGCCAGCGCCAGGTAGACGCCGACCATGGTGGGTTTGCCGCGGGCCAGGGCGTGCACGGCGAGGGTGGTGAAGAACAGCGCCAGGACGTCGTCCAGGTGCGCGAAGCGGACCGAGACCTCGACCCACATCGGGATGAACGCCAGCCCGGCGATCAGCAGGCGCTGCTGGAGCCGGCGGTGGTTGGTGCCGGTGCCCAGGTAGTACAGGGCGGCGGTGCGACCGATCAGGACCAGCATCACCAGGCCGAGCCCGGACATCGCCGCCTCGGCGATCAGCTGGCCGGTGTGGGCCGAGAACGGGGCCGTGAGCCGGGCCACGGCCAGGCTGACCGGGCCGATCTGCAGCTCCGGGTGGTGGGCGTAGAGCGCCAGCCCGCCGTCCGGGTGGTCGCTGAAGAGCAGCTGCTCACCCTGGCGCAGGTAGTGCCAGGAGAAGCCTCCGCTGGGCTCGACCAGGAAGAACCAGAGCACCGTCCAGGCCACCAGCAGAACGTGGTGCCTGCGCAGCGGCAGCCCCGCGATCCGCCCGGTCGCCGACTCGTAGTCGGTGGCCGTCCGTGCCGTGCGTGATCCCCGCACCTGTCCCTCTCCCCGCCGGTTCCGCCCCCCTCCGGCCGGACATCCTATGTGACGGAGGTGTCCCGCCCGCGCCGCCCGGAGGTCCGTCGAACGGACGGCCGGGCGGCGCGGGCAGTTGTCAGGCGGGTACCGCCTCGGTGTAACGGCTGGAGCGAGCCTTGCGGCCGCGGTCAGCCCTGCTGGGCCGACTTGCGGCGGCGAAGCGCCACGAGGGTGCCGACACCGGCGAGCAGCACGGCGCCGCCGGCCACGGCGATGGCGGTGGTGTCGTCACCGCCACCGGTCTGGGCCAGGGCCTTGTCGCCGTTGTCGGCGGCGGCCTTGGCCTTGGTGACGGCGGCCGGGGTGAGCGGCGGCGGGGTGAGGGTCGGGACGGCCACCGGGAAGTCGATCGGGCCGGCGGTGTCGCCGTTGCCGTCGGCCGGGGCCGGGGCGGAGGTCGACGCGGAGGCGGAGCCGGACGGCTCGCCCGTGGTCGGGGTGGTCGGAATGGTCGGGGTGGTCGGCGGGACCGAGGGCGACGGCGTGGTCGGCTCGGCGCTCGGGGTGGCCGAGGTGGAGGTGGTGGCCGTGGCAGTGGCGGTGGCCGTGGTGGTGGCCGTCGGCGACGTGCTCGCGGTCGCCGAGTGGGAGGGCGTCGGCGAGGTGGAGGTGGTCGGCGAGGTGGAGGTGGTCGGCGAGGTGGAGGTGGTCGGCGAGGTGCTCGCGGTCGGGCTGGGCTTGCCGGTGTGGGTCGGGGTGATGGTCGGGCTCGGCTTGCCGCCGCCGCCCGCCTTGATCACGAAGCCCGCGCCGCGGACGCCGTCGCAGCTGAGGTGGCCCCCGTCGACCGGCGCGTGGGTCTCGTCGTCGAGCTCGGCGGAGAACACCACCGGGACGACGCCGGCCCGGCCGAGCGGCGCCTCCGAGGTGAAGGAGACCCGGACCTTGATCGAGAAGCTCTTGCCGCGGTTCACGACGAGCAGGTCGTCGTCGGTGGGGTTGCCGTCCTGGCCGAGGGCGCCGAGCAGGGTGAGGACGGACTTGTCCTTGTCCTCGCCGCCGTCGGCGGCGACCGAACCGGTCTGCCACTGGCCGCCGGGCAGCTGGTACTGGACCTTGAGGTCCTTCGCCTTGAGCGAGCCCGCCTTGTTCTTGAACTTGAGCAGCGGGAGGAAGAGGAAGTCGTGCTTCGTCGAGTTGTCGATCTTGAAGGTGAAGTCGCGGGCGTCGCCGCCGGCGATGAAGGTGCCGGGCACGCCGTTCACCGAGAGGTCGAGGCTCTGGTGGGAGGCCTTGCCGGCCACCTGGGCGGCGGCGGACGGGGAACCGGTGGTGCCGACGGCCATGGCGCCCTGGGCGCCGGACAGCACGAGCGAGGACGCGAGCGCGGCGACGCCGGCAAGGGCAAGACTGCGACGTATGGACAAGGGAGACCTCACGGAAGAGTCCGGGCGAGGCCCGGGGTGCGGCGGGGCGGGCGGCCGTGGACGCCTCGAACCCCCCGCGAAGCTTGAAAGTCCGACGGAGATTACCTAAGGATCCGGCCACTCCGGAAGGCGGGTGTCACGCTGGGGACCGCTCACGGGACGGGAGTGCCCGAATCGCCCAATTCCGTCCTGCGGTACGGCTTTTGCTCTTTGCCGAAAGATGACCGGAGAGTGACGGGTACACGCCCGGAAGACCGTATCGCACGGCCTCGCGTGGCGTGAAGCGATCGGTCGTGTGAACGTCTGGCGAATGCCCATGCGACCGCCCGCCGGAGCGGGTACGCGGGCTCAGCCCGCGAAGAAGGACTTGGCCGCGATCAGCGCCCGCTCGTCGCGCAGCACGTCCCCGGGGCGGGTGCCGTTGCCGAGCAGCGCGCCGCCCCAGCGCATCCCCATGTACTCGGCCGTCAGCCGGAGCGTGCCGATCAACGGTTCGGCCTTGTCGTCCTCGGTGGCGAGGGCGGTGACGCCCCAGACGGTGCCGCCGCGCATCCGGGCACGGAAGTCCGCCCCGGGCTGCCGGAGCCAGGACGACCAGTGGTCGAGGTAGAGCTTCGCGCTGGTCGGCAGCGAGTACCAGTACAGCGGTGCGACGAAGACCAGGTCGGTGGCCGCCGACGTGGCGTCCAGCAAGGTCCGTTCATGACCGACCGGCTCGGGGTAGCGGCCGTCCCCGACGTGCCGCAGGTCCTCGAAGGGCGGCAGCGGGTGCTCGCTCAGCCGCAGCCAGCGCTGCTCCGACCCGGCCGGCAGGCTCGCCTCGGCGGCCAGCCGGGCGAGTTGCTCGGAGTTGCCGCCGGCACGCGAACTGGCGTCGAGGAACAGAAAGGTGCGCGGCGCCTCGGCGCCGGCCGGCTGGTCGGCCATCGGAACTCCCCCGGTCGGTGGTGCGGATGGAGGTGCGAGCGCCCCCCGCACCCCGGTTATTCCACGTCCGGCGCCCGGGAGTTCACTCAGGCGGGCAGGCCGGCCCGGCGCCGGGCGACGGCCGCGACGGCCGCCCAGTCCTTGTCCGCGTCGCCGTGGGCCAGCGCGTCCAGGAAGGCATCCCGCAGGATGCCGCCGAACGGGAGCGGGACGTTCCGCGCGGCCCCGGCCTCCAGGGCCAGGCCGACGTCCTTGAGCCCCAGCGGCAGTCTGAACCCGGCCGGCTCGTAGCGGCGTTCGGCCACCATCGCGCCGTAGCCGGAGTAGACCGGCCCCGGGAACAGCGTGCCGGTGAGCATCTCGACCAGGTCGGTCGGCCGGACGCCGTGGGCCTCGGCCAGGCTGCACGCCTCGGCCATCGACTCGATCGCGCAGGCCAGCAGGAAGTTGGTGCTGATCTTGGCGGTGTTGGCCTGTCGCGGGCTCGCACCGAAGTGCCAGGTGCGCTCCCCCATCGCGGCGAACAGCGGCTCCGCGCGGGCCAGCAGCTCCGGCGCGCCGGCGGTCAGGATGTTCAACCGGCCAGCCGCCGCGACCGGCGGACGGCCGAGGACCGGGGCGGCCAGGTAGCCGATGCCGTGCTCGGTGTGCAGCGCCTCGGCGCGCTCGGCGAGCCCGACGGAGATGCTGGCCATGTTGACGTGCAGGGTCGTCGCGGATCCCGCGAGCAGGGCGGGATCGAGCAGCAGCCGTTCGACCGCCTCGTCGTTGGCGAGCATGGAGACCACGGTGTCGGCGGCGTACACCTCGGCGAGCGTGCCGGCCGCCTCGGCGCCCTCGGCCACCAGGGCGGCCACCGGCTCGGGCGAGCGGTTCCAGACCCGGACGGCGTGGCCGGCCCGCAGCAGGCTGCCGGCCATTCCCCGCCCCATCGCGCCCAGCCCCACGAAGCCGATCGTCGCCCCGGCCATCGCACACTCCCGTCGCCGTCACCGTCACCGCATTGCGGATGACTGTACGTCAGGAGACGGTGGCCCCTGCGTACTGGACGGACTCACGCGCAGGCGCGCTCCGGCAGCCGGACGCGGCCGCGCTCCAGTTCGGTGACCACCCGGTGGCTCAGCAGCTCGTACTGGGCCTGGAGCCGGCCGGGGCGGGTCGGGCGGGCGACCGGACGGCCGGGGCTGACCAGTTCGTCCGGCCCGAACTGCTCGCGGGTGAGGTCGATCTCGATGCCGGTGGCGAAGCGGTTCCACCAGTGCAGATCCGTCCGGATCCCGCCGACGTGCACCTCGCCCATCATCAGCTCGCCGCCCAGCAGGTCGTGCACCACCATCGCCGTCACCCCGCACTGGCCGCGGGCGGGATTGTCGGGACGCCAGTGGGCCAGATCCTCGGGCGCACAGGTGTCGACACCCCAGGAGGAGCGGATCGCACGTTCGATGTCGTTGAGGGTCCACGCCGTCATACCGGGAAGCCTGCCATGCACCACTGACAGTGGCACCGGCTTTTCAGAGGGCCACCCCGTGTTCTGCGGAGACCTTCTCGATCTTCACCCGAACGAGCAGTTCCCCCGGCACGCCGTTCCGGGCCCCGTACTGCTCCGCGACGTCCTCCCCCATGTACCGGGCGGCGATCCGGGTGGCCCAGGCGCGCACCTCGGCCAGATCCTCGCTCAGCCGGGCGGTGCCCTGCACGAGGACGTACGCGAAGGGCGGCCGGTCGTCGTCCACGCAGATCATCACCCGGCCGTCGCGGGCCAGGGTGCGGCCCTTGACGGTGCCCGCACCGGTGTTGAAGACGAGCTCGTCGCCGTCCAGCAGGAACCAGACCGGCGCGACGTGCGGGCGGCCGTCGGCCCGGGTGGTGGCGAGCTTGGCGGTGCGGGTGCCCTCGGAGAGGAACGCCCGCCACTGGTCATCGGTCATCGTCGGCATACCGCCCATCCTGGCCGGTCGGCCCGCCCCGCGCATCAGGGGACGGGAAGAACGCGGTCAAGCCGCGCACCGCCTCGCTGCTGAAGACGATGTCGCTGGACGCC